>NZ_JCACLG010000016.1:0-77841 GCF_059505785.1 Kastovskya adunca | reverse complement strand
CTTCACCCTTCATACTTCACCCTTCATACTTCACCCTTCATACTTCACCCTTCACACTTTCTCCCCCACTCAGCACTCAGGACTCAGGACTCAGGACTCACAGACTTACAGACTCCCTTCGCCAATCTGCTGAAATTCCCTTTCTAGCCGTAAAATGCTAAACAAAGGCATTGGGACGCTGAATTAAGGGCAGTAACTATGGCAGACAAAATTAAAAAAGGCGCGCTCGTGCGTGCGATCAAAGAAAAGCTAGAAAACAGTGTAGAAGCGAAAGCCAGCGATTCACGGTTTCCCTCTTATCTGTTTGAAACTAAGGGTGAAGTTGTGGACATGAGGGGGGACTACGCTTTAGTTAAATTTGGTCAAGTGCCCACTCCGAACATTTGGCTACACGCCGAGCAGTTAGAAACAGTGTAGGGAGCGGCTGAAGCTACTCCTACTCAGATCTTGCACTAGCCCCCTGATCCCTCTGTTCCGGGGAACTGGAATTAAAAGCTGGCTTCCCTCATAAATCAGGAGGGAGAAGAAGGGGGTGAATGATGATTGAGAACATCAGGTGCAAGATGTGAGCCTACAGAGAAGTTAGTTAAATTACGCGATCGCTCCCCTGTTATGGCATCTTCCCCTAATTCCCCTTTTCCCTGTCACGAGCACCGTGTCTCCATTATTGGTGGTGGCAAGGTGGGTAGCACCCTTGCCCAGCGGGTTGCTGAGAAGAATTTGGCAGATGTGGTGCTGCTGGATGTGGTGGAGGGGATGCCTCAGGGGATTGCTCTAGATTTGTTAGAGGCAAGGGGAGTTGAGCGTCACGATAGCCAGATTATTGGCACGAATGACTATGCAGATACGGCGGGTTCGGATGTCGTCGTCATTACCGCAGGCATTCCCCGCAAACCGGGTATGAGTAGAGACGAGCTGCTGAAGATTAATGCCAAGATTGTTTTTGAAGCGGCAAAAAAAGCGATCGCTCATTCCCCTGATGCTCTGTTGATTGTCGTTACTAACCCACTGGATGTTGTAACGTACCTGGCATGGCAGGCAAGCAACCTTTCCCCCCGCCGCGTTATGGGGATGGCAGGGATTCTCGATTCTGCCCGTTTTCAAACATTCATCGCCATGGAATTAGGCGTTTCCACAGCGGATGTCCAGGCGTTGGTACTGGGAGGACATGGGGACTTGATGGTGCCCTTGCCGCGTTACTCTACGGTTGGCGGCATTCCCATTACAGAGTTGATGGATGCAGCAACCATCGAACGCTTGATAGAACGCACTCGCAATGGTGGTGCGGAAATTGTGGAACTAATGCGTACAGGCGGCGCTTACTATGCCCCCGCATCGTCTGCCTGCTTGATGGTAGAGGCAATTTTACACAATCAGTCGCGGCAAGTCCCCGTGGCTGCCTACCTTCAAGGCGAATATGGTTTAGAGGATATTTTCATCGGTGTTCCCTGCCGTGTAGGATGTCGGGGAGTTGAACAGGTGTTGGAACTCAATCTCACCGATGCCGAACGCTCAGCTTTACAGAAATCTGCTGAATCCGTGCGCCAAAGTGTCCAACAGGCAACAGCGCTGCTGGGTAACAATTAAATTGATCGCATAGGTACTACTTAGAAAGGCGATCGCCTCCTCTCTTAGACGCTGATTACTAAGTTTGTTTTACTGGAATACTTACTAAAACCAAAGCAGTGATGGATGTAAAACAGGCTGTAGATCTAGCGCTCAACTTTTTGGGGGGTTTGGCAGGATTTGGCTTTAATGAACCACAGAGGGCGCAGAGAACTCAGAGGAAGAGGGGAAGAGAGAGGGAAGAGAGATTCTCTGGAGGTTTGGCTGAGGCGATCGCTAAGTTTTAGTGATTTGATTAGGTCAGTTTGAGGATGGCAGTTCCCCGCAGTAATTTCGCCATCGCGGCACCTGTGACAACGCTGACAATTAACCACGTCATCGCTAAACCGACTAACTCGCTCAGGAAAAGGTGGGTAATTTGTCGCCAAATGCCGCCAAGTATCCAGCCATACGCTAGTCCAGTACTCCATCCCAAGCTGTTGAACGCGGGATTGGCAGGGCAATTAGGAAGGTACTAAGCAAGCAGATAAGCAAAGCGACGCTAAGAACGCCAAGAGAAGAGAGATATAGAGAGCGTTTCCATGAATTTTTGAGGATTTTGGGCAACAGGCTTGAAGCGCTCAACTTTAGGCAGGCGATCGCAAAATTTATAACAATACGTCATCAACAGGATTATTAGCGATCGATCGCTTCCCTTCTTTGCCAAGATAGGCGATCGCCTCCTCCCCTTACCTCAACCGTCCTGAGCGCAAAATACTAATGATCAACCACAGCCCTAGGAAACTCGCCACCCCAAACAAAATCGTACTCAAAATAGACAACTGACTAGTTTGGGCATTGGAGGAGATAATTGCCGCACCCATAATTAACGAACCGACCAAAATACTAAAAGATAGGCGGTTTGCAGAATCATCGACACTGCGGCGCAAAGGGTCTAACTCCCGGATAGTCAGATTCCATTTCAACGTTTCTGACGTCACTCGGTCTAAAAGCAACTCCAATTGACGCGGTGATTGCAAGGAGAGGCTTTTGATATCCAGAGCAGTTCTCAAAAACGTTTGTAATGGGTTAGCACCCAGTAGCTGACGCTGAAATAAATCATTCATCAGCGGCTTAATTTCGTCTAGCAGGTTAACTTCTGGATCAAAAGTACGAGCGACACCTTCCAAATTTGCCAAGGTCTTTGCATACAAACCCATATTGCTGGGCAAACGAATTTTGTTGTTACGAGAAACTTGTAGAATCTCATAAAACACTTGGCTGAAGTTAATTTGGGAGAGGTTGAGGCTATAGTACTTCCGCAACATGCGGTCATAGTCATTTTCCAGACGCACCAAACTGATAGGTTGACCCGCCTCAGACAGTTGCAGAGTTAACTGAGCGCACCGTTGGGCATCTAAATCGACGATCGCCAACAACATCTCAGTTAAAATCTGCTGGGTACGCGGGTCTAAAGTCCCCATCATGCCACAGTCTAAAAGGGCAAGACGACCATCGTGCAGATAAAAGATATTGCCAGGATGAGGGTCAGCGTGGAAAAACCCTTCAATATAAATCTGCTGAAAGAAGGCGCGAAATAACAGCGTCGTGATTTCACTGCGCTGGGTGCTAATATCCTTGTCGTCCCGCATGGGGGGTAACGTCCCCAACAAAATTGGCACCCCATCTAGCCACTCCATCACCATCAGCTTTTCGGAGGTCAAATCCCAGTAAATCATGGGAACGACTAGCTTTGTCGGGTCGAACCAACGGCTGGTGGATAAATTGCGTCGGAGTCGATCGGTATAGGAAGCTTCTTGAGTGAAATCTAGCTCGGCTTCCAGCGCCGTTGCAAACTCGTCGGCTAAAGCGACAACGTCGTAGTCTTGCCCAAAGTCAGTGCGAGACGCTAACTCTGCTAAAGCTTTAACTAAAGAAATATCCTGAGCAACAACCGTCTCAATCCCCGGACGCTGTACCTTAATTGCCACCTCCTGACCATTTTTCAAAGTTGCCCGATGGGTTTGGGCAATTGAACCCGCTGCAACAGCTTGAGGCTCGATGTAGGCAAAGGCTTCCTCTAGGGGCACTTTTAACTGTTGGCGAATTAATACTTCTACCTCACTCCACTCCACAGGTGGCACATTGGCTTGCAAGTCCGTTAAAGACTCAACATACTCCTGGGGCAATAGGTCAGGACGCGTACTCAAAAGCTGCCCCAGCTTGACATAGACCGGGCCCAATTCCACTAAAATGTTTCGCAGGACGGTGGGAGGAGGCAGTTGCGGTTTATCCGTCTTGCTGCCTGTCAGAAGTCCGCGCATGTAGTCCCAGCCGTGGCGGAAGACGACTTCAAGAATTTCGCGTTGTCGGGAACTGGTTCGAGTTAAAGAAAGCATGGTTGGGGGCGCTTAGGCTTAGGCTAGGGACTAGGAGATTCAGTCAGTCGCACTGCCAACCTAGTCCCTAGTACTTCTGTAAATTGTTGTAACGCTCTTCGAGGGTAAGTGCCAATGCACCTAGGGAAGGAAATTACAGCAATTTCTCAAGTTTGGGGTCTGCTCTGAGTAACTCTAGTAACTTTTTAATGTCTTGGGTGCGGTCTTTGTTGACAATTAATGTGACGTTGCGATCGCGCACCACCACCACATCATCTAACCCAATGGTGGCAATCACCTCCTCCCCATCCGCCGCATAAAAAATTCCTCCCTGGGTATCTAGCCCTACATGGGTTGCCAGTTCCACATTCTGAGCGTCCCCTTTCATCAGCCGCTCTAGCGCATTCCAGTCCCCCAGATCGTCCCAACCAAAGGCAGCGGGAAGGACATATGCCAATTGCGTTTTTTCCATCAACGCATAGTCAATACTCTTTTTAGGAAGGTGGGAATAAGCGGCGCTTCCTTGTTCTTCAAGCAAACTGATAATTTCCAAAGCGTGAGTGCGGAGTTCCTCCAGCACCACCCCAGCCCGGAAGACAAACATCCCACTGTTCCAGCTAAACCGACCCGTCGCCAGAAACTGCTCTGCTGTCTCTCGGTCAGGCTTTTCGGTAAACCGACTCACCCGATAAATCGGTAATGCCGCTTTTCCCCCAACCTCTGATGGTGTTGCGGTTCCTGTTTGCTCTCCTTGCTCAATGTACCCGTATCCCGTCGAAGCATAGCCGGGAGTAATTCCCAACGTCACAATTGATGCTGCCGACGCCGCGAGTTGTGCCGCCGCCGCGATCGTTTGTTGAAACGCCTCTTGGTCTTCAATCCAATGGTCGGCGGGAAAAAAGCCCACCACTGCATCATCTCCATATCTCCGGGCAATCTCCAACGTCCCCCAAGCCACTGCGGGTGCCGTGTCGCGTCCCTCCGGCTCCACCAACAAATTTTCCTCAGGAAGTTCAGGCAGTTGTTCTCTCACTCCCTGAGCCAAAAGCGCCGAGGTAATGACCCACAACTTCGACCACGAGCCTGAGAGGTCTAACAATCGCTCCGCAGTCGCCTGTAACAGGCTCTTACCACTGCCATCAAGGCTGAGAAACTGCTTCGGTCGGTCTTTACGGCTCAAGGGCCAAAAGCGTTCCCCTTTGCCACCAGCCAAAATTACGGGGATCAAAGATGTATCCATTCGGTGCAGCGCCCACTAAATTTTCTGCTATATCCTAAGCCATGCTTTATGAAGGGTGAAGGGTGAAGTATGAAGTATGAAGGGTGAAGTATGAAATAGGCGATTGGAGTAATGGCTAATCGTCGTCAATTTTTCTCTCCCCTGCTCCCCTGCTCCCCTGCTCCCCTGCTCCCCCGCTCCCCCGCTCCTCATGCCCATAACAGGGGACGAGCAATGAACCACTAGCCATCAGATCGGCATAAATAAAACCAACGACGGATGACTAAAAAACTATACTCCTGTCACAAGCATGAGATACAGATTGAGTACCTAACGTTATAATCCTGCATGGGATTTCAGAATATTTCAGTAGGACTTACGCAGAACCTTCCTTTTTAGGGAACTCCAACGGCTGAATTCCCTGAAAGTCTGTTAAGGGTACGTAAGTCTGATCTATGTGTTTGCAGGCTACGACTATTCGGTGAGGTGAGGGTGAAAAAAGGCATCAAGCATTCCCCAACTAGTTTTGGGCTTCAATCATCTGAGAGTGAGGCTAACTCTCAATCCGGTTTTGAGTCCAATAGTGTTAATGATGTCTTTACTGCGTCACCAACCCCAGTGGAGGAAAACGAGCCGCGTGGGGGTTCTGGTTTGACGCGATGGTTTTACTGGAGTGCGGCCTTTGCGCTGACGGCAGCAGTATCTGCGATGCTGGGAGCAACGTTGGCGTTGATTACACCGCTATCGCCTGTGATTGTCCCTCACTTAGGAGGGGGCGTTGAGGGAAAGCCTTGGCGTAAAAACTTTCAGTACCGTCTAGCACGACCCGTTCACATCCTGGTAATGGGGATCGATCGGGTTCTGGATACGCCAGAAAGTTCTCCAGATGTCTTTGCCGGACGCAGCGATACAATGTTGCTTCTGCGGCTCGATCCCAAAGACAATTCTGTCAACATGCTGTCGATTCCCCGAGATACTCAAGTGGAAATTCCGGGGTACGGCGTGACCAAAATCAATCAGGCAAATGAAGAAGGGGGGCCAGAACTTGCTGCACGGGTAACAAGTCGTACCCTGAATAATGTTCCGGTTGACCGCTATGTGCGAGTAACAACGGATGCCTTTCGCGAGCTGGTGGACTTGGTGGGGGGCGTTGAGGTGTATGTACCTCAGCAGATGCAGTATGAAGATGCCACCCAGCATCTAAAAATTGACCTAGAACCAGGTTGGCAGACTTTAACTGGCGACCAAGCGGAGCAATTTGCTCGTTTTCGCAGTGATAATAAGGGTGATATTGGTCGGGTGCAACGGCAGCAAGTGCTTTTAAAGGCGTTGCGACAGCGGATTCAAAGTCCAGCAGTCCTCCCCCGTTTGCCAGAGGCAGTGCGGGTGATGCAGCAGTATATTGACACCAACTTGAGCTTAGAAGAGATGCTAGCGTTGGTGAGCTTTAGCTTAGAGCTGGATCAAGATGACTTTCATATGGTGCTTTTACCGGGACGATTTAGTCAGCCGGATGAGTTTGTAGCCAGCTATTGGCTGATGAACTCCCAGGGACGCGATCGCATTATGCGTCAATATTTCCAGCAAGACATCCAACAAAACTCGCTCTATGCCAGTCCGGTACGCGGTCGCCTGCGTGTTGCTGTCCAAAATGCCACCGGAGAGACGGGTGTAGGCGATCGCGTCGCCCGGTATCTACGGGAGAAAGGCTTGGAAAATGTCTATGTGATTGAAAATTGGTCTGATTCCCGCGCTGAAACTGAAATTATTGCCCAACAGGGTGACTTGGAAACTGCCGCCACTGTGAAAAGACTTTTGGGACTGGGTAAAGTTGAGGCATCTTCTACTGGGGATTTAGATTCTGACCTGACAATTCGCGTGGGAGAAGATTGGTTAGAGAAAGAGTTTTAACCGCTGTTGTCAAAGCGTACATCTACACCTGTTTAGAAAGGAGTTAGAGATGCAATTGTTGAAGACAAAAACCATCAAAAACTTTGTTCTACGCTTGCTAAGACTGGCTTTAGCGCTGGTCTTAGCTTGGCTCTGGGTGCTGCTGGGGGCTACCCCTGCCTTCGCCCAGGCAAAAAGCGTTAACTATAGTAATACGGAACTACAAAACCGCGACTTTTCTCGTATGGATTTAGCGGGGGCGCTGTTTGCCGCAGCGGATATGCGAGGCGCTGACTTCCAGGCGTCTGACCTGAGTAACTCGATTTTTTCTCAAGGCGTATTGCTGGGGGCTAATTTGTCAGGAGCCAACCTGACAGGGGCGATGCTCGACCAAGCCACCCTGGATGAAGCGGACTTAAGCAACGCCAACTTTACTGAGGCAACAATGGTACGGACTCGCTTTTTTGATGCCGACATTACCGGAGCGGATTTTACCGATGCCATTATCGACCGCTATCAAGTCTCCTTAATGTGCGATCGCGCTAGTGGTGTTAACCCAGTCACTGGAGTTGCCACGCGGGACAGCCTAGGCTGCCGATGACTTGATAGATGCCAGCTTGGCGATCGGTTCCCAAGCCAAGACATCTTGCAGCAATGCCTGATAGCCGCTGACGTTGGGGTGTAGCCCATCGGCACTGAGGCGATCGCGTCGCCACTGAGTCCCCCTCGCCATCCACAGATCGAAGATATCGAGATAAGGAATCTGACGTTTTTCACAAGCAAGGCGTGTTGCTTCTTTGTAGCGGTACTGTTCGCCGTGATTGTAATAAAAACTACCTAAAAACGGCATTTTTTCCTCATCCACAGGCACCATGCCGACAAATAGCACCGAACAAAGTTGCTGGGATTGGTCTAATAAGGTTGCCATTTCCCGGTTGAACAAATCAAAATCAGTATATTGACGCCCGTTGACATGTCCTAGACGTGCAGAATCATTGACGCCAACTGACAAAATCATTGCCTCCGGAACGCGATTTCTCAGTTCTCCTCGGTGGCAAAACTCCTGCTCTAGACGGGCTTGCACTTGTTGCACACCGTCGCCCCGCACGCCCAGATTGTAAAGCACATGACCCGGTGGCGACATCCACCTCAGTCGCAGTTGCTCTACCCAGCCGCCACCAACTGGGTCGCCAAAGCCATAGACGAGACTATCTCCCAGGGCAACTAGCTTTAAGGGATGACTAGAAAATTGCTTAGACAACTGAGACCTTGGATTAGCAAGGGTTTGCATAACGTACTGTGACACCTTGATGACTACTTAAACTCAACACACCGAAAATAATCTCAATAATAGTAAACGATTCTTTGCAATCTGGGCGATATCTTTTTGGGTAGAGGGGACTATTCCGGCTGCCTGAAGATTTGGGGAGTCCTGCTAAACTAAAGGTTGCAACGACGCGCTGTCATCAGGCGTATTTTTTGATTTTTAGTGAAGGAAAATTCCTTATGCTGCACAAGCGTTACCAATTTGATTCGAGCGAGGTTCTGTACCGTGCAGAGGAGCTAGTCAGTGCCGCCTCCAATCGCTACCGGATTACGGTACAAGTGGCAAACCGTGCCAAGCGCCGTCGGTATGAGGATTTTGAAACTATGGATGACCCTTTAATGAAGCCTGTGCTACGGGCAATTATTGAAATGTCTGATGAGCTGACACAGCCAGAAATTATTGGTGATTAGTGAGTAGTCGGGTAGCTCTAGCCGTAATCCTCTCAACCAAGTCGGCTGGCGTTGCTCTTTACCGGAGCAAGCTTCTCAAAAGTCCTGAGTGCTGAGTTGGTAAGTAACAATAGACGTTCATCTTAGGTAGTTGACGCTGAGGCGATCGCTAACTAGGAAGTCTTCCCTCTCTTGCCGAACTCTGAACTTAGGACTATTTTTAAAGGTCAGTGGGTGCTTTATAACTCAATTTTTAATCGCACTTACATTTAAATCTGGAAATATGCAGCTTACTCTTAAACTTCCTAAGCAACTTAGCCGTTTTGTGATTGCCACTTTAATTGGGACTTGCCTGTTCCTTTTGGGAACAGGGATTAAAGATTCTGGGATCTGGAATGGTATCGGTTCGCAACCTGCGGCGGCTCAATTTTTTCAAGCCGATGCTTGGCGACAAGTTTATGAAAAATTGCCCGATTTCCCCTTAGAGAACCAATACGTCAGTAGCAAGACGGGCGAGGTCAATTCCGAGAATACCCTGGCAAGTCGTTTAATTCGTTACCACGTCTTTACCAAAAGCCGCACCCCCAACTACCGTCTTGATTGGAAGCTGACCCTGGCTGACTATCTGGGGGCTCACGAATACCTAGTGGCGTCCCAGTATCCCGGTAATGACAATTTACGAGAAAATCCCATGGAAGGCGATCGCGCTGCCATTGAAAGCCTAAATCGCACTCAACGGAATGCCTTAGTCAATGTTTTGGTGAGCATCTTCAATCCTGACACCACCCCCCAAACCGCACCATCTCCTCAAAGTGCGCCCCCCTCAACAACAGCACCCGCCTCTAGAAGAAACAGTCCCCTACCTCTCCCCCAACCGGGAGATGCTCAGTTGTTGCGACCCTAGCCGGGGTTAGGAATAGCATGGAGCGACTTGTAAAAAGCGGAACAGGCTGGCGTTTGGGATGGAACCCGGAAGCCGTCGAGTATCAAGGATTAGTTGGCGGCGAAACTTGGGCTGTTGAGCTGACAGAAGCGGAATTAAACGACTTTTGCCGCTTGCTGGCGCAACTCGTGCAAGCAATGGATCAAATAGCAGAAGAATTGATGGATGAGGAGAAAATCTCTTGTGAAGCCGAAAGCAATTTAATCTGGCTAGAAGTAGAAGGGTATGCCGATGCCTACACCCTGCGCTTTATCCTCAACTCAGGACGTTGCTGTGAGGGGAGCTGGTCAGCCGCCGCTGTACCAGAACTAGTACAAGCGGCTCAAACTCTGAAAGTATTTTAAATTGTGGGAAATCAGTTGAAAATTTGTGCTATGATTAATAAATGTGCCGGGGCGTAGCGCAGCTTGGTAGCGCACCACTTTGGGGTAGTGGGGGTCGTGGGTTCAAATCCCGCCGCTCCGATTGAAATGAAAAACTAAAAACCCTTTCTGAGAATAAAGAAACAGCAATTCACCTTAGAGCAAGCAAAATCTCTAAAGTGAATGTTTTTTTGTAGGGTAGGTTGCCGTACAAGTGACGCGCTCGCATAGCACTCCTGCCTGATTACAATTTTAAGTAAGGTAAAGAAGTACATAACAATCGGAGTCAGAGCAAATGGTACTGTTCGGATTTGGTAAAAAGAAAACAATGCCTACCGCTGAAGAGGCTCTGCCAGGGCGAGATCAGCCGATGCCAGTTCCTTCCCGTCACCAGGTCAACGGTAATCCACTCCAGCCCCCTTATCCCGAAGGAATGGAGACTGCCATGTTTGGTATGGGGTGCTTCTGGGGAGCTGAACGCAAATTTTGGGAGCAAAAGGGTGTATTTACAACGGCTGTGGGTTACGCGGGCGGCTTTACACCCAACCCTACCTATCAAGAAGTTTGTACAGGTATGACGGCTCACAATGAAGTCGTGCTCGTGGTGTTTGACCCGAAAGTCGTGAGTTATGAAACCCTATTAAAAGTCTTTTGGGAAAGCCACAATCCCACCCAAGGGATGCGCCAAGGTAACGACACGGGTAGCCAGTACCGTTCCGGAATTTACCTGTATTCTCAAGAGCAGAAAAAGCTAGCGGAAGCCTCGCGAGACGCTTATCAGCAAGCTCTGAGCCAGGGTGGTTATGGAGAGATCACCACAGAGATTATCGATGCTCCTGAGTTCTACTATGCAGAAGCCTACCATCAGCAATACCTGGATAAAAATAAGGGTGGGTATTGTGGTCTAGGCGGGACGAATATTGCCTGTCCTGTAGGGCTAACCGCAGCTAGCGATACTCTATAGCCGTTTTAGCGAAGGCCTTTCAGGGGCGGCTATAGGAACAAAGCCTGCCGACGTGGACTCCAAAAACTCCGGGATTTTAGAGTTGGCGTCGGCAGATCGGCTACGTTTTGGGAAGCTGCCTTTTTGGGTGTCTGTCAGTGACGGCGGCAAGAGATGACTCTAATCTGCCCTGATCCCTCATCTCTTCTGCAATGGCACCCAACGTCTTAATTGTTACAGAATAGAGGTAGTTCTTCTAATCTTGCTGCCTGTTTTTATGCCGACTCTCCTGGCTGATGCCAAAGATCTCCTTTCTGACTTGATTGCCCGTTATCGCTATGAAGTTGATTACCTGGCAATTCGCCTCGAAAATTCAGAGGGAACGAGTATTTTTTTGCGCGGTGACAAAGTCGAAACCCTCAGTGAGGGGTTGTCAATTGGGGGGCAAGTCCGGGCTTGCTACAAAGGCGGTTGGGGATTTGCCAGTTTTAATCAACTTTCGACGTTAGCAGAGCGAGTCGAAGAAGCGATCGCGGCGGCGAAAATTGTCGGTGATGAGGAAACGATTCTCGCCCCGATTGAGGTGGTGCAGGATGTTTGCCAGTTGCCCCTTACCGGAACAGATCCTCGGAAGATTCCCCTGGCACAGAAGAAGGAATTGTGCGATCGCTACAATCAAATTCTCAAAAGCTATAGCGATCGTATCAGCACCACCTCTGTCCGTTATAGCGACAGCACCCAACGCATCATCATCGCCACATCAGAAGGAGCGCTGATTGAGCAATCCTGGGTAGATATAGAAATGCGCTTTGCTGCAACAGCTCGTAATGGCGAGATTGTGCAAACAGGTAGAGAAACCGTCGGCTCTCGCAAAGCTTACGAAGACTTGACGAATTTGGACGAACAGGTAAAGAGTGCCGCTCAACGTGCCGTTGATGCCCTCTCCTTGCCCCCCGTCAAGGGCGGAGTTTACACCGTCGTCATCGACCCCATCCTCACGGGTTTATTCGTCCACGAAGCCTTTGGGCATCTCTCCGAAGCTGATATGGCTTACGAAAACCCAGACATATTAGAAGTGATGAGCATGGGGCGTCGGTTTGGTTCCGAAGAGTTACAAATTTTTGACGGTGCCGCACCCCAAGGACATCGCGGTAGTTACTTTTACGACGATGAAGGTACGCCAGCCACCACCACTCAACTGATCAAAGATGGTGTCTTAGTAGGACGCCTCCACTCCCGCGAAACCGCTGGCAAATTAGGCGAAACCGCCACAGGTAACGCCCGCTGCCTCAACTACCACTATCCGCCCATCGTACGGATGACCAACACCTGGATTGAGCGAGGAAAAACGCCCGTTGCCGATTTATTCCAAGGGATTAAAGAAGGGGTTTATGCCCGGAACTGGTTAGGGGGGATGACGAATGGTGAGATGTTTACCTTTAGTGCTGGGGAAGCTTGGATGATTCGCGATGGCAAAATTGCCGAACCTGTGAGGGATGTCACCCTCTCCGGCAACGTCTTTAAGACCCTGGCTGATATTGAAGCCATCGGTGATGACTTCTACTGGGATGAGTCCGGCGGCTGTGGCAAAGCTGGACAAGGCGGCTTACCCGTCGGTTGTGGCGGCCCCAGTTTGCGAATTCGCAACGTTGTTGTCGGTGGCGAAGCGGCGGAGTAGGAAAGTCATCCTAATGCTGTTCGGATAAAGCCAACTTAACTTCTCCTTCCCACCTTTCCCTAGCCCTGCCCTACAGAGGGGAGGGAAGTGGAATAAATGTTTTTTACGGGGAAGGGGGATTTTCGTTCCAGCAACATCATCTTTTCCTATCCCTGGGACAAATGACAGTGCAAACGTCCCCAAGGGAAACAATTTTCTAAGCGACTCATCCCAACAACTCCTCTAACACATCCAAATCTGCCCCAATCTCATCCTCTAGGATTCATCACCCGCTCACTCGTCAAATCCAAATTCGGTAGCATCGGCGAGATAATCCGCTCATTCCCCTGAAAAACCCGCTCCTCATACAATCCTTCCACCCACTCCAGCACCGTAACCCGCCCTTCAATCGGGTCAACAATCCAATACTCCGCAATTCCCCGCGCCGCATACTCAGACCGCTTGTAGCGATAATCTCGGTCTATGTTTTCCTTCCCCGGTGACACTACCTCAACCACCAACTGAGGCGGCGGCATATCAATCATTACCGTAGACCGACTTGCCCCCTCTAATGCCGTTGCCAGTTCCTCAGAAAGCACCATCAAATCCGGTAAGCGCGTCGTTGCCCGCGAACCCATCACCACAATTTCTGTCCCAATTCTCAATCGATAGGAGGGAATTCCCTGTTGCGAAAAACAGACTAGTAAGAACATGGCAATGCGCTGATTTAAATCGCTTTCTGGCGGCATAACTACCAACTCCCCCTTGACCAAACAGGTGCGAGTATCCGTCCCATCGTCATAGTTAAGGTACTCCTCAAGCGTCATTTTCTGGAATGCAATAGTTACCATCTTCTTCCACCGCTTCTGCAAATCTAGGATGTTGTTCTCAGCCACAGGTTGCCGCTTATTATCCAGCAATAACCCATCCGCCTCCTTGTCATAAAACCAGACGTAAGACGGATGGGCTTTCCGGCTCATCACACAAGGTTTTGCTGCCTTTGAGAATGGACATTAAACAACTTCTAGCTCATATCCTACTGAAGAGAAACCTGGTTTGCTATGTTTTTAACCTCTTCAACAGGCAGATCGCTAGCTACGTTGATAATAATGAGGTTGCCTCCACAAGAACAGCGGCATGGTGGCGAATATGGTCTTCCATAAAAGTGGCGATGAAGTAATAGCTGTGGTTGTACCCTTCTTGAAAGCGCAACGTTAGGGGTTGTCCGGCTTTTTTACACGCCTCCTCAAATACCTCAGGGAGCAATTGCTGCTTCTCTAGAAAGGGGTCGGCGGTGCCTTGGTCGATGAGGATGGGACGGTTGTAATTAGCAGTCAGTACTAGTTCGCTGGCATCGTAGGTACGCCATTGTTCTTTATCCGTACCCAGATAATTGGTAAATGCCTTCTGTCCCCAAGGACAGCGCATCGGGGCTGCAATGGGTGCAAGTGCAGAGACAGACTGATATTGCTCAGGGTTTCTCAAGGCGCAGACTAACGCCCCATGACCGCCCATAGAATGACCAAAAATCCCCTGTCTTCCGGATTGCACGGGGAAATGTTCGGCAATCAGAGCTGGTAGTTCCTGAACAACATAGCTATACATGCCGTAATGAGATGCCCACGGCTCCACCGTCGCATCAACATAAAAACCAGCCCCCGTGCCAAAGTCCCAATCTGCATCTTCTCCCGTAATCCCTGCATCGCGAGGACTGGTATCGGGTACAACCAGCATCAAGCCATACTTAGCCGCAAACTCCTGTGCGCCTGCCTTTGCCATGAAATTTTCTTCAGTGCAGGTTAAACCAGAGAGAAAATACAGCACGGGAACGGCTTGGGATTGTGCTTGCGGCGGCTGATAAACGGCGAATTTCATCTTGCCGTTACAGGTATCAGAGTCATGGCTGTAAAAGCCGACTGTACCGCCGAAACTGCGATTTTCTGAGATCAGGTTGAGGGATGCAGACATAAGCTTGATTCTTGGCAGTTGGCGTCGAGCGGTAATGATATCAAATTGTGCAAAATTGCGATCGCCCTTAAAAAAGGATTAGCTCTAATTGACCTATTTAGAACGTCACCACACTACGAATTGACTCACCTTTGTGCATCAAATCAAAGGCATCGTTAACCTTCTCCAAAGGCATGACGTGGGTAATCAAGTCATCAATATTGATCTTCCCTTCCATATACCAGTCAACGATTTTCGGTACATCAGTGCGTCCTCTGGCACCCCCGAAAGCGCTTCCCTTCCAAACGCGTCCGGTAACCAGTTGAAAGGGGCGAGTGCTAATTTCCTGTCCCGCCCCAGCAACGCCGATAATCACACTGACGCCCCAGCCTTTATGGCAGCATTCCAACGCTTGGCGCATTACCTTCACATTACCGATGCACTCGAAGCTGTAGTCGGCACCGCCTTTGGTTAAGTCAACCAGGTAAGGAACTAAATCACCCTCGACTTCTTTGGGGTTCACAAAATCCGTCATGCCGAATTTTTCGGCTAGTTCTCGCTTGGCGGGGTTGATGTCAACGCCGACAATCTGAGTTGCCCCTACCATCCTTGCTCCCTGGATGACGTTTAAACCAATACCACCCAATCCAAAAACCACCACTCGCGAACCGGGTTCGACTTTAGCCGTATAAATAACAGCACCAATACCCGTTGTAACGCCGCAGCCGATGTAGCAAACCTTCTCAAAGGGGGCATCTTCTCGAATCTTGGCAACGGCGATTTCCGGCAGCACGGTGTAGTTAGCAAAGGTGGAGGTGCCCATGTAGTGATGGAGCTTTTTGCCATTCAAGGAGAAGCGACTGGTGCCATCGGGCATGAGTCCCCGTCCTTGAGTAGAGCGGATTGCTTGGCAGAGGTTGGTTTTCCGGCTCAAGCAATATTCGCACTGACGGCATTCGGGGGTGTAGAGGGGGATAATATGGTCGCCAGGTTTGACACTAGTAACCCCTTCACCGACTTCTACAACGACTCCCGCGCCTTCGTGTCCCAAAATTGCGGGAAATAGCCCTTCGGGATCGTCTCCTGAGAGGGTATAAGCGTCGGTGTGACAGATTCCCGTTGCTTTAATCTCAACCATCACCTCCCCCGCTTTTGGGCCTTCAAGCTGCACGGTTTCGATGCTGAGGGGTTTACCTGCTTCCCAGGCGACTGCTGCTCTAACTTCCACTTTGTTCCTACTTATATCCACCAACTCATCTCAGTGTACTAAGTTGTTAGGGAGGTTTAGGTGTGGGTAGAAGTATCCTTTGAGGGAGAACTCGCATGTGCAATACCTTTATTAAGGCTTCTGTTTCCTCAATTGCTAAGGTAGTTGCTCTACCTTTTAACTACTTTAGGATTAATTGCAAACCCTGGTTTTTTAATGTTTCTAATTTTTTAGGTGATTGAGTTAGAAAACGATGCAAAACCTACTTCTTCGGTGAGCCTGTTTGGGAATAATAGGCAGAAATTACGCCATCCTAATAGTAACTTTCGGTTCTATTATTGCAGTAGCAGGGAATTAAATCACTTCCTGCTATCTTGACTCTTACCAAGTTGATTAAAGAGGGATATTAAAGTCGATGAGCTTAAAAGATCGGATCTCCGAAGATATTAAAACGGCGATGAAGGCAAAAGATAAAACGCGCCTGGAAACCGTCCGGGGGATAAAAAAGGTTTTACTGGAAAAAGAAGTGAGCCTACGTCCCGAAGGGCAAACGAGCCTCACTGAAGTGCAGGAACTTGAGGTATTAGCCCAACAAGCGAAACAACGCCGGGAGTCTATCGAGCAATATCGCCAAGCCGGACGCGATGACTTGGCAGACCAGGAAGCGTTGGAGTTAGCAATTATCGAAACCTATTTGCCTAAGCAACTTTCTGATCAGGAAGTGGCGGCGATTGTTGATGAAATTATTGCCGAGGTCGGGGCGAGTTCTGCTAAAGATATGGGTAAGGTTATGGGCCCGGCGATGCAACGGTTGAAGGGTCGCGCTGAAGGTCAAAAGATCCAGGCAATGGTAAAAGCGAAGTTAAGTTAGGGAGGTAGGGCTGAGGAGAGCGATCGCTTTTTTTGTGCAAGATTAGCGGTTTCTATCCCAAAATGAGTGATTTGTCAAGCCGCTGGCAAGAGCCGTATAAAAAGTTGCAGATTCTTCTGAAAATTTTAGATAGGCTCACAAGCTTAGTAGTCGAAAAAATCAATCTATGAAACAACCGTTTTGGGCATTGACAAAAGGACATCAGCCGTTAGTTGCCGTAGCGCTTCACGATGGTCATCACGTACGCCCTGAGGTCGCTGAACTCCTCGCCATCGACAAAAATGACCGCAAGCGAGAAGAAGACCCCTTCACGGCTGCCTGGACAGATATAGCCCAGACGCGGTTAGTGGTATTGCGATCGCGTTTTGAAGTTGATTTGAATCGACCCAGGAAAAAAGCAATTTACCTCAAACCAGAAGACGCCTGGGGATTGGATATTTGGCGCGAGGTTCCCTCCCCAGAAATCCTGGAGCAGTCTTTAGCGGAATATGACCGCTTCTATGCCGTTGTGGAGGAAATCTGCACGCACCTAGAGCAACGCTATGGACGCTTTGTAATCTTCGACCTCCACACCTACAATCACTACCGCAATGGGCAACATGCGCCTCCAGCAGAACAGTGGCTCAACCCTGAAATTAACCTCGGTACAGGTTCCCTGAATCGGCAATATTGGCAACCTGTAGTTGAGCGCTTTTTGGGAGACTTGCGCCGCTTTGACTTTTTCGGTCGGCAATTGGATGTCCGGGAAAATGTCAAGTTCGTGGGCGGGCATTTTGCCCGTTGGGTTCACTCACACTTTCCCCAATCCGCCTGTGTATTATCAATTGAGGTGAAGAAGTTTTTTATGGATGAATGGTCGCACCAGCCAGACTTGCAGCAAATGGCAGCCATTCACCAAGCGTTACGCTCTACTATACCGGGAGTGTTGGAAGAATTGCAGCAGTTATCTAGGGAGTCAGCTGAGAATTACCAGACTATGGCTGTTGATTAATTTGCTCAATTTGTTTTGTAAAGTGACTTTCCTCATACTGCAGCGATCGCGCCAGTTCTAACCCTTCTTGGAAGGCTGTTAAGGCTTGAGGATAGTTCTGTTGCTGGAGATGAATTTGCCCCATTTTGTCATAAGTATTCATCAAGCCGTAGTAGTCGTAAGACCGTTGTTCTATCTGCAACAGCACTTCATAGATTTGTAAGGCAAACTCTGGTTGCTCGTATTGCTGATAGAGTGCGCCTAGTTTTTGCAATGCCTCAGTTGCATCCCCAAACTGCTGATTGGCGACGGCTAAGGTGTAAGCTTGCTGATAGTTTTGGCTAGCCTGTTCGGGCTGATTGAGGGCGTGGTAGTCAGAGGCGATCGCTATCAGCAATGCCGGAAACTGCGGATTGTTTGGCACCGCCTGATAACTCTCAACCAAACGTAGCTTTACCTTCAACGCATTTTCTGGTTCTTTTGCCTTGTCGTAAATGTAGGATAGCTGTTTGAGATACTCAACTTGATCGACGACATCAGACTGATCTTGAGAGATTTTCAGCAACTCCTCATAAGTAGCCGCCGCTTTTGGGTAGTCGAAATACGCCATCTGCAATTGCCCCATAGTTTTCAGGGTCGATTCTTTCGCCGCGACATCATTGCTTTGCCGCGCCTGGGCGAGAATTTGCTCGTAAATCGTCAACGCTTGTTGAGGTGATCGCACTTGCTCGTAAGCTTTGCCCAAGGCTTCCCGAAGTTCTTCTTTATTAGTACTAAGTGCTGAGTCCTTAGTTATCAGTTGTGAAGTCTGAGGGCGACGGGAAGAAGAGGAAGAGGGTTTTTCTAGCTCTTGCTGAATCGCTTCTAAGCGCTTGGTAATCACTTGCACTTGAGTTTTTTGATTTCCCTCCCAAGCCACTTCTCCCACTCGTCCCAAAGCTCTCACCTCTTCTAGAGTGCCGAGAGTCCGCCGCAACCTCAGTTCCCGGTTCCAGATATCAAAAGCCTGGGCGGCATTGCCAGCTTGGTATTGGGCAGTTGCCTGAGCATTTAGCTGATCTAGCTCTTCCTTAAATCTCAGCAGTTCCAATGGACTCAACGGACGCTCTACCGATGACTCAGGTAACAGCAGATCAGGGGTGGTTATTTCCAGAGGATTTGGTGTCTTTTCTTGTGACCAAGCAGGCGCAGCCACCCCCAGCACCACCACCAGCGCCGAAACTCCCGCCGTTAACATTTTGAGCTGATAATTAGGCATACATTTCCCCCATCCCACTCTCTAAACTTTACCGATAACAACTAATTTTTAACGATGGGCAATTAAGCAGACTTGCTCCCACCTAACTTGATCGTCCCAGTTCTACCTGTGGTTGTAGCCTCTCTTGCCTCGCTGACTGGTACAGTGATGCCAGAGTTTCCGCCTTGAGAGTAATTTTGGCAAGCATGTGGGTGAATGAGAATAAATTTAAGCTAAGGTCTTGGCTATTAGTAGGCGTGTTTGCCTGCTTGAGCCTGTTTACAACCTCCTGTGGCATCCAGCCAGGAGTGGCACAAGACCGACTTTTTCTAGACTTATCACTGGACTATTTAGGTGAGTACCAACTGCCGAAGCTGACGTTTAAAGATACACCCGTAGGTGGGATCTCGGCATTGACTTACGACCGAAGTCGCGATCGCCTCTATGCCCTCTCGGATGACCGCAGTGAACGTGCTCCCGCCCGATTTTATACAATCCAACTCACAACCGCTGGCAACGAGGCTGGAGAAATCGCACCGGAGGACGTTATCGTTGAGGACGTAACCTTTCTCAAAGATGAGAACGGCGAGACTTACGCTAAAGGGAGTCTCGATCCAGAAGGTATTGCCCTCTCTCCCAAAGAGAGCGTGTTTATCTCCAGTGAAGGTATCCCTAGTCAAGGGATTTCTCCCTTCATTCAAGAATTTGACCTAAAAACCGGACAACAGCTACAAAGCTTGCCGATTCCAGAACGCTTCCTCCCTGGAGATGAACAGGGCGTGCAGGAAAATTTAGGCTTTGAGTCCCTAACCCTCGACCCTACGGGTTTAGCAGCGGCAAGCGGCGACCCCTTCCGCCTGTTTACGGCGACAGAATCCGCATTAGTGCAGGATAAACTCACCGACGCTCCCGAAGAATCTGTCCGCCTTCGCCTACTGCACTACATCCTCGGTGATATTGCTCCCCCCTTGCTGGTGGCGGAACATCTCTACCTCCTCGCCCCCACACCTGCAGGTGCAATTGACAATGGCTTGACGGAATTAGTCGCCCTCGATCCGGGGGGTCATTTCTTGAGTTTAGAACGAACTTACGGGCTAGCTGGTGCTGGGGCAAAGATTTATCAAGTCACAGCCGCCGCGTCAACAGATACCTCCACCATCACTAGTTTCAATGGGGATATCAGCGGGATTAGACCGATTCAGAAAAAGTTGCTCCTCGATTTGAGTGACCTAGGAATTTATTTAGATAACTTGGAAGCAATGACTTTAGGGCCGCGCCTTGCTGATGGTAGCCAGAGTTTAGTGTTGGTGAGCGATGACAACTTCAGTGAGAGGCAACTGACGCAGTTGCTTTTATTTCGTCTCAAAGGTTTGAGCTAAAGAGAGTTCAAAAGTACATGTAGGAGCGATCGCCCTCGTTTTACAATTAATTAATGAAAATATCATGTCAATTTTGAAGAATTAGTTAATGACTCATTCTACTGATATCGCTACCCTAGCTCGTTGGATGGCAGCCGATTTTAGTAACCAGGAACAAGCCTTCGAGAATCCACCTTTTTTTGCTCACATCCGCGTCTGTATGCGTCCGCTTCCGGTGGAACTACTAGGCGGCGTCAGCTTATTTGTCGAACAAGCCTATGACTACATGCTGAATACCCCCTACAGATTGCGGGTGTTGAAGCTGACTGATATAGGCGATCGCATTGCAATTGAAAACTATACCGTTAAAGACGAAAAACCCTTCCACGGTGCCTCCCGCGACCTCAAACGCCTGCAATCTCTTACCGCCGACCAACTGGAGAAACTCCCCGGCTGCAACATGATTGTTGAATGGACAGGTCATAGCTTCAAGGGTGAAGTTGAACCGGGTAAGGCTTGCATGGTTTTTCGCCAAGGTAAGGAAACCTATCTCGACAGCAGCTTCGAGATCGACCAAGACAAATTTACCAGTCTTGACCGAGGATGCGACCCCCAAACCGATGAGCAAGTTTGGGGTTCGGTGGCTGGTTCGTTTTACTTTGTCCGCTGGGCAAGTTTTGCCGAGGAGGTAAAAGTTTAGTTAGCTTTTTGGTTGTGAGTTTTTAGTTGTTCGGGCGCACAATGCTAGTTAAGTTGCGTTGTTGAGCAAAACAGCCGCGATCGCCTAATTCCTCACTAAAACACGTACAGGCTCTCTAAATAGTTGGTATGGCGACATTTTTCAAAATACTCAGGGGGCCGTAGTCTTTCAAAAGCTTCATTTCCTCCGCATTCCGTACCAGGAGGGCACCCGCGAATCCTAAGGAATTTACTGAGATTGACTCAAAATGTTCTTGCGATCGCGGTACGATCAGCATCCATTCCCGTGTCGCGAGAAAGTTGTAGGGTGCAGATTGCCTGTTTTCCGGGGCGGCAACATCCCCCTGCAAGCCTAGGGTACGTAGTGAGGCGTGATAGCGCTCAAGGGTGGCGATCGCCGCTTCTAAGGGAGATTTCGACCAATTTGGGTCTAGGGAGACAACAGCATGTCTAAAGGGAAAGCCTGGTATTGTCCCAAAACCCTTAAATGTAGCGGATGTTAGCAGAGGTTCAATGGGGATCTTTGAGCCTTCTGGAGCCAGGGGTAGAGGGATGAGTTGTAAGTGCTTGTGTCGCTGGCTAGCCCCGGCAATCTGACCACCATTGTAGAAGACTAAACCATCAATTTCGGCAAGACTTGCCCACATCGCCTCAAAATCTTGCAAATTTAACCAGTTTTCCTGTTCCTCAAACGAGCGCGTCACAATCAGCAGGTGATGGTCAACGACATTGAATTTGTTCAACAAACCGACATGGGTGTTGGAGATGTCTGCAACAAATAGGTCTTGATCATAGGGAAGGAAGGGGTTGAACTCCTTTCCAGAATTGGTAACTTCCTGGTTCTGCTTCTTTGCCTCATCTTTGCGAACAAGATTGGACAAAATCCGCACCAGGAACCGAACGCCACCCTGCTCTACAAATTCATACTTTGTAGGGATTGGCTGGAGCGCACCGCATTGGAGTGCTTGCTCAGTTCGCTCGATCACCTTTGCCCATAACGTTCCCGGTTCCAGCACTTGTGTCTCCCGTGCAGTCGGTTTTTCTTCAGACACCGTTACTCCTTTAAAATCTGACGCCCTTTTTCGAGCATAAATCAAAACTACTATGCCTTGCGATCGAGTTTGAACGCCCGTTCTAAAGCAGCTTTTTCCTTTGCTCTTTGAGCATAAGGCTGTAGTTGTGTAGTATCCCACCCGCTCAAGACGCTTAAATCTTCTAAATCAATGCCCTTCATTAACATTTCTACGCACCAAGTCTGTCGGGCTTGGGAGAGTGATGGTGGTTGACCTTCAGGCGTGAGCAACTCCGCCGTAAATTCTTGCCACGCCACGTATAACTCGGTTTCTGAGAAGGGTTCACCAGAATCGTTGATAAATAAAGCAGATTTGTCATCTTTGCGGCTTTTTAGCCACTGGGTTAGAGGATTGCGCTTGTAGGAGCCGTAGCGCTTGCCCATAATCCACTGATTGATGGGGACTTGTCGCACTGCACCTTGATTTACCTGCAACAGATACTGTTCGTCCTTGATTTGATGGGTTAGCGAAGCGGCTCTGTAGGAGTCTCGCTCTAAACTCACCACTTCTTGCGGACGCAAGCCTGTAGCAAACAGCGTGTAGGCTAAAGCATAATTTCGCAAACTTTGTTTTTTTGCTTGTTGCAAAATTTCGTGAACTAATACCCCTGGCAAATCCGCTATTTCCTCTATAGCCCTGCTTTTAAAAGGGGGTTGGGGGAAGTCTCTCAAGCTAATACTGTTGTTTGAAGCCTCTGGCGCAGGCAAAACTGCACCGTACAAACACAACTGCACCAAGCTCTCCAAAAAATCCTCGCGATCGCTCCAAAGTTCGTGGAATTCGCTGGTAATTTCAATGACGAGATACCCGAACAACATACCGTTGAGCAAGCTGGATAAGTTTTCCGGGGAGATCCGGAGCTGTAGTTGCTCTCGCTCAATCACCGCTGCGAGATATTGGGCAACTTCCTGATTAGCAAGGGTGACACCTCGTCCTAAGGCGCGACGATTTTCTAAGGTGAATTGACCCGCTTCCCCAACGACAGAGCGGAGTAATTCAGGAATGGTTTCTAATACCTGGAGGCGATCGCGTGCATAGCTTTTCAGCGCCTGCGCGACATGGGTGGTGTGATGAATTTGCTCTCTCAAGGCTTCACCCAGATGGGTAAACACCGCAGAATCTTCAATAACGGCTAAAAGTAATCCTTGCTTGTTTCCAAATTGCCGAAACAGCGTTACTTCGTTGACTTGGGCGAGTTCGGCAATTTGCCGCGTTGTCGTTTCTGTCACTCCCTGAGAGCTGAACAACTCCAGCGCTGCATTGATTAAGCGCTGTCGAGTCGAAGAATGCGTTCGAGCCATAATCTTAATGCAAGTGACACTTGCAATTCTGAATTTCTGTTGTTAAGCTTAGGAGAGAAAGTGCAAGTAACACTTACATCATCATCAACTCCTCAATAGAGATTCCTTTTAAGCTACATAAGAAAAAAGATTTATGACCAACAACTCCCTTTCAGCAACTGCCCAAAGAAGTTCGCCCTTGACTATTAGCTGGGTCAGCGTGGGCTTTTTTGCCATCATTCATGCCTTAGCACTGCTAGCTCCCTGGTTCTTCTCTTGGTCAGCGTTGGGAGTAGCAATCTTTCTCCACTGGCTGTTTGGTAGCATTGGTATTTGCTTAGGCTACCACCGACTCTTAACTCATCGTAGTTTTCAAGTACCGAAGTGGTTGGAGTATATCATTACAACTATTGGTGTGTTAGCGCTACAAGGTGGCCCGATATTCTGGGTTGCAGGTCATCGTCAGCACCATGCTCACCCTGAAGATGAGGTGAAAGACCCTTACTCTGCACGACAAGGTTTCTGGTGGAGCCATATGCTGTGGCTTGTCCTTCAAAGAAAAGAATTTTTTGAGTATGAAACCTATAAAAGATATGCCCCGGATATTGATAGAGACCCCTACTATCGCTGGCTAAATAAGTATTTTCTATTGCTTCAGATTCCTTTGGCGCTGTTACTGTACGCCGTGGGTGGTTGGTCTTTTGTGATTTGGGGAGTATTTGTCAGAGCCGTGGTACTGTGGCACAGCACTTGGCTGATTAATTCTGCTACTCACCTGTTTGGCTACCAAGCCTATGAAGTAGAAGATGGTTCTCGTAACCTCTGGTGGGCGGCAATTCTCACCTATGGCGAAGGTTGGCACAACAATCACCACGCTCAACCTAATGTTGCCCCAGCCGGACGGAAATGGTGGGAAATCGATGTCACTTGGTGGGCAATTCAAGTGTTGCAAGCGGTAGGTTTGGCGAAAAAGGTAGTTATGCCTCCGCAGCAGCAAGCTGAAGGCTAACTTCCGTAGAAGTACAAAGAATTTTTCTAATGCGATCGCTTTTTCAATAGCGCCTCGCGTCTACCTAAGATCCCCGACTTCTCCAAGAAGTCGGGGATCTCACTTTCACGAATTATTTACAACTAGCGCCGAATCTCGAACCCTTGTAAACCTTCTGGCTTTTCGTACTCAACCGCGACATCTTTAACCACAGCACCGAGAGGGCCCTTGTGACACCAACGCACCATGGCTTTGACAGCTTCCTCCGTACCTTCAAACACCGCTTCCACCCGTCTATCTAGGAGGTTTCTTACCCAGCCATTAACTCCTAAATGTTTTGCCTGGTTCATCGTAGAGTATCGGTAACTAACTCCCTGAACCTTGCCGGAAACGAAAACGTGGGCGCGGACTTGCTCTGGTGGTGTTGATGTATCTGTCATTGACGGGAAAGGTATTTACACATCATCGGCTAAATCCGATTCTAATCGGTCAATTTTAGTAATACTTGAGTGTGTTGACCCTATGCTTGATCATTTTGGTGCTATGACGATCGCGCAATTATTTAATCTCGCCAATCTCTTTGTTTTGCCCTTCTGGGTACTGATGATTCTGCTACCCAATTGGGGCGTCACGCGGCGAGTGATGCAATCCTATCTGCCCTTCGTCCCCTTGGCTGGGGCTTATGTGTATTTGTTCATCAGCAGCGTGACCCCAGAAACGGCACAAGCGCTGTCTAATCCTCAGCTAGCCGACATTGCCCACTTCCTTGGGGATGAGACAGCCGCCGCTACAGGCTGGATTCACTTTTTGGTGATGGATTTGTTTGTCGGGCGCTATATTTACTTAGAAGGGCAGCGTACAGGACTGTGGACAATTCACTCATTGGCGTTGTGCTTGTTTGCGGGCCCGATGGGATTGCTATCTCATATTGTCACCTATGGGATTTCCCAAAAGTTTGCCTCACCTGTGGCGTCAGAGGTGGGAACGCCGTCGGCAAGTACTCCTCAGAGCTAGAGGGGTTTGCAGTTGAGTGTAGATTACAATCTCTCTTTTTGCTCCCCCTTGTCTCCAGTCTGTTTTCAGCCTTGATACTTCACCCTCAATCTCAAAAGATAGTCATCTAGATGAAAAAAGGATTTCTGGAGGAGATTCGTAACATTATTTAGAAAAATTTATGATTATTTACGGTTTTTGGGTGAAATTTAACTAAATCTAGGTAGATGATTAGTTAACACAGGATTGATGGCAAGAGGCGATCGCGCTTGTTCAAGTGACTGAGAACTATATATTTCAGTCGTTTTCAGCTCGCTCTGCTTGGCTGGTTATGCAGCGAACACTTCAGGAGATGGGCATTTGATGCGCCCTAATGATTGCAGTCATAGGGTTTTTGAAAAGCGATCGCAACGGGGATCAACTTTGCCTAAAGCTAGAAAGGTGCAGTAATGAGAATTCTCCTGGTAGAGGATAATGAGCCTTTAGCTAAAGCTTTGGCTTTAGCTTTGAGTGAGCAATACTACGTTGTCGATATCGCCAGGGATGGACAAGAAGCGCTGAGGATTGTGGAAACCTTTCCCTACGATTTGCTGCTCCTTGATGTCATGCTGCCAAAATTGGATGGGGTGAGCCTTTGTCGGGAACTCCGTACTCGTGGTTATCTACTGCCGATTCTCCTCTTGACAGCACGCGATACCAGCACAGACAAAGTCACAGGGTTAGATGCCGGAGCCGACGACTATCTCGTTAAACCCTTTGACTGGGATGAGTTATTGGCTCGGATTCGCACCTTACTGCGTCGGGGAAACTGTTCCCAGTCATCCATTCTCACCTGGGGTGAAGTGTCATTAGAGCTGAGCAGTTGTCAAGTCACTTATCAAGACCAGCTTGTCCCCCTGACGCCCACTGAATACCGCCTGCTAGAGCTATTTATGCGTCATAGCAATCGCGTCTTTAGTTGTGGAGCTATTTTGGAACATCTGTGGTCTTTTGAAGACCCGCCAGGCGAAGAGACTGTGCGCTCACATATTAAAGGGTTGCGTCGAAAACTCAAATCAGCAGGTGCACCCGTTGATTTAGTGGAGACAGTCTACGGTTTGGGGTATCGCCTCAAGCCCGAAGCAACGGAGCCAACAGCAACTGAAACCCTCCCTCCTGAGCCTGACACGGCTCCTATCACTCCTCAGATGTTGATGCCCCAGTCTAGCCGCAAGTCGCAACTCCTGAAAGCCCTGGCTGCGAGTTGGGAACAGCTTAGAGGTGAGGTTTTAAACCAAGTAGCGGTGCTAGAAGAAGCAGCGATCGCCTATAACTCTGACACCCTCAGCCCAGAACAGCAAAGGCAATCCCTAACAGAGGCTCATAAACTAATCGGGTTATTGGGAACGTTTGGCTTAGTGCAAGGGTCGCGACTCGCCCGCCAAATCGAAGACTTAGTACGCAGCGACACCTTAACCTCAGCCCAGGTAGAGCAATTAGAGGAATTGGTGGCAACCTTGCGTTCTGTGGTAGAGCAGCCGATTGCCGAGCCACCCATCCTACAAGCCCTACAAGACACAACAACTCTACCCAAAGAACGCCCATTCCTCTTAATCGTTGATGATGATCAACAATGGCTTGAGCAATTGCTACAAGAGGCGGCGGGATGGGAAATGGAAGTGCAGAGGGCTACCACCCTCACGTCCGCGAGACAGCAAATCGCCCAACGACGTCCAGATGCGATCCTGCTCGACATTTCCTTTGAAAGTGAAACAGAAAATGGTCTTACCCTACTGGCTGACCTGACGACGTTCACTTCGCAAATCCCCGTGATTATCCTCTCCAACTACGGAGACTTTGCCGACCGACAGTCTGCTGTCCGCTTAGGAGCTTGGGCATTTTTGCAGAAGCCTATCCCCGTAGAGCAAGTACTGGCGATCGTTACCCAAGCGTTGCAACCCAGCTCAATAACGACGGCAGAGATTTTAGCTGTCGATGATGACCCACAGGTCTTGGCGGTTTCTAAAACCCTGTTAGAGCCGTGGGGAATGCGGGTGACCACCCTGGAGGATTCTCGACAGTTTTGGGAAACCTTGGAGGAGACTTTACCAGACTTACTCATTTTGGATGTGGAACTCAATCACCACGATGGTGTTGAGCTGTGTCGGGTGGTACGCAATGACCCCCGCTGGAGTGGGTTGCCAATTTTGTTTCTGACCGCCCATACTGATTCCGGTATTGTGCAACAGGTATTTGCGGCTGGGGCAGATGATTTTGTTAGCAAACCGATTGTGGGCCCGGAACTGGTGACGCGGATTATGATGCGGTTAGAGCGAGTGCGGATGCTACGGCAATTAGCCGAAATTGACCAGTTGACGCAACTCACTAATCGTGCTAAGTCTTCTCAAGATTTTGAGAAGTTTCTGGATCAAGCCGCACGGACGGGAGGGATATTTTGTCTGGCGCTGATCGATTTAGATTGCTTTAAACAGGTAAATGACCGTCATGGTCATAGTATTGGCGATTCAGTGTTGCGCTGGCTAGGCGGGTTGTTGCGTCGTTCGTTCCGTAGGCGCGAGGACATAGTCTCACGCTGGGGAGGCGAAGAGTTTGTCATTGGTTTGTACGGTATGAACAAAGCGTCGGTGGCGCGGCGGCTTAATGAAGTACTGGAAATACTGCGCCGAGAGGCATTCACCAATACTAATGATGAAAAATTCCAAGTTACCTTTAGTGCGGGAGTCGCTGAATATCCTGAAGATGGGACTACTCTTGAATTGCTATATCGCGCGGCGGACAAGACACTTTACCAAGCGAAGGAGGCGGGGCGAAATCAAGTTTTGGTTACTAGCTAAGGATTCAATAGGCAAATAAGCTGCAGCTAATCAGGAAAGAATTGTCACCACGATTAATCAGGAAAGAATTGTCACCACGATTCAACACTTACCTAAAATCTCTCGGTGAATAACATGATTTATTGTGATTCTAGTTATTTTGGGCAAGTAGGGGGCTGGTTGCCTATTGCGGTTGCGGGGTTGTGGGCGATCGCCTTCTCCATTGTCGGCATATTAATCTATTCCAATCAACGATCAGCTCTGCCCAGGCGATTGGCACAATTGCAGGCGACAAATGTTGTGCTAATGCAGGCATTAACTAGTTATTCGCGATCGCAAACCACTTTACAACAAGACAAATTACAGCTAGAACAGCGATTGGCAGAGCTTTCTACCCAAGTTCTCCAAATCGCTAAATTCTTATTTTTAGAGGCTGAACCTACTCAGGGACAGGAAAGTCAATCCTTATTGCACGCTGTAACGACAGCGATTAACTCTGGGGAAACCTTGCTCCGAGAAGAAATTGAGATTGACCTTGGCGATGGCAAACGGAAAACTTTCCTTAACTCTGCTGTCCCCTTGCGAAATGAAAATCAAGAAGTCATCGGGGCAATCTTAGTCAATCAAGATATCACCGAGCAACAACTTGTTGAGAAAGCTTTTTGGGAAAATCAGTTATTGATTCAGCGCATTGCTGAAGCAATGCCAGCCATTTTGTACCTCCATGACTTAGTGGAAGGGCGCAATATCTATAGCAATCATCAAATCTCCGAGATTCTCGGCTATTCGCCCCACGAGGTGCAGCAGATGGGTTCAGAGCTGATGGCGGTACTCCTCCATCCTGATGATCGAGCAACCGTGTTTGCGGCGGGTAAACAACTGGCAACGGTTTCAGAGGGAACCGTTGTAGAAGTTGAGTATCGGATGCGACATGCCAATGGCGAGTGGCGCTGGCTTCATAGTCGAGATATTGTCTTCACCCGCAATGGGGAGAATTTGCCGCAACAGATTGTCGGCGTGGCGGCGGATATTACGGCGAACAAGCAGCGAGAAGCGCAAATCCAGTTTCAAGTTTCGCTTTTAGAGCAAGTGCGTAATGCGGTGATTGCGACGGATTTGGAGGGAAATATTACTTATTGGAACCATTTTGCGGAAACGCTTTATCAATGGAAAGCCGAAGAGGTTTTGGGTAAAGCGATTGGTGAGCTGCTCCTCCCGATTGGAGAGCAGGAACTAGTAGCAGCAGCAGAAGTTATGAGCCGTCTTCGCTACAAACGTTGGGAAGGGGAGTTTACAGTTCGCCGTAAAGATGGAAGTACGTTTCCTGCCTATGTTGTTGATTCCACGATTCACAATAGTCAGGGGCAGCCAATTGGTTATGTGGCGGTGAGTATTGATATCACTGCTGCTAAATGCTCAGAGCAGGAGTTAAAACAATACCGCGATCGCCTAGAAGAATTGGTGGTAGAACGTACTGTTGCCTTAACCAAAACTAATCAACAACTCCAACAGGAAATTTGCGATCGCATCGCCACTGAAACGGCACTCCAACAGAGTGAATATCGCTTCTACACTCTGGCGAAAGTCTCTCCCGTTGGCATCTTTCGTACCGATGTTTGGGGAAATTGCCTATACGTAAATGCTCGCTGGTGCAAGATGACGGGGCTGACTCTAGCAGAGATACTAAAACAAAATTGGGTAAGGGCATTCCATCCTGAAGACCAGAAGAGGGTTTTTGCCGCCTGGAACCAAGCCGTGCAGGAGAACGCCCCCTTTCAAGCTGAAGGTCGGTTGCAGCAACCGGATGGGACGATTGTGTGGGTGCTGGCGCAGGTGGCAACTGAACGTCAAGATGTGGCGGATGTCAGCGGTGACTACGTGGGGACAATCACCGACATTACAGAGCGTAAGCAAGCAGAAATAGCGATCGCAGAAAGTGCCAAGCGCTGGCAAATGATTGTCGAAACTATTGGCGAAGGGATCACCCTCAGCGATGAAACCGGGCAATTTGCTGTTTTTAATTCCCACATTCAACAAATCACAGGCTACACCCAGGAGCAAGCAAACCGTTGTCCTGATTTTCTGGCGCTACTCTACCCGGATTTCCCAGCTTATAGGCAAGCCCGACTCCAGCTCCAGAAGACGATCCGGCAGGAGGGATGCCGCAACGTTGAAACGACGATTTGTAATGCTCAGGGTGTGCAGAGAACGCTGCTCGTTTCCACCTCACTGATGCAGTCTGACAATAAACTCTGGTTCTTAAGTGCTTACCGAGACATTACCCTTCGCAATCAGGTGCAGGAGGCGCTTTGGGAAAGTGAAGCGAGGTATTGCTCTTTAACAAATGACGTTCTCGATAATTCAGCCGTTGGCATTTTGATTTTGGATGCGGAGTTTCGCATTGTCTGGATTAACACGGCGCTAGAAAGCTTCTTTGGTTGGGATCGCGAGAATGTGGTGGGGGAGGATAAGCGACAGCTCCTTCGTAACCAGATGGAGCCGCTATTTGCTTCCCCAGAGGAATTTATCTCAAAGGTGTTGGCAACTTATGAAAATAATACCGAGATTGAAAATTTTGAGTTCCACGTTCTCCAGAGTGAAAATTGCACCGAACGCTGGCTAGAACACTGGAGTCAACCGATCCAATCGGGGCTTTATGCGGGGGGACGTATTGAGCAGTACACCGACATTACCGAACGCAAACAAGCGGAGGTCGTCCTGCGTGAAAGTGAGGAACGCTATCGTCGTCTGGTAGAAATGTCCCCAGAAGCGATCGTTGTTTATTGTCAGGGGAAATATGTGTATATCAATGCAGCAGGAGCGCAACTGCTCGGCGCGGCAAATAGCGAGGAATTGATCGGCAAACCAGTCTTGGATTTAGTGCATCCTGAGGATCGAGCGTTCATTAAGTCTCGAATTCAACAAACTGAAGAGCAAGAAAAACCGACACCCCTCAGACAATTTAGGCTGGTTCGCCTAGATGGGCAAGTCAGGGATGTTGAGGCAGCAGGAATCCCCATTACATACCAGGGTAAGCCAGCCGGACAAGCGATCGTTCGTGATATTAGCGATCGCAAACACGCTGAAGCTCTACTCGCCGAGAGTGAAGAACGCTATCGCGTCGTCTCAGAGCAAATATCTGACTTTGCCTATGCCCTTTGCATTACGCCTGATGGTAAGGTGACAGTCGATTGGATCACTGACGCCTTTAGCCGCATCTCTGGTTTAACGCCACAAAAACTCAAGCAGTTTAATAACTGGAAAAAACTCATTCATCCCAACGACCTTCCCCTCGTCCTACAGCGGATGCAACGGCTTTTTAACGGTCAACCGGAGGTGAGCGATTACCGCATCATTACTGAAAGTGGTGCGGTGCGTTGGCTGCGGAATTATAGCCACCCGGTGCGTTGCGATCTCCAAAACCACTGTCTCCTCATCTATGGTGCCGCCCAAGATATCACCGAGAAAAAACAAGCAGAGGAAGCCCGCCAAGAAAGTGAGGAACGTTTCCGTAAAATCTTTGCCGACGCCCCGATTGGTATCGCCTTAGGTTCCCCGGAAGGTGAGATAGCTCACGTCAACTCTGCCCTTTGCCAGATGTTGGGATATACAGAACAAGAAGTAATCGGGCATGATTTTCGGGAGTTTAGCTTTCCTGAAGACTTGGAAGCAGAAGAGTTACTTATTGAGCAAATTCTACACAGAGAAATCTCTTCCTATCAGATAGAGAAACGTTTCATCAAAAAGAATGGCGACTTGTTCTGGAGTAATCTCACCTGCGGTTCCATCCTTGACCACAATGGGAATATTATTTATGGATTGGAAATGGTTGAGGATATTACAGAGCGCAAGCACATCGAACGCATGAAGGAGGAGTTTATCTCTGTCGTCAGTCATGAACTCCGCACTCCCCTGACTTCCCTACGTGGTGCTTTAGGATTAATGACCAGTGGGCGTCTGGGCACACTCACCAAAAATGGTGAACGCCTGCTGAATTTGGCGGTTGCGGATACTGAGCGCCTGGTGCGTCTGGTGAATGACATTCTGGATGTCGAACGCCTCAAGTCAGGAAAACTAGCGCTGAAGCTCCAGGCAATTCCGGTGACGAACTTGATGCAGCAGGGGGCAGATATTGTGCAGCCCCTAGCCGAGAACGCAGGTATTACCCTCAGGGTTGTTCCTCTGACTGCGACTGTTTGGGCAGATAGCGATCGCATTATTCAGACTCTGACCAACTTACTCAGTAATGCCATTAAATTTTCCCCAAATGGCAGTACAGTATCTGTCAGTGCTAAAGCCGATGGCGATCGCATCCTCTTCCAAGTTACAGACCAAGGACGTGGCATTCCCGCCGAGCAACTGGATAGTATATTTGAGCGCTTTTCCCAGGTAGATGCTTCCGATTCGCGTACTTACGGCGGGACAGGCTTAGGGTTAGCCATCTGCCGGAGTATCGTGCAGCAGCATGGCGGATGCATCTGGGTCGAAAGCACTCTCCAAGCAGGTAGTACTTTTTACTTCACCTTACCCATGCCGCCATCTGCTTAATCTATCTCTTTTCCATCAGCCCTCCCTAGTTCAGGAGGTTAAAGGCAATGAGTGTCAAGCGCATTCTCATTATTGATGACGAACCAAGTATCCGGCATGTTATTCAGCTGACTTTAGAGACGATGGCAGACTGGGAGGTATTAACCGCCAGTTCTGGTCGAGAAGGTTTAGTGATCGCCAAAGCCGAACAACCTGACGCTATCTTGCTAGACATTATGATGCCTGATGTTGATGGAACCGCGACATTAGCCAATCTACAAGCCAGTAAAAGTACACAGCACATCCCTGTATTTTTATTAACTGCAAAGGTAAGATTCGGTGATGAACAGGCGTTTAAACACTCAGGAGCCACGGCGGTGATTGCCAAGCCATTTAATCCATTGACCTTAGCCGCAGAGATTGCTAAAACCTTGGGATGGAAATTATAAACTCAACAAAAACGCATCTGGGGCTAGTAATCGTCAAATCCTATAAAATTTCCGAAAAATAGCCGTAGTTTTATCTACTTCACCCCCCTGCTAGAGATAAATTTTTGCATTTGTCCTGTCTAAATTTGAAAATAAAAAATTTACTATCCCTGATTGATTATTACCGCCTACTTACTTACACGCCTATCAACTATTCACAAGTGATTTATAACGGCTATATTCTGATTGCTATCGGCTTAAGAAGACCTTATAGGTAGTAATTTATCAAATCAATATAATTTAATCATTAGTTTCAACTTATTCACAAGTTATTCATACTTATGCTCTAATCTCAAACCAATGTCAGATTGTGAGAACTTGTTTATTAGACCTCTTGCAAAAATGTACCAGACCCCTCCCCAACCCTCCCCTTACTAAGGGGAGGGGGCAAGATTTCAAGTCTCCCCCCTTAATAAGGGGGGATTAAGGGGGGTCTATTCGACTTATGCAAGAGGTCTATTGCTGCCCTGCTGGTTTAGAAAACTTTGTTAGCAGTAAAACAGATAATCAGCGGACAGAAAACCTTATTCTGATTTTTGCTCGTATCGAGGAGGGCTTCTATGGATTTGGGAAAAACCATTGAGCAGATGGCAATGTCTTCCCTTGCCAAACTAGGATTGGCTTGGTGGGTAAAAGTTAGCACTAAGTTTCCTCGTTGCACCTACTATCTTGGTCTTTTTGTCAGTGCCAAAGAAGCAAAATTGGCCCAATCAAGTTATCTTGAAAGGCTAGAGAACGAAGGTGCAACAGGTAGCACAATGGAAATTGTCCGTTGTCAACCCAAAGGCTTCAGTGATATTGAAAAAAATGAGAGTGGAGTCACTCCGTTATCAAATTTTCTTGATTTGATCCTGCCAATTATCAATGAAGAAATCGAGAATGTCTTAGAAACCTATCCCGATCATTTTTGTCAAAGCTTTTTTGCTATTCCTCAATGGTATGGCAAATTAGTGACTTACGTGCTTCCTAAAATTCCCCGCGTTGGCATTGTCATTGAAAATCCGTCAAAATCTCTGGCTCCACAAAAAATTCCTACCTCTTCCTTAGAATTTCGACTAGATGTGGAATCATGGGTTCGTTCTGGAATTCAGCTCATTTGCCAAGAGAACTTTAATCCTCTACTACTTCACTCAACTCAGAAACTTTAATCAATGATTTGGCATTGTAAGCCTAACGGAGGCTGTCTCTAAAGAATTGTAAATCCCTGGAGATCCCCCTCGCATCCCCCTCGGAGATCCCCCTCCCGTCCCCCTTAAAAAGGGGGAAGCCAGAAGAGGCTTCGCCTTTGATATCACGGGGGACTTCCAAGAGAGTTTGTTCCCCCCTTTTTAAGGGGGGCTAGGGGGGATCTATCCAATCCGCAGACTAATAAGAGTCTTGAGTAGAGCCTTTAACTGGTAAGTTTGAGAGGTATTCCCATTCCCAACGAGACTCTCTTTCCCAAACATGCCATCGGTTAAACACCCCCGGCTAGATTTCTCCGCGATCCTCCTTGTTATGGCATGTTTGGGGCTAGCTAGTCAGTACTCCATTGCCCAACAGGTTCCTCCGAATTTGAGCGCTCCAACAACTCAGGCGGAGACTATTATTCTGGGTCAACCCTGCGAAAATACTTATGTAGTAGTGATTCCCGCCTCTGACCCTAAAATTTTGGACAAAGTCAAGCCCTATAGACCCCTAGCATTTCTCACCAACTCGCGGTTGGGTTGGTATGTGCAAGCTGGCTCTTTTAGCGATCGCGCCCTCGCCGAGTCTCTGAGCTATCAGTTACGCTCAGTAAATCTGGATGCACGCGTAGCGTATCTCCCCGTGCGTTGTCAGCGTTAGGAGAGGGAGGATTAGGGAGGGGAATAGCTTTTAATTTAGGTGTTGAGGAGAATCTTTTTTTCTCTCCCCTGCGGCTTTGCCGATTTAACAATAAGTAATGGAATGTAGTTAATAGCAGGTGGGAAGGCAAAACATCGCTAGGTGACTGCCAAATTCAGAATTGTCACCTATCGTTAACTTGGAAAAACCATTGCTGTGATAAACCAGGCATAAACATTTAACCGCTTTACCCAGAGGTTGTAATGGTGCGAATTTTCTTGGAATCCCTGACTAGACGACGCTCTCGTAAAGTGCCTCAAACTTTATTGGGCTTAACCGGGCAAATTGTCCTGCTAGTGGGTCTATTAAGCAGTAGTGAAAACTCGGCAGCACAAATCCTCCCGGTTCGGGTCGATCGCTGGCTAGAAGTTCGCTCTGTTTCTGGTAATGTTACGTATCATCAAGGAAAGACATCTCAAGTCGCTAAAGTAGGAACAAGGCTGCAGTCAGTCGGTGATGCCATTGACACAGGTTCCAACGCTAACGCTGTTCTGGCTGTAGATACAGGGATTGGAATTGTCGATGTCTCTCCCGATACCACCGTACGTATCAAAGCCCTACACGTTAACAATAGCGGTGGGCTAGTGACCCAACTGCAGGTCAATGGTGGGCAAGCCAGATTAAGGGTGCGTCGATTTAGTAATCCGAGTTCAGAGCTGGAGATTCATACTCCGGCGGGGGTGAGTGCCGTGCGGGGAACGGAATTTGGTGTTGCCGTTCACGCCGATGGTAGAACGGGTGTTGCTACTTTAGAAGGCAGTGTTCTCAATATGTCTCAGGGGGAATCTGTACCCCTTCCCGCCGGGTATCAAATTGTGATGATTCCAGGTCAACCCCCAACTACCCCTGTCCCCATCGCCAATGACACGCGCCTAAATCTGCGCCTGCTCACGGCGGTCGATCAAAAAACAGCGCGTATTGTTGGTGTGGTCGATCCAGTTAATCTGACGATGATTGCAGGGCGTAAAGGAGTAAGCGATCGCAATGGCTATTTTGATATCACAGTACCCATTCCTCCCAATCGGCGGATTTCCGCAGTTGTTACTACGCCCTTAGGAGACCGTAAGGTCTATGAATTGGCAGTTCCTTAAACATTTACAGGACAAGCAAGACTTTATTTCGAGGACAGCGCCTCATCCATCAGTCCCTACCCCCACTCCTCGATGGCGGCGATACCTGCGCTTGGCTTCCCCGGCTTTACTCGGAGGCATGACGGCGGTATTTGTTGCGGGTTTGTCGGCATTGGGGACTTGGCAGCCGTTGGAACAGCTTGCCTACCGAACCTTATTCAAATTACGGGGCCCGATCCCGTGGGATGACCGGGTGGCAATTATTGCCATTGATGAAGCCAGCCTGAGAACCCTGGGGCGTTATCCCTGGGGGCGCGAAGAATACGCCAAATTGCTTGATGTTTTGAGCCAAGCCGGTTCCAGTGTTGTTGCTTTTGACATTTTGTTTCCAGAACCCAGCCCCGCCGACGCGCAACTAGCCGCCGCGATGGATCGTCATGGGCGGGTCGTTTTATCAATGGTGTGGGACGAAGGTACTACGCCGTTGCTGCCTACCCCACAATTGCGGGAGTCTGCCCTCGAAGAGGGACATGTACGTACCTACGCCGACAGCGATGGCATCACGCGTTATATAGAATCCTACTCCTTTGACGTTCCGGCATTGTACATAGCAGTGGCTAAAGCTTATTCTCTGACGGCAGAGCTAGTAAAACTCCCAAAGCTCGACGAACCGTTATGGATTAATTGGCTAGGGCCAACGCAACTAGCACCGGAGTATTCCTTTGCCGATGTTGTTCAGGGAAAAGTGCCAGGAGCTGCCTTTAAAAACAAGATTGTGCTGGTGGGGGCAACGGCTACCGGACTTGACCCCTTGTATACTCCCTTTAACCTCAATCCCGCCGCCAGTGGCGTTCACTTACACGCCACCGCCCTCAGCAATCTCCTCCAGGAAAATTACCTGCGTCCTATGGCTCCGGGTTGGTTCCTGCTGATTTGGGTGCTGGGGGGGCCTGTGCTCAGTGTCGTCATTGCCCCTTGGCGTTTTGAGCGACAACTCGCCTGTTGGGTAGGGTTGTGCGTCTCGTGGGGAGTTGTGAGTTTTCTGATGTTTCGAGCGGGCTACTTGCTGCCAGTGGCAACACCGTTAGTCTTATTTAGTCTCACCGGAGGTGTCATCGCCCTCCAAGAACGGCTGCGAATGAGGACGCGGCTCCAGCAAAGTGAGGATCAATTGCAGTTTTCCGCGTCTCATGATGCCTTGACAGGTTTGTCTAACCGCATTTTATTCGTTGATGCGGTGGAGAGGGTGATGTCGAGAGCGAGCTTAAATGAACGCCTTACCTCGGAAAAACCTTTACCCGATCGCTTATTTGCCGTTTTATTTTTAGACCTCGATCGCTTTAAGGTGATCAACGATAGCCTCGGCCATGGTGTTGGCGATCGCTTATTAGTCGCGATCGCTCAACGCCTGAAAGCCTGCTTGCGCCCTACCGACACCATCGCCCGCTTTGGGGGAGACGAGTTCGCTATTCTTCTCTCCCCCATCCACGACCTCAGTGATGCCACCTATGTTGCTGAAGTCATTCACACCGCCCTCGCTAAACCGTTTCAACTCCATAACTATGAAGTTTTCACCACAGCGAGTATTGGCATTGCCTTAGGGAAAACTCGCAACAACCCCTTGCCAGACAGCAATGGCGAAAGGCAAAAACCAGAGGAATCCCTCCTCCCTCAAAGGCTAGACGCCCTACAGCGCAATTGTAACTACGAGCAACCAGAAGAGATTCTGCGTGATGCCGATATTGCCCTACATCAGGCAAAAGAACTGGGTAAATCTTGCTATGCCGTTTTTAATACAACGCTACATACCCGCGCCTTTGCCCGTTTAGAGTTAGAAACTGACCTGCGACGGGCAATGGAAGAACTAGAGCCTCCCCACTACCAAGTATCTGGGCAGACTTTCTACCCCTCCCTACTCCCTAATCCCCAGTTCCAAATTTACTACCAGCCCATCGTTTCCCTGAAAACAGGTCAAATTGCTGGTTTTGAAGCGTTAGTTCGCTGGCAGCATCCCAAGCGTGGCTTGGTGTCTCCCGTTGAGTTTATCCCTTTAGCAGAAGAAACTGGGATGATGACAGCCCTTGATTGGTGGGTGCTGAGGGCAGCCTGTCGCCAACTACAAATCTGGCAAGAGCGTATTGCCCTCTTCTCGCCCCAAGCATCGCGCTTGCCGTGGGGAGGGGCAGATGCTGGTTTTCCCTCTCCAGATACGGGTGTAGGGCGATTGACGATGAGCGTTAATCTTTCGAGTCTCCAGTTAAAGCAATTGAGCTTGATTGAGCAAGTCAAGCAGATCCTTGAAGAAACGGGTGTTTCTGGCGACTGTCTGAGATTGGAGATCACTGAAGGCTGTTTGTTGGACAATTCCCTTTTCTCCATCACTCCGCTGCAACAACTGAGAGATTTGGGCATTCAACTTGCCATTGATGACTTTGGCACCGGCTACTCCTCCTTGAGCCGTCTCCACGGCTTACCGATTAATACGTTGAAAATTGACCGTTCCTTCGTCACCCGACTAAATCATCAACAGGAAGGCGTGGAAATTGTCCAAGCAATCCTTACCCTCGCCCAAAGCCTCGGTATGGACGTTGTCGCAGAAGGCATCGAAACGCAAGAACAATTGGCTAGATTGAAAGCCCTCCATTGCGACTACGGACAGGGGTACTATTTTGCTAAACCCTTAGACACGGCTGCTGCTACGGCGTTGATCGCCAAATCCTATCTGGATCAAAATTAACCACTAGCTTTCCCCTTGAGCTAGAGCAGATGTTCCCAAACCTCAAAATCCCCATAAACTAATAAAAGCAGATTAAAAAGCGCTATAGGTATATCTGCAACTAGCGAGGTTTCACTCCTTTTAGGGGACAAAAGCCGCGCTAGACTCAAACCAACTTTATTGCAGCAGGAATTTAGTATGAACGAGATGACCAAAGAAGAAATGCGAGATAGGCTGGGGAATATTGACCAAATTCGTGACATTCTTTTTGGCAATCAGCTCAGGGATTCTAATAGCCGCTTCGATCAAATTGATGCGGAATTGTCTAGACGATACCAAAGCTTACAAGACCAAATTAATGATGTTCAAAAGAGCTTATCACTGGATTTACAAACAGCGGTTGATTCCTTAGAAAAAAAAATTAGAGCGATCAATTTTAGTACTCAAAAAGAAACGACTGAGCTTCGACAATTAACCGACCGCATTAATAAAAATCTCTCTAGCCACATTGACGATCTCAGTCAAGATGTTGAGCTTCAAACCAATTCCCTTCGCACAGAGCTTTTACAAAACAAAGAAAAAACCGAAATCGATATGCGATCGCTAAAATCGTATATTCTCGAAGAACTTGACAAGCGGCTCTCCTTGGTGAAAGATGCCAAAGTCTCCAAAGATGATATGGCAGAAATTATGTTTGAGATCGGCTTGAGACTCCGAGAAACCGAGATGATTTCTGAAATGCAAGCCGTCAACGAGCCGAATAACTCCCTAGATAATCGCTTACTAGAGCCGGGACAATTTCACGAATAAGAGGAAGACTTCGTTTGCGAGGCTTTGGTCAAAATCCCCCTGACCTGTAATGTCCAATCACTCCTCAAATTCTACCCGCAACGACTTCAACGACGACTCAACCCCTCCCTTAGAAGGGTTATTCAGTTTGTTGAGCGAGTTCAGCCTCCTAAACTCAACGGTTGTCTCATCCGAAGACCAAACAAAAGTTGAGCCGCCACCTCAGCAAAGCCATGAAGCCGCACCTCTGGAGGCTGACGGCTTTCCAGGTGCGGCTTCAGATACACAGCCGCCTGTAGCGGAAAACTTTCTCCAGGAAGTCCAGAACCTTCAGGAGCAAATAGCCGAACTGTCTTCAGCCCCGGAGGATTCGCTCTTAACAAGCCAACTTTCTGCTATTTTGCGGCAAACTCAGCCAAATTTAGAGGAAGAATCGATTCAACGCTTGCAAAATGTTTTGTACGATGCTGTAATTCCCAACGACCGCCAAATAATTAGCAAACTGGCAGAAAACCTGGCAAATCTTGAGCGAAAAATTTACGACCCCAATGAGTTAATTGTTCTCCTGTTGCCATTGATTGCAGAATTAATAAGCTTAAAAATCGTTGAATCAAAAGAAGAAGTAGTTCAGGCGGTTTTTCCGATTATTGATCAGGTAATTCAGGAAAAAAGCCAGAAGGATCGAGCTGCTATGGGGAGGGCGTTCGCCGCAATTATTCCTACGGCAATTTCTCAACAAATTCAGGACTCCCCTGAGGAAATCGCCAAGGCAATTGGCCCCACAATGGGCAAAGCGATTAAAGAGCAAGTCACCCTGGAGGGGGATGCCATGGTCGATGCCCTTTATCCGGTGATTGGCAACACGATTTCTAAATACATGGCAGAGGCGGTGCGAGACATCAACGCCAAGGTGGAAAATGCTCTGAGTGTAGAGGGCGTTAGTCGTAAGATTCGCGCCAAAGTCCAAGGGGTTTCCGAAGCAGAACTGATTTTAAAAGAGTCTTTTCCCTTTAGTATTCAGGCAATCTTTTTAATCCATAAAACTTCGGGTTTGGTAATTTCTGAGGTACAACCAGGAAGCCAACAGCTAGAGTCAGATATGGTGGGAGGGATGCTCACCGCCATCCGCAGCTTTGCTAACGAGTTTATTGGTCACTCAGGCAATGCTTCGGAACTGACGGAGATTGAATACGCAAGTTTCAAGATTATTTTGGAGGTGGCTGGCTACTGCTACATCGCTGTGGTGACTCAGGGGGAGACGCCCAAGGTGTTCATTGAGCAGCTACGCCACACTCTCAGTAGCATTATTCAACTTTACGGCAAGCCGATTGAGTATTTTGATGGCGATCGCGCTACTATTCCTGAGCAGGTTCATCAACGTTTAGAAACTTTGATCTCTACCGCCTCTGAAGCGGTTAAACAAAAAGACCCCAAAACCAAAAATAAACCGCCCGCTCTGCTGGTAATTGGGTTAGGGATTTTACTGGCTGTTGGTGGTTGGGGAATTTACCAATATCGTTTGCGCCGCTTGGAAGCAAAAGCCGCATCAGCCTTATCATCCACTCCGGCGCTAGCAATTTATCGCCTAGGCGTAGATGTTCGCGGTAATACCCTAGAACTTCAGGGGCTGTTACCCAACGAAGAGTTGCGCCAAAAAGCCGGAGAAGTTGCCCTCTCGGCTGTACCTAAGCTGAGGTTGGATAACCAAATTATTGCCGTTGAGGTTCCGCCCGACCCCGTGCTGATAGCAGAGGAAGTCCAGCGACTAACAACGGTTCTCAGCCAGCTAGAAGGCGTTGAGATTTTTGCAACTTATGCCGACAATCGTGTCCGGGTAGAAGGAAAGGCAAACCAAGCGCTGGAGGTAAACGATGTTGTCCAGGCGTTTGAGCAAATTCCAGGCGTTCGTTCTGTCATTGTTACTCTCAACGCTCAGAAGTTACCTATTGACAATCGTATTTACTTTGATAAAGATTCGACAGCTTTAAGAACGAGTGAAATCAAGGGTAAAATTAGCTCAATTGAACAGTTTTTGGCACAATACCCAGAAACACAACTAGCAATTATTGGTCATGCTGATGGTATTGGGAGTGCAGCCAGCAACGAACAATTAGCAAAACAGCGAGCCTTCGTTGTAAAAAACACTCTCGTTCAACAGGGCATTGCACCTGAACGATTGCAAGTCACCTGGAGCGGACAACCGCCTCCCGATGTGGATACCCCAGAATCGATCTGGTTAGCTAGATGCGTAAGATTTGAACGACTTCTTCCCAGCAAAAAGTAACTAACTGAACTGACAAAATTCACAAAATTTGCATAGAGATTCTTTTGGGCAAATCCTTTATAAAAGATGAAAATAGAACCTAGTCGTGTCAATAATATCTAAGAAAATTTGTATGGTTGGCGATTTTGGTGTGGGGAAAACCAGCCTAATTCGCCGTTTCGTGGAGCGTCAATTTAGCGATCAGTATCTTTCAACCGTTGGGGTAAAAATATCCCGGAAGACGGTTGCCGTAACTCCAGACCACAAAAATGACCTCCTGGATGTGCAATTACTGATCTGGGATATAGAAGGTCATACAAAATTTAATGCGATCGCGCCTTCTTATCTACAGGGAGCAAGTGGTGCTTTAGTTGTAGCCGATTTAACTCGTCCAGAAACGATAGAACATTTAGGCGATCGCATTCAGCTATTTTCATCAATTAATCCTAAAGGCGTCATTAGTGTTGCCTTAAACAAATTTGACCTGATAGATCAGGAGACGCTCCCAAAAATCCTTGAAGAACTTCAATTTGATCGAGAGCATGTAGTGGCTATCCACATAACGTCAGCAAAAACAGGTGAAAATGTTGACGAAATATTTGGGAATTTAGCTCATAAAATAGTTTAACTTTTATTATGAACAAGTTGTTTGAAAAGCTTTTATCTTCTGGCAGTTTAGAATATTTTACCCTCGATCGACAATTAACTATTTTAGAAACATCCCCTAGAGTCAGTCAGTTTGCCGATCATCCTCAAGAAGTTTTGCCAGGGAGGGATGCACGCTTAGGTTTTCCTGAATTAGTAGGATCAGAAGAAATTTTAACTGCCATCCTTCAAGGACAACAGGCGAGTTTTGAAATTAAGGGAATTGTACGTTCCTCTGATCAGAATTCTCCCCTGTATATAGATGTTTCTGTGGGTGAGTATCAAGAAGAGAAGACGCTTGAGCGTAAGTTACTGGTATTAGTTGCCGATGTCACAGAAATGATGGTTTTAAGACAATCATTAGTCCAGCGAGCCAGTGAAGCTGAATTGTTGCTCAGTTCGCTGACAGTCTCCAAAGATTACATCGACAAAATATTGCGGGCGATGGGAGATGCTTTGTTTGTCACCACAGCATCAGGGAAAATCAAAACAGTTAATCAATCTGCTCAAAAATTATTTGGTTATCAAGAGTCAGAACTGCTTGGTCAATCAATTTCCTTAATTATCAGCGATCAAGACTTTCTTAATGAAACCCAAGAGCAGAGTCTGGCATCGGAAGATTTTTTGGAAAATGTGGAAGTGAGCTGCAAATCAAAAACTAACCAAGCAATGACTGTAGAGTTTTCTTGTGCAGCTGTTCAATCAGAAACAACGGGTTTACAAGATTTTGTCTTTGTCGGTCGAGACGTTACAGAACGCAAGCAAGCAGAAATAGCTGTTCGTCAAGCACTACAAAGAGAACGAGAACTCAATGAAATAAAATCAAGTTTTTATTCTATGGTTTCCCACGAGTTTCGTAACCCGATGACTACTATTTTAACAGGAGTAGAGTTAATCGAAAATTATAGAAATAGAGCTTCTGAACAAAAACTCAAAACCTATTTTCAACGCATCAAACAAGCCGCTAAAAATATTACTCATTTAGTTGAAGATGTCTTGGTAATTGGCAAGGCAGAAGCAGGTAAGTTAGAATTTCAGCCCTCTTTGTTAGATCTAGACGCGTTTTGCCAAGATTTAGTAGAAGAACTACAACTCACAACACCTCAACATCAACAAATTATCTTCGTCAATAAAGGAAACGGCATCCCTGCTTATATGGATGAAAATTTGCTGCGGCACATTTTGGTTAACTTGCTTTCTAATGCGATTAAATATTCCCCTGAAGGCAGCAATGTTGATTTTAAGCTGCACTGTGAGTTTGAAGAAGCAACGTTTGAGATCAAAGATGGGGGGATTGGGATTCCCCCAGATGCTCTACAGCGTCTATTTGAATCCTTCTATCGAGCAACGAATGTCGGGAAAATCGCTGGAACGGGTTTAGGATTGGCGATCGTTAAGAAGGTTGTGGACTTACATCAAGGCAAAATTGAGGTGGCGAGTGAAGTAGGTGTGGGTACAACCTTTACTGTTGTAATTCCCTTGGATAATCGTCAAATAGAACAATTGGAAGCCGGAGTTGAATAGGAACAAGAGCTAGGAGTATAGCGACGGCTCTAAAATAGAAGCGATCGCCCCTACCTCAAGATGACTTTTAGGATAATTCATTAATACTCTAACAAAATTAAATTAAGGGAAGCAAAATTTCAAACTCTGTACCCATATCTGACGGAGAATCTCTCAATTCAATAGGAGTAGAGCGCAACTTTAACTGTCCCCCATGCCTTGCAGTAATAATCCAATAACTTACGGATAAACTGGTTTCTTTTTCTGCCCGTTTCTTTGTTGAGAAGGATTCGATAATCTGCTGTTGAGCTTGAGGCGACAAACCGGAACCATTGTCAGCAATGCGAATCGAAACCCATCGAGTATAAGGAATGCTGGGGTTGATTGTTTCTCCAGAACGCACCTCTGTTGTAATTTCAATACAGGGATTGTGAGCTGATGCTGATGATTGGGTTGCAAAATTTTGGCGCACAGCATAGGTAATTACTGCATCTACAGCGTTACTCAATATATTCATGAAAACTTGACTAAGCTGACCCAAAAAGCAGGAAACGGGGGGGAGATGACCGTAGTTTTTGACTACTTTAATTTCACTATTCAGGCGGCTTTTTAATAACAGGATAATGTTGTCTAAGCAAGAGTTTAAGTCTGCAGGTCGGGGATATACTTCATCAATATGGCAAAAATTTTGTAAACTTGTGCCTAGCTTTTTTAAGCGCTCGGCTCCGGCTTCGACGCTAGCGATCGCTTGGGGTAAATCAGTTTGCAAAAACTCAATTTCAATTTCTTCTTTGATTGACCTTATCTCGTCGGAGGGCTGGGGAAGTAGTTTCTCATAGACTGCTAACAATTCTAAAATTTGCTGGCTGTAACTTGAGATGTAGGTTAAATTTCCCCAAATAAATCCCACAGGATCTAAAATTTCATGGGCAACGCCATCGACAAGTCGCCCCAAACTTGCCATCTTCTCACTTTGAACCATCTGCGTTTGGATGCGTTCATAGCGAATCTGCGTTTCGATCCCTCTGATTTGCCAAGCGGCTAAGTGTAATTGCTGAACATCTAGGAGTTGATAAGTGCCTGATGTAGTTTGCACCACTACGGGTTCTGCCAATAATTCCGGACGACGACGCAATGCCGACTGGGTGGCGGCTAAAATCGGCGTACTCTGTGGCAATATCAATGTCTCTGTGCGAGCATAGCTGTACAGACTGCTCAACGGCTGCGGCAAAAATAACTCTACTCCCTGAGGATGCAGCAGACACTCCAACAACTGCCGCCGCGAGATCATGCCGAGGAATTCACCCTCTTCAAATAAGATGACGCCCGGTAGTAAGGGATACTTTTCAAAAACTCGCGCGACTTTTATCCCCCGGCACTTAGGACTAACGGAAAAGTCATAACGCGGCAACTCCTCAAGAGTTGAGTCGATACTGAGGTCGCGATCGCTTCCGGCTAACAACGATGGCGGTGGCAAAAATTTGTTTTGCACCGACTTCAACACCCATCCATACAAATGACTGAGCTACATGTAGCTCTTTTTTTAGCTTACCATTGACGAGCATTTATTTAGATGCTGTCAAACCCACAATCGTATTCAATATTGACTTTTTTGGCAAAGATTTTCACAAATTATGGAAGCAATGTCAGCGTTTATTGACTATTAAGTTGCACAGAACGCGAACCTTAACTAGAATTTAACCTAATAGCGGAAGTTGAGACAGATTTATCAGGAACGATCGCGGCAAAGTTAAGTGTAGATAGGGTTGCCACGACTAATCGAAAGCTTAACTACTGAACTTTTTTCAGGAAAATAGCAATCTTCACATCCTTCAAAGGAAGGATTTAGAGGCTACTTTGCAATGTCTTTAAAATCACCAGGCAAAGATGAAGTTTTAATGAAACTTCATCTAAGATATCTGTACATTTACTGACCCTGGGGTAGGATGACGTGCAGTTCAAAAAGTCGCTCGCTCAAGTTCCGCCGCAACTGTTATGTATGAGCGCGATTGTTCAAGCTCAATGACTGTCACAGAAGCAAGCAGAATTACAGGGAAAATGTAATGAAAGTAGCCTTTATTGTTGGCAGGTTTCCTGTCTTATCAGAGGCATTTATCCTCAATCAGATTACAGGTCTGATCGATCGGGGGCACGAGGTTGATATCTACGCACTAGAAGGTCCATCAGGCGAAGATAGGATGCATCCCAGTGTGGAGAAATACGGACTCCTCGATCGCGTCCACTACACACCCCAGGCTCCAGTTAACTATTTATGGCGGGTGCTGAAAGGTTTATGGCTACTGGTTACTAATTTTTACAAAAACCCTGTAGCCTGCGGACGATCGCTAAATGTTTTCAAGTACGGCAAGCAAGCCCTATCGTTGCGGTTGCTGTATGGGGTAATTCCCGCACTAGGTACTCAGCCCTACGACATCATTCACTGTCAGTTTGGCTTCTACGCCCTCCGAGGTAAGTTAATTGAGGATGTCGGTGCTCTAACGCTTCACGAGCTGGGTGTTCTTCGAGGAAAGTTCATTACCTCATTTCGCGGCTTCGATATCAGTTGGTACGTTCAGAAGCATGGCGATCGCGTTTACGACCAACTGTTTGAGAGAGGACACTTTTATCTCACCAACTGCGAATTTTTCCGACGCCGAGCCATCTCCATCGGTTGTGATCCCAAAAAGATTGTCGTACTTGGCTCAGGAATCGATTGCAGTCGATTCGCCTTCTCTCCCCGTCGTCTACCTGCTGATGGTCGAATTCGGATTGCAACAACAGGTCGTTTGGTAGAAAAAAAAGGAATCGAGTATGGTATTCGTGCTGTTGCTAAGTTAGCCAAAGACTACCCCAATATCGAGTACAACATCATTGGCGATGGCTATTTACGGGAACCCTTTGAGCAACTGATTCAAGAGCTGGGGATGGGTGACATCATCAAGCTCCTCGGCTGGAAACAGCAGCAAGAAATTGTTGAGGTTCTCAAGAATTCACAAATTTTCGTTGCGACTAGCGTCACCGCGAACAATGGCAACCAAGATGCCCCAGTCAACACCTTAAAAGAAGCCATGGCAATGGGTATGCCTGTGGTTGCAAGTCGCCATGGCGGGATTCCAGAATTAGTTAAAGATGGGGTTTCAGGCTTTTTAGTCCCAGAGAGAGATGCTGAAGCGATCGCTAAAAAATTACTTTATCTAATCGATCATCCGGAAATCTGGTTAGCGATGGGCAAAGCGGGTCGTGCTTGTGCAGAAGCGCGCTACGACATGCACAAGTTGAATGACGAGCTTGTTGAAATTTACCAGCATGTATTGACAGAAAAAGCGACGGTGTCAGCGGTGAATTATAGAGACGTATTAAAAATTGGGCCTAATCTTACCTAACCTATAGCGACAGCTCTCTCATCAAAATTCACAAATCAAGATGCCGACAATCTCTATTATTCTTCCTGTACACAATGCTGCTTCTACCCTACTAGAAACAGTCCGATCGGTTCAACGGCAGACCTTCTCTGATTTTGAGATTGTTGCAGTTAATAATGGCTCAACCGATCACTCCAAGGAAATACTAAATAATATTGCAGACCAGCGTTTAAGAGTTTTAACCTGCGACACCATTAGTCCGTCATCTGCCCGTAACTATGGTTTAGCTCGCGCCACAGGAGAATTCATTGCTTTTCTGGATGGCGATGATCTATGGACACCCGATAAGTTGGAAACGCAACTCGCTGCTCTGCGGCGGCATCCAGAAGCAGGTGCTGCCTATAGTTGGGTTCGGTTCGTTGATGCAAAAGGAAAACTTCTGTACCAACAACAACCAGTCATCTTTGAAGGGAACGTCTATCCTCAGATGCTACAGAAAAATTTTCTTGCCTGTGGTTCTGTTCCTCTCATTCGCAGACCAGTAATTGAGTCCGTCGGTGAATTTAACACCTCACTTGGATCTTCCGAAGACTGGGATTACTGGCTGCGAATAGCAGCGCGCTGGTCGTTTGTAAACGTTCCTAAGTATCAGACAGATTATCGTCAATCTCTATCGTCAGCGACATCTAAGGTAGCGAAAAGAGAAAAGTACAATCTCATTATCATTGAAAGAGCGTTTCAAGCGGCGGGTGCAGAGCTACAGTATCTCAAAAATCGAAGTTTAGCTGAGAACTATTTGTATCTCTCAGAACTTTATCTTCGCCACAACCCTAATAGTGGAGGGGTGAAGCTAGCTAGTCAGAAAATTCGGTTAGCGATTCAGCTTAATCCAAAGATACTAACGTCTATAAGAACGGCTCGCGTACTTCAGCAAATTGCCAGAAGACGATTTTTGCACCGTCCAGAAGGCAATCTGCTGAAGCGATCTCCGCCTGAAAGGTTAATTGATTAGCAAAAACCGACCCTCTCATAAGATTCCTAGAAAACCCTTATTTGTACAAGGAAAGAGTAACAATGACAGCTTTGCAAGTCACAATCGTTGTTTCTCCCCGCGAGCGTTTTAGCTGTACCCGCGAATCTCTTGAAAGTATCTACGAGCATACAAACACACCCTTCAAGTTAGTTTATGTTGACGGCAACTCTCCGCGTGAGGTTCGTTGCTATCTTGAGGCTCAATCACAGGAAAAGAACTTTCAACTTGTTCGCACGGAGAACTACCTCTCCCCCAACCAAGCCAGAAACATAGGTTTGGCTCAAGTGGACACTAAATATGTCGTCTTCTTTGATAACGATGTCATCGTCTCACCCGGATGGCTAGACGCGTTGGTTCAGTGTGCTGAAGAAACAGATGCCTCCGTCGTCGGTCCCCTAATGTGCCAACACCTACCTCTGCATGAAGTCGTCCACTTTGCTGGAGGTGAATCCCGCATCGTTGAGGATGTTAAAGGCAGACGTCATCTGCGGGAAAAGATGTACAAGCAAGGTCAGCGGGTAGCCAAGGTACGCGACCAACTCAAACGGACGCCAACTGAACTAGCAGAATTCCACTGTGTTTTAGTACGTACCGCAATTTTTGAAAAAATTGGGCCGCTGGATGAAGCCATGTTCAACACCAAAGAACATCTTGACTTCTGCATGACGGTTGCCGAGGCAGGAGGCACCGTTTACTTTGAACCTGACTCTATCGTTACCTATGTACCTGGCCCCCCCCTAGAGTTAACAGATATACCGTTTTACATGCTGCGTTGGAGCGACGCTTGGGTGCTCAATAGCTTACAGCGCTTGCGCGAAAAGTGGGACTTAACAGAGGACGGGTATTTCAAATATAAGTACAAAGTTTTGGGATGGCGGCGAAGAGAGACCATTCTCCGCCCCTTAAGCCGTAAGCTGACTTTTGGAATCAAAAGCCAGTGGATGGAGAAAGTTCTAGTGCCTTTCGACAAAGTGCTAAACCGTTATCTGACCGACCGCTATATGAAAAAGTACTTGGATCAGAAGCAACAACAAGCGGCGAATTCATTGCCCCCTGCTATAACGGCAAAGCCGTTGCAACCGACTAAAACGATGACCGCTGTTAAGTAGTCGGGAAGTTTGCTAATTGCCAGGGTAGTAGAAATTGTTCCAGCGCGATCGCGACACAAAGTTAGATGAGGCTCTTAGGGATAGCTCTATTCTTTGCTCTAACGTCGCCAGCAGTCGGGAGAGAACAATATCTACATAAAAAATAAAAACCCTGGTAAGCTCCTAGCAAACCTACCAAAAAGACAGCCAGGACACAAACCCAAAAGATGCTATCTCTTGGTAATTGAAGTGAAGGAGGAAAATTTTGAGGCAACGTCAGGGTTTGAGGCATCTATCCTCAGAGGTAGTTTACACTCCCGAAAGTAAGCTGAGGCATCCTGTTGCCTTGTTGCAACGGATGTGGCTAGATTTGCTCGCATCTCGTGAACTGGCTTGGCGGCTGATGGTGCGAGACATCAGCGCTCAATATCGTCAGTCATTTCTCGGTATCGCTTGGGCATTTATCCCGCCCATTGTCCTGGCAGCCGGATTTACCCTGGCGAGTAATGCCAACATCATCAACGTTGGTGCCACGGATATTCCTTATCCGGCTTATGTCGTGTTTAGCACCGCACTCTGGCAAACATTTGTTGAAGCCTTAAATGGCCCAGTACAGGCAGTAACCGCAGCAAAGTCAATGCTAGCGAGAATCAACTTTCCCAGAGAAGCGCTAATCTTGGCAAAGTTAGGTGAAGTGGCGTTTAACTTCGCCATCAAGCTGATTCTAATTATCGGGCTATTTATTTGGTTCCAAGTTCCCGTGACTTGGACGGTCATTTTAGCGCCTGTCGCTTTGATTCACCTGGTGTTGCTGGGGACGCTGTTTGGCATTTTATTAGCACCGTTAGGTGTCTTGTACCAGGATGTCTCCAAGGGGCTAACGATGGTTACAGGTTTTTGGCTGTTTTTGACTCCGGTTGTTTATCCCGTTCCCACTGGAGGAGCCTTTAAATTTCTGGTGCAACATAATCCGGTCACGCCGCTGTTGGTGACAACACGAGAGTTGGCAACTACGGGAGTGTTAACAGAAGCTCCAGGGTTTTGGGTTGTGAGTGCGCTTACCTTCGTTGGCTTGCTGCTAACTTGGATTGCCTTCCGTTTGGCAATGCCCTTTGTGATTGAAAGAGTGAGTGCCTGATTAGCGTTACAGAGGAATAAGGGCGATCGCCAGAGCTAAAATCAAGCCTTTGTATACCTTGTGTTTCTCTCGTTCAAACGCTGAGATTTATTAGGCAAGCAAAATAACCCTTATATCTTTGTCAATCCACTGGAAACTAGCCAAATTAATAGTAATTAAACTGGCACTGGGATATTGACTTGTGGAAGAAAAGCTGTAGTTAAAACCCTAGAAAAAATATGGAAAAACTTGTTTCCGTTATTATTCCTTGCTTTAATGCCCAGAAGTGGGTGGCAGAAGCAATAGATAGCTGCCTTAAACAAACCTATCCTCAGATAGAAATCATTGTAATTGATGACGGGTCTACTGATAATAGTTTAGAAATTGTCAAGAGTTATAAAGACAAAGTAATCTGGGAGACAGGAGCAAATAGAGGCGGAAATTATGCCCGCAATAGAGGGTTTACATTATCAAAAGGTGAATATATTCAATATTTGGATGCCGACGACTATCTATTGCCAGAAAAAATAGAAAAGCAAGTTCAGGCGTTGGAAGCAACGAAAACAGATGTTGTTTATGGGGATTGGCGCTACAAAAAACACCTACCAAATGGTAATAGCTTTTTGGAAGATATCAAGACCTGCGGGCCGAAAACGGATTTTCTGGAATCATTACTAGCAAACGACCGCTGGGTACCTCCTGTCGCCCTACTCTTTACAAGAGATATAATTAGCCGTTCCAGTGGTTGGGATGAAAATTTCAAAGCCGCGCAAGATCGAGATTTTCTCTTATCCTTAGCTATTGATGGCGCAAAATTTACCTACCAGCCCATCTGCCACTCAATCTATCGAAGTCACGGCAAAGTAACCGTTTCTACAACCTCTAAACTTCACTGGCTGAGATCCCACTGTTTAGTAATGGAGAAAGCCGAAAAAAAACTCGCTCAATCCGGTAGACTTTCCTTAAACTATCGTCAAGCTCTCGCTAAAGCCTACTTTGAAATGGGGAGAGAGTATCTGTATGGTGATTCCTCTAATCCAGAAAATAGTAAATGCTGGCACTACCTGCAAGTACTCAAAAAATCTCTATCCGTCTATCCAGAGTTTCAGGTAACCTATCGCAATATAGTTTATAAGCTTACACAAAAGTATTTAGGCAGCAGTCAATCAGAACTACTTGCCTATGTTGTAACAAAAGTAAAAAAGAAAATCTCACCGCAAGCTTCAGAGAAGTTCGTTCAGGTACAAAATTCAGTGTAATTCTATGAAAATTATTTTTTGTAATTTTACTATATTATGCTGTTTGGCTAAGTTTTTTTCGATTAAGGAGGTTTAATGATGTTAATTGAAGCCAAAAATCAAAAAATGGCAGTTCCGCCAGAAGATAAGGCAGTAGTTGTCTCAGTTAACAATATCTCAAAAAAGTTTTGTCGAGACTTAAAACGCTCTCTCTTATACGGCGTACAAGACATCGCCACCGAGGTAACAGGTGGAACGAGAAAGAGTGACACCTTACGAGCCAAAGAGTTTTGGGCACTAAAAGATGTCAGCTTCCAACTGCGGCGGGGAGATGCTGTGGGCTTAGTCGGTTCCAATGGAGCCGGAAAAAGTACGCTGCTGCGGATTATTAGTGGTTTGATTAACCCCGATACTGGCTCCATTACAGTTCGCGGAAGAGTTGCGCCTCTCATTGCTCTAGGAGCAGGATTTAACCCAATCCTCACCGGACGAGAAAATATTTATGCCAATATGTCAATTTTAGGGCTAACCACTAAAGAAATTGATAGTAAATTTGATGAAGTTGTAGAATTTGCTGAAATCTCGGATGCGATTGATGCACCAGTACAAACCTATAGTTCGGGAATGGCAGCACGGTTAGGATTTGCCTGCGCCGTTCATATCGAACCGGAAATTTTATTAGTGGATGAAGTTCTATCTGTTGGGGATATCAAGTTTAAGATGAAGTGCCATCATCGTTTGGCAAAACTTCGAGAAAATGGTACAGCGTTTATTTTAGTTTCTCACAACTCCCATAGCGTATTAAATGTTTGTAATTCCGCAATTTACCTAAAAAAAGGAGAATTAATTACTCAGGGAGAAACTGAAGATGTAATTCGTCACTATGAAGAAGACTTGTGTTTGAGTGGAACTGAAACGGCGGCGGGACCACTGTTTTTGCCAGAAAAGCCTGCTAGTGAAAGTATGGGCTTAGATATTCTTTCTGTATCGTTTAAGGATGAGGAAGAAAATATTTTGCAATTCCCTTTATGTGGGGAAACAGCTTACTTCTGTGTTGAATGTAAATCTTATGAGTATATTGATGATGCTAATTTAGGTATTAAAATTACGGCTTTAGCAGGAGAAAGTGAACAGGTATTGTATATGACATCGGCTAGTGAGAATGAATATTTAAAGATATCTCCTGGAAAAACCGAGATCCAAATGCAGATGCCTCACTTGGGTTTAGTTCCTGGAACCTACAACGCCAGAATTTACGTGAGGAGTGGCGTCCGCTCCTTTGATATTGTTAGATCATTTCGCTTTACGGTGAAAGCGAGTAAGAATACCAGCCACTGCTTATTTTATCAGCCCCGAAGCTGGAAAGTTATTAATAAATAAGTGCTTAATGCGTTCTGAATTTAGATTCGAGCGTAACGTCTTTTGAGAGCGCGATCGCCTAACTTAACAAACAAAAATGAGCAATCCCTCCCTTAGCATTATCATCCCTACCTACAATCGACCTCACTTACTGCCGCGTGCTGTTCAAAGTGCTCTAGCACAAACGGTAGAGGATCTGGAAGTGGTCGTCGTTGATGATGGCTCGCCAGAACCCGTGAAGTTGCCCGAACACCCTCGGCTCAGGGTGATTCGGCTGCCGGAAAACCGGGGAACCGCCGCCGCTCGTAACGCGGGAGCCGCATCCGCACGGGGGCGCTGGATTACCTACCTCGACGATGATGACCAACTATTGCCCCACATGGCGGAAGTGTCCCTCGCCGCCCTGGCAAACACAACACTGCCAAAACCAGTGGCGGTACTGTCCGCTCTAGAAGTGGTGAATCAGGAGGGCAAAGTCACCCAGACTCGCCGCCCGCCAACTCTCCCACGAGGCAAGCATTTTTTCCTGGAAGAAATTGAGCCAGGGCAGTCATTTCTCTCCAAGCAGACACTAGTGGTAGAGCGCGAGCTGATTTTAGAAATCGGTGGTTATGACGAGTCCTTCAGCTCCCGCGTCCACACCGAGATTTTCTTGCGCCTCAATCCAGTCTGCTCAATCCTGGGTGTGCCAACGGTCACTTACCAACTGATCAGCCACGAAGGGCCGAGAATCTCGCGCGATCCGTCGCGGCGTCAGGTGAGCTTCCACCAACTGGTACGCAAGCACAAATCCCTCTTCAAAGCGCACCCAAAGATGTTTGCCGACTTTGTCTACAAACACGCCTTGATGTCCTATGAACTAGGTCAGAAAAGCGCTGCTCTTTCAAGCGTATTGTGGGCGCTGCGAATCCGTCCCCGTCACATCCTCGGTAAAGTTACTTGGCCCTTAAGGAAAAGCTTGCGTGGCTATGCCATGCAGGTGAGACAAGCACCGTCAAAGAGCAATTAGCGTTGCTCAAACAACAGCAAATTTCACCTAGTCCCTTTGATTAACGCTTTAAGAGGTTCGACATGAAAAAAGCTTCCGTGATGTACATCATCAGAGGATATCCTCAGATTTCTCAGACTTATGTCAAGACAGAACTTGAAGCAATTCATGATGACTACGATGTGACCATCGTTTCTCGAAAGCCATCCAACGTCCCTTATCAAAACCACTTTCCCTATCATCATTTGACCAAACAGGATGCGATTCGAGAACTAGTCGAACAGGTGAAACCTGATGTTATCCACACCCACTACTTGAATCAGCTAGAGTTTGTTGGGTCCTTGGCTGAAAAGATGGGCATACCCTTCACTGTGCGATCGCATTCCTACGATACGATGGCTCTTAGAAAGAAGAACTGGAAAGGTCGTATCAGAGAAGTCCTCGAACGGAATACGCCTCAGTTCCAGAAGGTAGCGAAAATTAAACAAAACCTTCACTGGGCTAACCACGAGCTTTGTTTGGGCATTTTAAGCTTTCCCTTCGCACGGCAGTATATGGAAAAAGCAGGCGTCCGCGCCGACAAGATTATCGACTGCTATCCTGTCGTGAACTACGAACTCTTCCATGACCGCTCGCCGAACGGCAACGCCATCATGAATACGGGCGCTGCTATTCCCAAGAAGAAGATGGAAGATTATATCCAGCTCGCTTCGTGGATGCCGGAACAGGAATTTAACCTCTACGCTCTCGGCTACGATGTCGATCAGCTCAAAGCTCTAAACGAAGCCAAGGGGAATCCCGTAAACATCATTCTGCCCGTAGAGCCGAACCAGATGCGTCCGGAATACAAAAAGCATCAGTGGCTCGTCTATACGGCAGCCTTTGACTTGGCAACAGTGGGTTGGCCGATGGCAGTGGCGGAAGCCCAAGCTGCAGGCGTCGGTGTGTGTGTACCGAGGATTCGTCCGGATCTCCAAGAGTACGTCGGGGAAGGAGGATTTCTCTACGATTCAATCGAAGAGGTACGAGAAATCATCGCTAAGCCAGTCCCGGAAGAGATACGAGAAGCAGGATTCTTGCAGGCGAAGAAGTCAGGTATCCAGGAACACAAACATTTACTCACTGAGCTTTGGGACAAAGCAGCAGGGCGTCAGTTATCTAGTGTCGCTTAAGCGCTTTCTGAGAAAATAATACCCAGAAGGCGAGATCCCCGGCGGCTTTAAGAAGTTGGGGATCTGAAGCGCTAACATCTCACAATCTTTCTCAACATCAAGATTAAATTAACAAGTTTTATTAAAAATTAGCATCAAAAGATAAAATTTGTGCTGAGTTAAAGAAACTCAAAAACTCAATCCTCCCTAATTGTGAGAGTGATTTTAAATAACTATTAAGTAAGCTCCGAGTTTGGAGATGCAAAAATCTTTGGCAAGTACCCGTAGTTGAGAGTACATGGGCTTCATCGCCAAAAATCTAAAACTAGTCTTACTGATTGAGCGCTGGCTAGGGCTATTCCCCCAGCCTCTATTTTATAAGGGGCAGCAAAATCTCAAACTCTGTTCCTTGCCCCGGCTGAGAATTCATAATCAGTCTGCCTTTATGCTTTTGAGTAACAATTTGATGACTAATTGCCAAACCTAAGCCTGTTCCTTTGCCAACGGGTTTAGTAGTGAAGAATGTTTCAAAGATACGCTCTTGAACTGAAGGTGGTATACCCATCCCATTGTCGGTAATTCGTATAGACGCCCATTTAGAGCCGTCAACGTCTAATAGAGCAGTAGTTAGGGTAATTGTAGGTGAGGAAAGTTTGTCTGGCTCCAACAGTCCAGTTCCAGATTCAAGACCTTGGAGATTAAACCCTTCCAACGCATCGATAGCATTACTAATAACATTCATAAATACCTGACTGATCTGACCAGAGTAGCAAGGAATTTCTGGCAGATCTCCATAATTTTTGATAACTTTAATTTCTGCTTTGAGGCGATTATTTAAAATCAATAATGTGCTTTCAATACACTCATGCAAGTCAGAAAGCTCCATTTTATTCTCATCTAAGTGAGAAAAATTTTGTAACCCTTTAATAATCTGAGTGAGTCGTCCAGACGCAACCTTCATACTTAGCAAAATTTTCGGCAGGTCTTCTAAAATAAAGTCTAACTCTGCTTCTGATTTCAGCTCCTCAATTATTTCAGAGACTTGAGGAAACTCAACTTCATACTCTCTCAAAATCTGCATCAGCATCTGGCAGTAGCTGGAGAGAAACTTAAAATTACCCGTGATACAGTTAACCGGATTTTTGATTTCATGGGCAATCTCCGCCACCATTTTGCCCAAACTCACCATTTTTTCCGATTGGATCATCTGGGCTAAGGATTGTTCATGCAGTAGCTGGGTTGTGAGTTCGTGAATTTGAGATTGAGCAACTAGTAATTGGTGGGAGTCTAGTAATTTATAAACCCCTGGCTCGGTTTCTACGACGATCGGTTCATAGATTAGCTCTGCTGTACGCTGTAATGACCAACGTGCCGCTTCTACAATCAATGTGTCTGTTTTCAGTATTGAAACTTCTGTATTGGTAAAGCGATACAAAGAGGCGAGGGAACGCTTGAGAAACAGTTCTAGTCCGTAAGGACGGCTCATCTGTTCTAAAAAGCGTCGCCGCGAAATCATTCCTAGAAACTTCCCCTGGTGTGTCAAGATTGCGCCGGGTAGTAGGGGGTTTTCTTGAAAAGTTTGAGCGACGTCCTTGCCTAGGCAAGAAGATTCTATTTGAAAATCATGTAGTGATAGTTCTTGAAGTGTTGATTTTAAATTTAGCTTTGGCATCTCGGTGAAAGATGTTACTGATAACACGGGATAATGAGCCTGTAGAACAATCATAATGACACTGTATTAATACTGGTTATTTGTAATAAAAGGCAAATTTTAATTTAACATCACCTAAATAGAACGATGTAAATAATTAAAGGTTTGTAGTCAGCGTTAAATTCTTCAAAATCTGGCTACAACTCTGACCAAAAGCCTATTTAAAGAACTTTACATAATAATACAAAGTTTGATTTATTCTCGCCTACTTACTTACACAAAATTTATCAATCAAGGGCATGGCATTGCTATTCCCCTACGAGAAAATCAACGTTTTTATATTTCTTTTGTATAAATCCTGCTAATACCCTATTGTGCTAAGTATAGCAATCTCAATAAAATACTTTTGTCAAGTTTTAATTAAGATTAGTTAAATAAGACTTTAAATTCAAATTAAAATTTGAGGAATAAAATTCTGTGATCGCTTCATTTCAAAAACCCTAGCCTTTATCGCCAAACATCAAATGGACAATCTGCCTAAAACATAAAAACTTGCAAATAATTCTTGAGTTCTCAATTTTAAAGTAGTTAGAAGTGAGAGTTTTTTAGTAAAAACAACGGTTGAAAACTATGCCAATTTGAGTAAATAAATCTTCAAGACTTAAATCCTGATTATTTTTTGACGAGTTGTAGAGATGCGTTAGCGTAGGAACACTCTTGCTGCTCATCTACGAGAAGGGTTAATGAGTTGCCCGGTGCCTCAAAAAACAGTTTGGCAACAACTCAGCCCTTCGCTCGTCATGTCTCAATAGCGATCGCGTAACTCACTCTTGCTTTCCGCAGGAATCAAAAAATAGTAAGATCAGTAACTTTCGGTAAAATATCGCTGACGGCACGATCATTTTGGTAAATCTCGTTGCATCGCCAACTGCATGAATCAGCTAAACAACGGCTTCACCCTTTTTTTGAGTTTACTTGTTGAAGCAATCCCTTTTTTGCTGCTGGGGGTTTTGCTCTCCGGCGTGCTGCTTTTGTTTGTCGATGAGCGGCAATTGATTGCGGCAATGCCGCGCAACCCGTTCTTGGGCGCTTTATTTGGAGGGTGTGGAGGCTTTCTGTTTCCGGTGTGCGAGTGTGGCAATGTGCCAGTGGCGCGGCGGTTGTTGATTCAGGGCGCACCCGCCCCAGTGGCGATCGGATTTTTGCTTGCCGCCCCAACGATTAACCCCGTGGTTATTTGGGCTACCTGGGTAGCGTTTCGAGACCAGCCGGAAATCGTGTTACTGCGAGTTGTGTTTTCTCTAGGGATTGCCACGATCATTGGTTGGGTATTCAGTGCCCAGGTAGATATACGTCCGCTGCTGCAAAAGGGAGTGGCACGCTCAATGCCAACGACAGAAGGCAGGGGTAGAGACAGTCGTAGGCAATCTAGTTTCTCTAGCAGCATCGACGACACCCCTACACTTTTACAATCGGGTTCCTTCTTGCTGGGTGAGCCAGGAGCCCCTATACGACTGGATACAACGGTGCTTCAGGGAAATTTGGCCGCCGCTACTGCCAGAAAACCCCTCAATGACCGACTGCGGTTATTGCTAGAGAATACCGTGCAGGAGTTGCGAGAGTTGGGCGGTATTTTGGTTTTAGGAAGTGCGATCGCTGCAACGATTCAAGTCGCTGTCCCGCGTGAAGTCATCCTCAACTTAGGGCAAAGTCCAATTACCTCAATTTTGGCAATGATGCTGCTGGCATCGATTGTATCGATTTGTTCCACCGTTGACGCCTTTTTTGCCCTTGCCTTTGCCTCAACCTTTACCAGCGGAGCGTTACTCGCTTTTTTAGTCTTTGGCCCTATGGTTGACTTGAAAGCAATCGGCTTAATGATGTCAGTGTTTCGTGGCAGAGCCATTGTTTATATCTTTGCTTTAGCTGCACAATTAGTATTTTTATTGACACTGTTCGTCAATTTTTACCTTAGTTAGTCATCGGTTGATAAGTGCTTGCGGTTATGGGTTCAAGAAAAAAATTCCAGTTCAAACTTCAGAACTTCTTACTGCCTCTAGTAGAGGTGATGGCTCTCGGTACCTGGGGTGTTTTGCTCCTGAAATACTGGCTGACGGGTCAACTAAACCTACTGATTCACCCGAATTACTTTGGGTTGGCGATCGCTACAGGCTTCTTCTTGCTAATTGTCTCCATACTCAGAACTGCCCAACTGCTGTGGGCGCGGCGTCAACGACAGTTGGGAAAAATCCCCGCCGTACCTGTCGCGCCACACATTACATTGTTTCCTCCCGGTTGGAGTAGTCTTTTGCTCCTCGCCGCTGCCATTGCCGGACTGATCGTAACGCCCACTGTGTTTGCCAGCGATACGGCTATTCAACGGGGAATTACCGACTCCGTGATGTTAACGCGGACACAACCCCAATCATTTCGGAGTGTCAGCCGTCCCGAAGAACGGAATCTGGTTGAGTGGATACGCACCCTCGGTGTTTATCCAGAACCAGACGCCTACGTCGGTCAGAAAGTAAACGTGCAGGGGTTCGTCGTGCATACAGGGGAACTGCCGTCGCAGTATTTCCTGATTTCCCGCTTTGTAATTACCTGCTGTGCGGCAGATGCTTATCCTGTGGGATTACCCGTGAAGTTGACGACAAACCGCAACGCCTATCCACCGGATACGTGGTTAGAGGTGGAAGGTCAGATGATTACAGAAACCTTGGCAGGAAGGCGTCAACTGACGATTGAAGCAAGTTCCCTCGAGAAAATTGAGAAACCCGCCGATCCTTATTTTTATTAAGGATGGGAAATTAGGGATTGAATATTGCCGATCGCCATCTCTAATATAAGCAGCAAGCAAGTTATTAGCGGCATGGGCAGAGCTGACTATTTACAAAAATCGCAGCTGATAGCTAACACCACCGAAGGCTGACAGCGAAGTTATGAAAAACGCAAAACTCAAACTGAAAAACGTTCTGCAACCGCTTGACCAAGTCGCGTTGGCATTGATAGTAGTGCTGAGCGTAGTGACGGGACTGTTGTTGTGGAATGGCGATCGCTCCGGCCCACGGGTACGCAATTTTAGCTGGCAGGATCAACGAATTGGAGCGGAAGATACAGCGTTTACGCTCACCTTTAGCCGCCCGATGGATCAACAGAGTGTAGAAGAAAATTTAGAAATTACACCGTCTTTACCCGGCAAAATTAGCTGGGCCGGACGCAAAATGGCTTATACCCTAACAGAGCCTGCCCCCTATGGTACACAGTACCAGATGCAAATCAAGGGAGCAGAAGATGCGTTTAAAAGTGAAAACGGTCAAGGGACGGAAATTCAAGCCTATGAGGGACTATTTCGCACGCGCGATCGCGCCTTTGCCTATATCGGCGTTCGGGGCCAAGAGCAGGGGCGATTAATCCTCTACAACCTGACACAACAGAAAAAGTTGATTCTCACCCCGGCTGACTTGGTGGTGACAGACTTTAAACATTACCCGAATGGAGAGCAGATTTTATTTGCTGCCAATGACAAAGCTAGCCAAAGCCAGAATCTGCTAGCCGAACAACTCTATACCGTAACTACAGGGCTTCCTGGTAAAGACGAAACATCCCCAGAACCCGCCGGAAAAATCGACCGAGTTTTGGATAGTAAGGATTACCAAAATCTCGAATTTGATTTATCGGCAGATGGGCAAACTATTGTGGTGCAGCGGGTGAATCGACGCAACCCGGCGGAATTTGGGCTATGGGTTGTGCAAGGCGACGAGAAGCCACGACCTTTGGGAACCCAAGGGGGCGACTTTGTGCTTACACCAGATAGCCAATCTTTAGCGATCGCCCAAGGACAAGGGGTAGCAATCTTACCCTTGACCACCACCGCCGCCAAAGACCCGTTGGACTTTTTGCCCAAGTTTGGCATGGTGTTGAATTTTTCCAGGGATGGAAGCGCCGCCGCGATGGTGAAGTTTAATACCGACTACACGCGATCGCTATTTTTGGTCACTAACCAGGGCGTTCAACAGGAACTATTACGCACTACGGGTTCCATTCTCGACTGCAAGTTTACCCCCTACAAAGAAACGCTGTACTGTCTACTGACCCAACTAGTAGAAGGGGAAGAATATCGCGAAGACCCCTTCGTCGCCGCGATTGACCTGAAGCCAGAAGCAAACAAACCGCAAGAAAACAACAGCCCCCTTGTCCAACCGCTGCTAGTCTTGCCAGAACAGCGGGATATTCAGATTAGCTTATCCCCCGATGGATTAGGGCTTTTGTTCGATCAAATCGTCACCGCTGGGGATAGTTTGACGACAGGTTTAAGAACAAATGAAGGGTTAGCGATCGCCGATGCTTTGCTTTGGCTACTCCCCTTACCCGACATGGAAGCCACTGACGAAGTGCCACAACTACAACCCGATCAGTTATTACCCGGCTTTCGTCCCCGTTGGTTACCGTAATGGCGATCGATGAGGCGATCGCTTACTAGAGAGTTGTTCCCGACTTCCCCTGCAACTCAATGAGGATGACAGGCACTACACTTTACTGACAAAAATCTAGGTAAACTTGAGGCAATAGTTGCGAAAACTTGAGTAGGGGCTGGCGATCAAAAGCCAGTCACAACAACGCATGAGGTTTTTCAAAACCTACTGGATTTCTCAAAACCCTAGCGACTCAACACTCCTCGCCACTTAACCACACTGCCCTATTGGGGTTGCATCTTCTACCGAGTCCGGCTAATAACTGCATTTACAAATTTATATTCTTTCACTATATCTACAGGGATTAGATCGGACGTAACATCACCCTGTCCAAAGGGTCTCCATGCAAGTACAGAGTTTTCTAGACCGTTACCGCCAAGGAGAACGTGATTTTTCCCATATTGACCTGAGTGGGGCAAGCTTGAGTGGGGCAAATCTTCGGAACATCAATTTGACAGGGGCTAATCTCACCAGAGTCAATTTGAGCTGGGCGTCTTTAAACAATGCCCAACTGACAGGAGCTAATCTGAGTCAAGCCGATTTACACAGCGCTACCTTCAACAAAACTAATCTTGACCAGGCAATTTTAAGTGCGGCAAAGCTGACGAAAATTGACTTGCGTTTAGCAACGTTACAAAAAGCAGACTTGAATTGGGCGGTGCTGCAAGAGGCTGATTTGAGTGGGGCTAATCTCAATCAAGCCAAACTAGACCAGATTAATTTGGAGCAGGCGAAACTCAATGGCACCCAACTCATTGAGACAGAACTGATGGAGGCGAATCTCTGTCGCGCCACCCTGATTGGGGCGAATCTCTCTGGGGCAAATCTGCGGGAAGCCCATCTCGAAGAAGCCAATTTACGCGACGCAATTTTAGTCGGCGCTAACTTAACGGAAGCTAACCTGAGGGCGGCTTATTTACGAGGAGCGAATTTCTCTGAGGCAGATTTGCATCGGGTAATTCTGAGTGGTGCAGATCTCAGTGAAGCCAATCTCAACAATGCTGACTTGAGCCGAGCAAACCTGAGTGGGGCGTATCTACTAAAAGCCAGCTTGCGTAAAACCCATTTAGTCCGAGCAATTTTGCAAGACGTTTATTTGTTACGTGCTGACTTGTCTGATGCCAATCTACGCGGGGCAGACTTACGGCGAGCGGATTTGAGTGGGGCGTACCTAAGGGAGACAACGCTGAGTGAGGCAAATTTGAGTGAGGCTTTTTTATTAGAAACTCACCTGATTGGCACGAATCTTAGTCGGACGGAAATGACAGGCTGTTGCATCCACGGCTGGCACCTCGAAGATGCTGATTTATCAAAAGTTGAGTGTCGTTATGTCTTCACTCGCTTTGACTATGCCTCGAAAAGTGCTGGCGAGCGCTATCCACAATCCCGCGATTTCCAGCCAGGGGAACTGGGGTGTCTGTACACGGCGGATGCCAATTCCACCATCGAAGTTCAATTTCAAACCGCTCCTCATTGGGCAACACTGGTGTTTGCCCTGGCTCAGTTGGAGTTGGAGTGCTCCAATTTACAACTGATGATCAAAACCTACACCGCAACGGACGGTAACTATCTCCTGCACCTAGGAGCCAGTCGAGTAATCAACACGCAGGTCTTAACTGGGCGGCTTTTGGTGCTTTATGAATCGCTGCTGCCGCGATTGGCTACCCAGGGTCAAAAAATCTTGGATTTGCTGGAAATTACTGAGCCTCTTGAGGCATTGCCTATCGACCTGCCCACACAAACGGGGACACCACCCCCCTTACCTGTACTGGATCAGCGGCGACGGTTGTATCAAGAGGTCGTCACCCAAATCCAACATATCCTTATGTCTCAGGCTCCTGAGCAATTTGTAAAAAGCGTACAGCGGTTACTTGAGTTTCTCAAGCAACAGGGAATTTCCACCGAGGAGATTCAAAAGAAAATCATTAGAAACATGATTATCAAGCGGGCTGAACGTGACCCAGCATTCCAAAAACAGCTCCTGCATTGGGAAAAAACTGCCGAGGAAGCCGCCCGTTTTTCCTCAGTGGGGCAGGCAATGCGTTGGGCGATCGCCTCCATTTGGTCTGAGAAAACTTAGGGGTTTTCCTAGAAGTTTTGGAGAATAACCTGATCTTTTGGTTACGAAACGCATAAAAGATTACAAAGATTGCAACGTTACTTGGCAGTTGGCTCCTCGTTTCGGCTAGAATCGAGCGCGAATGTGGTGTTTTGAGGAGTTCAAACTGTGAAATCTGCTTTAAGTTTAGGAAAGACGACTTCCTCGGCTTTAATTTTTGCAACGATTGGTTGCTTGGTAAGCAGCATCTCGGCTGCCCAAGCCACCCCTGGCATTGTTTCTAGCACGGTAGCAACATCTGCCGACGCTTCGTCTCAGAATCAGGCATCTACAGATTTTTCTTCAGCAACAGAGTTAGCCGATACAATACCGACAACTCCTCTGGCTCTTACAGAACTTCCTAAAACCGAGGCAACGGATAGCGATCGCACAGAAGCTAACGCGATCGCCCTTTCAACAGCCCCAACCGAGTTTTCTGCCCTCCCAGAAATTTCTAATTTAGAAACTGGGGTAGAACCAACCACCCAGACAAACAGCGAAGATTTATTGTCTCCCACTCCTCTACAGGCACAAACTCTACCGACTAATGAGGTGGACGAGTCCCTGGCTCCTAACGCCATGCCCTTTGAACCCGCCTATGGCGATGAAAGTGACCCAATGGGTCAAGTCACTAATGTTTCCCAACTCCAGGATGTTCGACCCAATGATTGGGCATACGAAGCCTTGCGAGAACTGGTAGAGCGCTACGGCTGTATCGCTGGTTATCCCGATGGCTCCTTCCGAGGCAACCGCGCACTCACCCGCTATGAATTTGCGGCAGGATTGAATTCCTGTTTAAATCAAGTTGAGCGTTTAATTGCTGGTGTTGGCAGCGATTTGGTAACTCAACAAGACTTAGAAACCCTCCGGCGACTGCAAAGTGAGTTTGAGGTAGAACTGGCAACCTTGGGAACTAGAGTCGATAACCTGGAAGGTCGCCTTGCCACCTTAGAAGACAATCAGTTTTCAACAACAACCAAACTCTTTGGACAAGCCATTGTTGGGGTTCAAGGACGCTCCGAAGGCAACTTTGAACTGTTCAACAACCCAATTCCTGACACTGACACCAATGTCAATGTCATCAACAACGTTCAGTTGAGTCTGTTCACCCAGTTCAGCCCTCGCAGCATCTTGCTTACTAGTCTGCAAGCAGGCGCAGGTAGAACGAGCAATTTCCCAGGAACCTTGGGTAACTATGTGGGCTTAGGATACGAAGGAGACAACAACAACGATTTGCAGTTAACTGACCTTAACTACCGCCAGTTGTTTGGTAATAAATTTGCCGTCATTGTCGGGCCTGAGGGAGTTAATCCCGTTAACGTCTTCCGGGGTGTCAACCGCATCGAAAGTGCCGGAACAGGGCCACTTTCCCGCTTTGCCCAACGCAACCCGATCATCAACACCGGTGGGGGTCGTGGTGGAATCGGCTTTGACTGGCAACTTGCCAGTCGCTTTAGCTTACAAGGCGTTTATTCCGCTGGCTCACCAGCCGATGCAGCTAACGGCGGTCTATTTGGCGGAGATAATGGAACCACTACGATTGGGACACAGTTGGTTGCTTCTCCCATAGATACCCTCGATGTTTCTCTGCAATACATTAACTCCTACTCACCCTTTGGTCGGTTGGGAACTGGTGTTGGGGATGATTTCTTATCGGTACCATCTTTTAGCGCCAGAACTCCCATCAGTACGAATGCTATCGGTGCGGGTCTGGAATGGCGAGTATCCCCACGCGTTACCGCTGGAGGGTGGGCAGGCTACACCACTTCCGATTTCAAAAACGTTTCGGGAAATGTTGAGACGTTTAACTGGATGGCGTTCCTCAATTTCCCTGATTTGTTGGGCGAAGGCAACCTCTTAGGTTTATACGTGGGACAGCCTCCCAAGATTACTAGCAGTGACCTCCCCGTCGGACAAAATATTCCTAGCTTTCTGACTCTGGGGAACCCTCTTGCTGGTGAGGGTGGGCAACCCTCGACAACAACTCACGTAGAAGCGTTCTATCGTTTCCGGGTATCAAATAACATCAACATCACGCCTGGAGTGATCGTGATTTTTAATCCCCTTCACAACTCAGACAACGAGACGATTACGATTGGTGCCCTCCGAACTACCTTTAGCTTCTAAGCCCCGTAGACGCTAAAAAGCGAAAACGACTCCCCCTTCATTTCTCTCCGAGGAAAGACGGATGGAGGGGGAGTGGTGCAGGGGCATTTGGGAAATTTTTACGTGTAAATACTGATATTTACCTAAAATCGAGCAATTTTGAAAAAAAAAGCAGTTATTCCGGAACATCCTCTTTTAGGCAACGTCATACTACCAAACCATATGAATGCTGGGCTGGAAGGTTCATACTTCCATACCAGCGCCATATGGTAACGAAATAACATTTCAGGACGCTCTACATTAACTTTTCTCTAAATCCAGGTTGCCTTAGTTTGAATCCGGAAAATTTTTTGAAAAAGGTGTTTCCCCCTGTTGAGTTCTGAGTTGGGCTAGATCAGTTTCTTTCCATTCATTCATGTTGTGGAGTTTTAGCATGGTTTCTCTATCAAGTCGGTATGCTATTTGCTTGGGTCTGGCTGGAGGTTTAGCGATCGCTCTTGCTCCTATCGCTAGTGCCCAAATCGAAGTTACAGGTGGTAACATCGCTGGCGAAGCTGCTTTTTTTGTACCCAAGACAGATGCGGCTGGTAACGTCACTCTATTTGACGTTGGGGTCAACACACTCCGGATCGAAAGTGCTAACGGAGTGACAACAAATTCTGTGTTTGCACCCGGTGCTGCTAGCTTTACAGATACCGATAACAGTGGTACTGCCAACAGTGGGGATACAGGTGTTTTGCAAGGCACCCTTTCAGGAATTGCCTTTACCTCTAACGGTTTTCTCGTGCCGTTCTCCCAGCGAGACACCGTTCTCAACTTTACCGTGGACAGCTTTGCCTCCGCAGGGACGCTTGACGGGTCGTTAATTAGCCCTCAAACGGCTGGTGATGCTCCCTTAGTTTTCTTGCCGAAAGTAGAAGCAGTTCTGGCGAGTGGGTCTAGCTATGAAGCGGCGCTTGGAGACTTGGAAATTGGAAACTTCAAGGCTGACTTAGACAATGGTTTGATCGATCTGCCTTCCAACGTGAAATTCCGCGAAACTGCTAGCACTCCTACGACTGGAGGTTCCCAGTCTTCTATTGAGCGGCGCATCAAATTTAAGTTTGAAGGGGAAAACCTGGCAGCAAATAGCTACGAATTTGAGACCAGCGATGATGAAATCAATTTTGTTGGTCAAGCCAACAAGACATTTGAGATTGAGACTGTTGACGCTAGCGGCACACAAAAGTTCAAAGCTACAGGCAATCTTGGTGCAGTAGATGTCACGCTGAATGGTGATTTCTCGGCTCTCGATGGAACCATAGACTCTACCGAAGCCTTAGACAAGTTCTCGATCAACGGTAAAGATCAGGGGGAAGTCTCTGGTTTCTCTTCGATTTTCACAAATAATGGAGTCGCTTTCAGTAGCACTGGTGGCACAACCAAGTTTGAGTTTGTGCAAGGTGACAACAAACTCGAAGGCACTGCTGAGGATGGGGTCAATTTCTACGCTGTGGCTGGGGTTGGTCGCACCATCAACCGCGACAACTTCACCAGCGATGGTTCCGGCTATGAGTATTACAACGTTAGCAATGATACCGACGTAAACTTAGTCCGTAATATCAGCAACGCTAACATCACTTTCAACAACAGTATCAATTTCGGCTCCAGCAACATATTTATCACGCAAAACAGAAACATCCAGTTCACTGGCAGCGGCGGCAGCACGATTGTGTTTGACGGCAGCGGTTCTGGACAGGCAGCAGTTTCAGCTGGTGGTGGTGGCACCTCAGCAGGTGGTGGTACCTCAGCTAGCGGTGGTACCTCAGCTAGCGGTGGTACCTCAGGCAGCGGCAATAGCTCAAGTTCAGGATTTGCCAACACCGCTAACACTAACTTGTTCGCATTTTCAGGGTCTTCCACTACGGCACAAACCCAATACGAGATCATCCAATCTGTGCGCTTCACCAGCACTAGCAGCAGCCAAGGAACGGTGAATGTCAAATATAAGGAGCGTGGAGGCAATCGGTATTATGTAGCCACGCGCAGTGCGGGTCGTGGTCGTGGTTTGGCTCTAGGTCGCCAACAGCAGCAACAGCAAGTGGCATATCAGCTAGTTGGCCCATCTAGCCGTGCTTTCCCTGGTTTAGTGGGTCTGCGACAGCTTTCCACTGAGGAAACCGCGAACATTGCTGAAGAGGACACCACCACCACTGACGAAACTACCACTGACGACACCACCACCGACGAGGACACCACCACTACCGACGACACCACCACCGACGGCGATGATGATGCCGACGACGATGATGACGCCACCACCGACGGCGATGATGATGCCGACGACGATGATGACGCCACCACCGACGGCGATGATGATGCCGACGACGATGATGACGCCGACGGCGATGATGATGCCGACGACGATGATGACGCTGACGGCGATGATGATGCCGACGACGATGCCGACGCCACTACCGACGACACCACTACTGATGATGCCGACGGCGATGATGATGCCGACGACGATGCCGACGCTACTACCGACGACACCACTACTGATGATGATGCCGACGATCAGTAATAATCTCGTCTAAACCGTTAGTAGTAACGACAAACAGTAACGCTATCTCTAGGACAATACTAGTTGAAACCTAGAGAGCGCTTAGTAAGGGGACGACAGTGTCGTGCCCTTACTTACTTTGATAAGTGTTCCTGATTTGCTGCTATCTTTCGCATCCTAGCGAACAGTAGTATGTTGACGTATTACCGTATTGCTCAGGCGTCATGGCGATGTCTTGCCACATCTTAGTTATTGAAGATGAAGCCAAACTCGCTCATCTGATTGAGTTGGAACTGAAGTACGAAGGCGATCGCGTTAGTGTATCTTCTGATGGCTTGGCTGGTTTGACAGTTGCGCGAGAGTCTACGCCAGATCTAGTCATTCTTGACTGGATGCTACCAGGCATATCAGGGCTATAAATTTGCCGCCGCTTGCGAGCAACGGGTGACAAGGTGCCTGTTATTTTGCTCACGGCAAAGGATGAAGTTAGCGATCGCGTCGCCGGATTAGATGCCGGGGCAGATGACTACGTAGTCAAGCCCTTTAGTATTGAGGAATTACTGAGTCAGGGCGCACTTGCGGCGGACGCAGGAAGAAAGCAGCGACCTCGTGCAATTTACTGACTTGAGCCTAAACCGTAGCAGTCGAGAAGTTTATCGGGGCGATCGCTCGATTGAACTGACTGCAAAAGAATTTGATTTATTAGAATATTTACTCTCCCATCCTAAACAAGTCCTTACCCGCGATCAAATCCTGGAACAGGTTTGGGGGTACGACTTTATGGGCGACTCAAACATCATTGAAGTTTATATTCGTTACTTGCGACTAAAGCTGGAAGCTAACGACGAAAAGCGGTTGATTCAAACCGTACGCAGCGTTGGTTATGTATTGCGAAATTAAGTGAGATTAGAAGCTGAAACGCCTATGAATTCTAGGATGCAGTTTTGCCTCGACGGGTTCTCCCCCTCGTAAATGTTGTTCAATAATTATTGGTACATCGCTGGGTTGAACCTGACAGTACCAGGTTTCTTCAGGGATAATCCGCACAGTAGGGCCAGAACTACACTGTCCCTGACAGTCGCAACCCACCACGGTGTAGCCTTCCAAATCCGCCGCTTGAAAGGCAGCTAGCACGGCAGCCGCTCCAGCCGTCGCACAAGATCGGTGCTGGCAAATGAGGATGCGTCGTTGTTCTGGTATGGGTGAATTTTTTGGAAAAGCAGTGTCCAAGCTTTGTTTCGGTGGTGAAGGGAATGTTGATCTATCTTAACGACACTTGATTTCTTACCCGTGTCTAGGATGCCTCTCACGTTGTATCAATGCTGAAATTGCTTTACATTCCGTAATTTTTTCTACACTGAGAGTAGAACGCTATTTTCACAACGTACTGATGTTACTGCGACCGAACCAACGCACAAAGCTAGACGATAGCAGCGACGAGCTGTTTTATTCCCAGCCCCGTTTTGTCACTCATGTTGACGAAGGCTTCATCGATCGGCTGACGAATTTGTATCGCGATCGCCTCAAGCCCAATACCCGGATCTTTGACATGATGAGCAGTCATATCTCCCACCTGCCAGAGGAGATAAAATTTGCTCACGTCGAAGGACATGGAATGAATGAGCAAGAACTCTCCGACAATCGGCGGCTAGATAGTTATTTTGTACAAAACCTCAACGAAAATCCTAAGCTCCCTCTGAAGGATGAAGATTTTGATGCGGTGCTGAACTGCGTTTCCGTGCAGTATCTCCAGTATCCGGATGCTATATTTGCCGAGATTCACCGCATCCTCAAACCGGGTGGAATTGCGATTATCAGCTTTTCTAACCGGATGTTTTATCAAAAAGCGATCGCGGCTTGGCGAGATGGCACAGAAGCTAGCCGTGTGGAACTTGTGAAAAGTTACTTCCAATCCATCCCCGGATTTAATGAACCGGAAGTTATTGTTCATTCCTCTGCTGTTCCTAATTTATTCCAAATGCTAGGAGTTGGCGGCGGCGATCCGTTCTATGCTGTCCTGGCTCACCGTGTTTCTTAATACAAATTTCCTCATCCATAGTCAATAAAAGGTATTAACTGTATCGAGTAAATCTAGCCACAACCCTAGCCCAATTAGCGATCAATTTTTGCCAAAATCGCTGAGGCTTGGGCACATAAATCTTGATGGCAATGACCATTACTTGCCATCAACCCGCCCCACTGATTGACATCCTCCTGGTTGTATTTCAGGGGTGTACCGTCGAAGTGGGTAAATTGTCCCCCGGCTTCGGTAAGGATCAGTTCTGGGGCGGCGATATCCCAATCTTTGGGGGCAGATTTGCCGGAGAGGGAGATGTAGACATCGGCATGTTGTTCTACAATGGTGGCGATTTTGCAGCCGACACTGCCGACGTAATGTTTGTCTTGGAAGGGAAGTTGCTGTAAAAGCTGGTTGAAGCGTTCGTCCCGGTGGGTGCGGCTGGCAACCAAGGATAAATCAGCGATCGCCTCCCGTCCTGAGACTTGCAGTTTACTCACTACGCCAGCGCGAGTTTCTACAAAGGTTCCACCACCAAGGGTGGCAAAATAGAGCTTTTCGGTTTCTGGCCAAGCCACAACGGCTAAAATCGGGCGTCCATCGTGGACTAAGGCAATATGAAGCGCATATTCTCCAGTACGGTTGATGAAGTCGCGGGTACCGTCTAGGGGATCGATTACCCAAACCCAGGATTGCGGTAGCTGTCGGGCTGTCTGGGCTTTGTAGGTTTCTTCACTGAGATAGCCGAAGTCTTGGGTGCTGTAAGTTGCCTGGAGGTTGTTGAGAATATACTGATTGGCGGCGACATCGGCGGCGGTGACGGGGCCATCTTTTTTCTCCTGAACATCCAGGTTGCCCTCGTTAGAGGTGCCGCGATAGAAAGAGCGCAGGATATCGGCTGCTCCCCAACCGACATGACGAGCGATCGCCAAAATATCTTCTAACCCCTCATAGAGGGTGCCGCCTAAAAATTTTAATTCCGTCAAGTTAATACTCCTTAATTAGTAGGACGGGGAATTGACTCCCTCTGCCATTTAAGGCGATCGCGCCCTGATTAAATTAGAGAAAGGCGATCAATACTTAGATATGTCTAGTTTATTGAAGAATCCCTAAGAAATTTTTACAAAAGCGACGGGTAAAAAATGGCTCTGTTGCTTATGTTGCCTAAGTTACACGGCTTTAGTCCCGATACTGTCAAACCAGCAACTTATTAAGTCTTTTTTCCTCTTCACTCATACAGAGGGAAAGCCGCGCTTCAATATATCAATAGCAGGCAATATTCAATTGCCTTGGTTCAAAAAAAAAGAAATTGAGCCAAGACTTTACCAACTCGAAGATTTTTCTCAGAGAAATCTGGAATCCGCCCCGATCTCTCTGTAATGCTTAGTTATTGCCAGGATCGCGCCTTGGTCTGAGTGTCAGCCAATAAGATTAAGGATAAGCAACCATGAACTGTATTTCCCAACTCGCTCAACTGATTTTAGACTTCTATCGCGAGGAGCCAAAGCAACTGCAACAACTGGCAGTTCTTCGGGCTTGTAAGGTATTTCGACGTTGGGGGGTTCTGTACATTCGCAGTCGCGATCATGAAACTGCCGCTATTTTGGCGAATGCTTGTCTAGAAATCGCAGAACCTGTCGCTCGCCTGCGATTGGCAAAGAAAATCACATTTATGGCAGAAAATACCCCAGTTGCTACCTTTCCCATAGATTTTAAGAAAATCAACGCTTAGGTCGCTGCACTGCCAGGAATTGCCAAACCACAAGACGCGATCGCCCTCACCCACATTCTCAGGCATAAACATGGGGCGGTCATATTTTATTTTGGCGACTAAGATCGCATTAGGCTATTTCTCAGCAATTATGAAATGGGTAGCAGGCACAATATAGACTGCTACTCAGTCTTTTTTACTGGGAAGTTACTCAAAAAACGTTACGACGTTCATCTATCCTTGGTGTGGGGATAGAAACAACCTTTCTGGCAACAGTTCCGTCTTTGGCAAACCACCGCCTGCATCCTTTAGTAGAGCAAAATGAGCAACATTACAAGTAAATCCGTAGACTTAGTTTTACTATTTACCATCACGGCTATCCTGACTATTGCCGTCCCGACAATGGTGCAACCAGAGAAAACCGCAGCATCCGCCGCCACCGAGCAAGAAGTGTCCGACTCTGCTGTACAATTCGGCCCGGCTGGGGCGTTTGAGCAGATGCAGGCAGGTGGCGTCACGGTAAGATCGCGATGGGGTTATTGAGCAGCCACTAAAACATCGGTACAGCCAGTAGTAGCGCGTCTAGTCCAAAATAGGGCATAAATCCTCCGAAACCTCCCCTAACTTAGCAGGACGTGCTACTAAGTAAGCAGACAAAATTATCGGTAGGGTGGGCATTGTCTTTCATACCCTGTAGAAACTGTTAGATCTGGGACTCAAATCACAGCTTTTTTCATCACTTCTTATTATCAGAAACTTCCTCTGTTCTATCTTTCGACATTTTTATAGACCGCTCTTAGGGTGAACCGGAAAATGTGCTGACAAACCCGATAGTGATATCGGGAAGAGTGGTGACAATTTGCACCCTGAGAGTGGGAAAAGAATCGACGATTTGCCACTCACCACATCGACCGGGAAAGGTAGTTACTTGTTTGACTGGCAAGTCGGGATGATCGGAGACAATCTTGACTTTAATGTCCGCCAAGCTATCAACAATCTGTACTCTGCCATACAGAGGTTTGCCCTGATAGGTACAGTTAGCGCGATCGAAGTAGGGATTAGCTGAGGCTGGTGGTGTCAGTAGCAGAGGAAGTGCCAAAACCAGCCAGTAACTCCAAGGTTTTATCACTAGCCATTACCGATTAAGAACTACAGCGTTTTTTAAGGGAATCCCAGACATTTTATCTGTGATGTAGACAGTGCTTCCTACTAATTAATTTTGTTTTAGCGATTACCAATTAACCAAAATGAGAAGGTCTATAGGCTGTATTTAAAAAATTTTTATTTACCTATAAAATTCAAATATCCCATCTAAAACTGTTTCTCTTAAATCCGCCTGTGCCAGTTGCACTCCTTCGATATCTGCTCCTCCGAACGCTGCCCGTCTTAGTTTGGCACCTGTGAAGTTAGCGTATCTTAAATTGGCTTGCCGGAGATTGGCAGATTCTAAGTTGGCGTGTTGAAAATTTGTGAATCTCAAAAATGCACCGCTTAAGTCAGCCTCTTGGAGCTGGGCTTGACTTAAATCGGCAACATACAAGTTAGCACCGCTAAGATTTGCACCTTGTAAATTGGCGTTTCTCAAGTTAGACCGGAGCAGATTGGCACCGCTTAAATCAGCACCGCTTAAATTAGCATTACTCAGATCGCAGCCGACACATTGATTAGTCTCCAACAAACGTCTTACTTGTCCGAGATTAGCCGCTGCTACGGATGTTGATAGCCAGAGCGGGATTGTAATTGTAGTAATGAATAGCGCTTTGAGTTGCATGTCATTTGCCCCTGTTCGTTAGAACTGACGCCTCCTGAAGTGAGTTGCAGCAATACACCTTTAGCCGAGGCGCGTAAAGCCTCAACTTTAACTTTAATGATAATTGTCTCTCGGAATAAGTCAGGGATTCTTAACGTTGGGATTGCAAGAATTGATGAATATCGGATTGCTTCGTAAAAATTAAACCCGGTGAGGACAATCTGATTGTTAAGGCAGGCGATCGCATATAGCAAGCGCGTGCTGAGTCGGTGAATTAAATTCAACCAGCACGCTTCCTTGGGGAATCAGGATTGTCCTCACCTATGGGGTGAGTAGCTATACAAGCTAGCTCTGAGAGATTAGTTGCAGGACTTCATGGGCGGCGCGATCGCAAACACCGACTTCTCCTAAAGCCCGCCGCATATCCTGATAATCTGCCAAGGTTGTAGCGCGTTTTTCAGGGTCGAGGAGGGATAGCGCCTCTTTGAGGATATTTTCCGGGGTGGCTTGCTCTTGTAGTAACTCCGGGACAACCGAGCGCATCTCCACCAAATTAGGCGGCGACATGAAGGGAATGGAAAACTTGAGGATGTTATGCCCTACCCAAGCGGTGATGGGGTTAACGCGATAAAGCACGACCTGAGGCACGTCTAGAAGCGCCAATTCTAGATTTACGGTACCGGACTTAGCGATTGCTAAATCGGCGGCAGCTAGAGCCTCCTGAGTCTGTCCTGAGACAATTTTGGCACGCAATCCATATTGGGCGCTCGCCTCTTCAATGGGACGCCGGAAGCTTTCCATGGACAAAGGAATCCAGAAGAGGATGTCTTGAGTTGTAGGGGGCGGGTATGCCGTGATTGAGCTTTGAGGGGAGAGGTGGGCTTGGAGTTGTTTGGCGGCTTCAAAGATGACTGGCATCAAGTATTTCAGTTCTTGCTGCCTAGAGGCAGGAATCAGCGCGATCGCCAGTTGTTCGGGTTCGATTCCCAGGGTTTTCCGTGCTGAAGTCCGACTTGGTGCCGCCTGCATCTTGTCAACCAAGGGATGCCCCACCCAGCTAACGGCAGCCCCTTTTTTTTGAAAATAACGGGCTTCTTCGGGAAAAATTGCCAGCAACAGGTTACTCATGCTGACAATTTTCGCGGTATTGCGGGGAGAAACCGACCACACCCACTCCTGGGGCGCAATGTAATACACCACTGGTACTTGGGGAAATCTTTTTTCTAGAAACGTGCCAATGCCCAGATTTGGCCCCATATAGTCAATTAGCAGCACTAAGTCCGGCGGACTTTCTAGGAGGTACTGTTTGGCGTAACGTTGGACTTTTAGGGTGGGTAAGACGAAGGGCAGAGATTCCAGAATGCCGACAGAACCAATGGCGGTGGTATCGCCTAGCAGCCTTGCCCCGGCGGCTGCCATGCGCGGGCCTCCGAGGGCGACAATTTCCAACTCCCACCCCAAAACGGCGGCTTGACGCTTCAAGGCATCAATCAGCAGTGCGCCTTGCAAGTCTCCAGAGACTTCACCGGTGCTGATGAAGATAGTTTTAACGGCTAAGTCCTGAGGGCGAGTCGGTGAGTTAGGAGTCTTTAGACTGGTTTCCTCACGGCTGACGTCAGACGGCTGAGTTTTCTCCACGGCTTGCTCCTAACTTTTGATCATGCAGAAGGTTTCTATGCCTCATCCTTTGAGACTTTTCTTCCAGGAATTGAGCCGCGACGCCCTTCTAGCTGGGAGAGTTGGAGGAAGTGACGCAGGTGTTGTATCTGTTCGTTCTCTGGCAACAAGTCAAGCTGTTCTAGGGCTTGCTTGAGGGGTAAGCCAGAACGGTACAACGCCCGAAAAGCTTTTTTGAGCTGTGCGACTTCGGTGGCGTTTAACCCCGCCCGCTTCAGTCCGACTAGATTGAGCGATCGCACTCGTGCCGGATTGCCTTCTACCAGGGTAAAAGGAGGAACGTCTCGGTCAATCCGGCTCATCCCTCCAACCATTGCTTGTCGTCCAATATGGACAAATTGGTGAATGCCTAAGACACCACCAATCACAGCGCGGGATTCGATATGAACATGTCCGGCTAAGGCAACGTTGTTGGCAATCACCACATGGTCTTCAATGACGCAGTTATGGGCGACGTGGACGCATGCCATTAGCAGATTGCCGTTTCCAACCACGGTAGATTGCCCCGCCCCTGTGGCGCGGTTGATGGTGACATATTCGCGAATGCGGTTGCGATCGCCAATTTTTACCCAACTTTCTGCCCCGTCGTACTTCAAGTCTTGGGGTTCTAAACCAATCGCTGCGCCGGGAAAAATCCGATTATCCGCACCAATTTCTACTGGTCCTTCTAGAATCGCATGAGCGCCAATTGTCGTTCCTGAACCCACTTTGACCTGCTCTCCAATGACCGCATAAGCCCCGACGGTGACTGTCGGGTGTAGTTCAGCATCAGGGTGAATCACAGCAGTGGGATGAATCAGTGTTTTCATTAGTCATTAGTCGTTAGTCATCAGCCATTAGTCATGGGGTACTAGTCCTTTGTCAAGGCTCAATGACGGTTGACTAGTGACCAATGACCACTCAGTTTTATTTTTAGTCTACGAGGGAAAACATCAATTCGCCTTGGGCAACGCGCTGACCATCTACTTCCGCCCGTGCCTGCATCTTGCCAAAACGACGGCGTTTGACGCACAACAGTTCCACGGTCATCACCAGCTGATCACCAGGAACAACGGGACGGCGAAAGCGAACTTTATCAATGCCTGCGAAGACAAATAAACTGCCATCCACATCCGGCAGTTGAGTGAGGACAATTCCTCCTACCTGCGCCATCGCTTCGACAATCAGCACTCCCGGCATCATCGGGCGTCCTGGAAAGTGCCCCTGAAAGTGGGGTTCATTGAAGGTGACATTTTTTAAACCGATCGCCCGTTCCCCTGGAACATACTCGATAATTCGATCGACTAGGGAAAAAGGATAGCGATGAGGCAGGAGTTGCTGAATTTCTTCGAGGCTAAAAACAGCTTTTTTAGGGTCTAGATTGCTTGGTTGAGCAGCAGTTTCCACCGCATTAGAACTATTCGGCTGATTGAGGTCGGTCAGTGTGGACATGAGCATTCTCTAAAAGCAAGGGCGTTGGGACTCAGAGATAGGGGCTAATCAGGTAGGTACTCCCGAGTTAGTCCTCAGTCGTTGATTAATCGCAGCAGTTGTTTTGCCAGTTGGACGTGCAAATTATGGCTGGCTTTGTAAGCAAGGAAATGAGCTACTGGAAATATGCCCAGTAGACTTAAATCCCCTACTAAATCTAAAAGTTTATGACGCGCTGGCTCATTTGCAAATCTTAACGGCGGATTCAACCAGCCATCATCGCCACAAACCAAGGCATTTTCTAGACTTCCACCTTTAATTAAACCAGCTTGCCGCAGTTGCTCAACCTGGCGAGCAAAACCAAAGGTTCGCGCTGGAGCGATCGCCGAAGCAAAACTCTCCTGGCTTCCTAGTAACCAACTATGCCACTGATTGCCAATCGCCGGATGCTCAAAATCGATCCCGTAGGTAAAACGAGTTTCTGGTGCAGGTAACGCTGCCACAAACGCATCACCGTGCTGCACCCATATTGGTTCTGTCAACGTCAACGGACAATCTCCAATAGCCGCGTCTCCTGCTTTTGCCGACTCCCGTCCTACTGTTGCGATCGCTTCTACCCACTCTTTGGCACTACCATCAAGCAGCGGCACTTCTGAACCATCAATTTCAATCCGGGCATCATCGACTCCACTGCCCGCTAATGCCGCTAACAGGTGTTCTACCGTCCGCACGCTCGCCTCTCCTACCGCCAATTCCGTCGAAAGGGTCGTCTGGCTTACTGCCTCTACCCGCGCTGGAATCACTGGAGCATCGGGCAAATCAACCCGCACAAAGTAGCGCCCTACTCCGGCTTTCTCTGGTAGCACCCGCACCGTCGCCCTCTCCCCACTATGCAGCCCCACCCCCGTTCGTTCAATGCTACCTGTCAAGGTTTGGCGAAGTGCGAAGTGCGAGCGGTTTACAGTTTGCGATTGGCGATTGGGTATTGAAAACATGGTTTAGCTTGTTATTTTTTATCCATGACGAAGAGTGGGTAAGGTTGAAGCTCGACAGAACAAAACTTCACCCTTCATCCTTCACCCTTCATCCTTCACCCTTCATCCTTCACCCTTCAT
>NZ_JCACLG010000015.1:0-82925 GCF_059505785.1 Kastovskya adunca | reverse complement strand
TGAAGGGTGAAGTATGAAGGGTGAAGTATGAAGGGTGAAGTATGAAGTATGAAAGAGGTTTCTGGTTCTCCTTATCACCCCATCCCATCATCATCCCCTACTCCCCCACTCCCCTGCTCCCCTGCTCCCCTGCTCCCCTGCTCCCCTGCTCCCCCGCTCCCCTGCACCCCATCTCCCTCGCTAAGTGCGATCGCGTAAGTGAGTAAAACTGCTAAAACAAGCACTGATTAACTCCCAGTTCAGGGAATTGTACTTAGTTTGCCCTTCTTTGCGAGTTTGGATCAGTCCGGCTTCGGCTAGGGTTTTTGAGTGGTGACAAAATAGCGCCAGACTAATGTCGATTTGATGAGCAATCTCAGAACCGCTCAGTTCGTCTGTTGCTGCCAACAACTCTACAATCCGCAGGCGTGTCGGATCGGAAAGTGCTGCAAAGATTTTTGCCCGTCGTTCGCTGTCATTTTGTTCGATGGCAGGCAGGGCAAGGGGTTGAGTGTGAGTGTTTTTCTCAATCATGGTCAGATATAGAGCCGATTTTTGAGTCGTCAGTCGGGCGAGAGGGAGGCGCGATCGCCTCTGTGCTTAGTGCCTGCGCCCAAGGGTTTTTACTAAAGTAGTTAAATAATTACTTGACTTTTCTAGAGTCCCTAATTTATATTATTACTTAAGTGGTTGTTTAACTACTTTATAGCAACAAGAAACGGTAACAGGACGCAACAGACAAGTACTTGACTTAGCTTAGTCCACCCTTTGACTCAAGGAAAAAGGAGAATGGCAATGACAGGATCAGAGTATACAAAATCAATTGTGCTGAATGAGGAAAACTTTACGCGCGAAGTCCTCGAAACGACAACGCCAGTAATGGTGGATTTCTGGGCAGCTTGGTGTGGCCCCTGTCGGATGCTTGCGCCTATTGTAGAGGCGATCGCGGCGGATTTTGCCGAACGTGCCAAAGTCGGCAAGGTGAACATTGATGATGCCCCTAGTCTTGCCAGCAAGTATGGCATTCACGCTGTACCGACGCTGTTGTTTTTTCAAAATGGTGTTGTCGTCGATCAAATTGTTGGAGTACTTCCCCAGGAAGAAATCGCTGACAAGTTGAATGTCCTGCTTGAGCCTTCCGCCTCACAAACAGCAGCTTAAGCCTTCAGATTGAGCGATCGCGTTCTTCTCGTTTGACTGAAACAGAGACTCTTTTTGTGGGAGTCTGTCTTCGCCCCCAAGAAATTGGGGGCTTCCTAAAAAGCCCAATTAATAATTAATCAGGAGGTTTAACCTCAATGAGTAACAGTACTGTAAATCTACTCTCACCCTACAAGCTTGGCCCCTATGAACTCCCCAATCGGGTCGTAATGGCTCCTTTAACTCGTAACCGGGCGGGCGAGGGTAATGTCCCCCATCAACTAAATGTTACCTATTACGTCCAGCGAGCCTCTGCCGGACTGATTATCTCCGAAGCCACCCAAGTCTCGCCGCAAGGAATGGGCTATCCCTCAACACCAGGGATTCACTCGCCGGAACAAGTGGAAGGCTGGAAGCTAATCACTAAAGCCGTGCATGAGAAGGGCGGGCGGATTTTTCTGCAACTCTGGCATGTGGGGCGGATTTCCCATCCTTCCCTGCAACCCGATGGAGCGCTTCCTGTTGCTCCTAGCGCGATCGCTCCTGAGGGAGAAGCCGATACTTACGAAGGCTCGAAGCCCTTTGTCACGCCTCGGGCTTTGGAAACAGAAGAGATTCCTGGCATTGTCGAACAGTACCGCCAAGGAGCAGAAAATGCCCTAGCAGCCGGATTTGATGGTGTAGAGATTCATGCGGCTAACGGATACCTCCTCGATCAGTTTCTGCAAGATGGCACGAATAAGCGCACCGATGAGTATGGCGGCTCGATTGAAAACCGCGCTCGGCTAATTTTAGAAGTCACAGAAGCAGTAACCAGCATCTGGGGAAGCGATCGCGTCGGGATACGCCTGTCTCCTAGCGGTACGTTCAACGACATGCACGACTCCGACCGTGGTGCCACCTTTAGCTACGTTGTCAAAGCCCTCAATCCCTTTGATTTAGCCTATCTCCACCTGGTTGAACCAAGAGCGGATGACAACTTTACCCCCGGCGAATCCTCTAACGGTTTCCCCTCCAGCTTCTTCCGCCCCATCTATAACGGCACCATCATCTCCGCCGGGGGTTATGACCGAGAGCAGGGGAATCAGGTATTAGCAGCGGGAGAAGCTGATTTAGTTGCCTACGGTCGCCTCTTTATTGCCAACCCTGACCTCCCCCAACGCTTTGCGCTCAATGCTGAGTTAAATAAACCCGACCGCTCAACCTTCTATGGTGGCGATGAGAAGGGCTATACAGACTATCCTTTTCTGGATCAGCAAGCAAGTTGAAGAGGTGAGGGCGATCGCGTTTAGAGAGTCGAGGCTAATTGCTAATTTATCGCTAATTATTTTTAGCAATTAGCCAAAAAAGCTGGAATTCTGTTTCAACTCGATCGACACATTTAAAAACTGACAATATGCTGCCAACCTATATCGTTTTATTAGCTATTGGTCTAGGAATAATCTGGACAGGAATCAAAGTTTGCGATCAAGTTTATGCGATCGCGGTCGTCGTTAGTGGGGTAATCCTACTAATTTGGGGCTTGGCGATCGCTCCTTTGCCCATGCAACTGCTCATTGAGCTGTTGGCGATCGTCCTCTTGCGGTTCTTGCCGAAATTCCCTCTTAAATCCAGATTAATTGGCAATGAAGCCCGTACTCAATGTCTGAATGATTTGTAAGATGCCAGTGCCTCAGATCCCCGACTTCTTAGAGAAATTGGGGATCTCGCCTTCTTTTTTATCTTGAACTGAAAAAATGAAACTCCCAGAAGAATGCGCCAATATGCAAGACATTCGCGCAGAAATAGATCAACTCGATCGCCAAATTATTGCGGCACTTGGCAAACGATTTGCTTACGTCAAAGCGGCAGCAAAATTTAAGATCAGTCAAACAAGCGTCAAAGCTCCCGAACGAGTGAAAGCTATGTTGCAGCAGCGACGGCTCTGGGCAGAAGCTGAAGGATTAAATCCCGATGTGATTGAGCAAATGTATCAAAATTTAGTCAATTACTTCCTAGAAGAAGAATTGCAGCGTTGGCGATCGCCAAGTAATTCTGATTAAGCAAAGATGGCTCGAAAGTTTTTAAAATCTATACATAAAGGCAGTTTTTACCTGAAAAGTAAAACGGTTACCTCCCTCGACAGAAGGCGGGAATCAACAGGAATGCTGAATCTGGGAGTAGAGGGAATTAGTACGGATCAAGAAGTCAAACATGAAAGCGATCGCAATCAATAAATACGGTGGCACCGAAGTTCTACAATACACAGACATTCCTGAGCCTCAAATCAAACCTGACCAGCTACTTGTCAAAATTCACGCCAGCAGCGTTAACCCCGTAGACTGGAAAATCCGTTACGGACACCTGCAACTGCTCACTGGCTACAACTTCCCCTTAGTATTAGGCTTCGACGCGGCGGGAATCGTCACAGCCGTGGGAGACGCCGTCACCCGATTTCAAGTAGGAGATAGTGTCTACGCTTATCTCAAGTCCTTACCCGGAGGCGCTGACGCTGAGTATGCAGCCGTGTCAGAGAGCGCCGCTTGCGTCAAACCCGACAACATGAGCTACGAAGAAGCAGCTGGGGTACCGCTAGCTGCTATAACAGCCTTGCAAGGTTTGCGGGATCAGGGGCAGATTCTACCGGGACACAAAGTACTCGTTAATGGTGCTTCTGGGGGAGTCGGAACCTTCGCGGTACAAATTGCCAAAGCGATTGGTGCAGAGGTAACGGGGGTTTGCAGTCGCAAAAATACTGAATTAGTAGAGTCTTTGGGGACTGATCGTGTAATTGATTACACTACCCAAGACTTTACTAAAAATGCGGTGCAGTACGACATCATTTTTGATGCTGTGGGTAAGCAATCCTTCTCTCAGTGCAAAAAGGTTTTGCAACCGAATGGAGTGTACGTAACGACATTACCGTCTACCGAAAGCTTAGTGCAAAGTGCGATTACATTTGTTCTACCCGGTCAAAAGGCAAAGTTGATCGTTGCTCAATCTAATAGTCAGGATTTGGCTTATCTCAAGGATTTAATCACCGCCGACAAGGTTCGTACAGTCATAGACAGAACGTTTCCCCTATCAGAACTAGCCGAGGCTCACGCCTACAGTGAAGCCGGACACGCCGTTGGCAAAATTATCATCACCATGACTTAAGCTACCGAACGCGGCTACACACTACTCAGATTTAGGATTGCGCCCTTTCACCTCTGGAGTTCAGCACTTCCTGAACGAAATGCTGCATACCTGCGTAGTGAGAGCCTTTCCAGTAAATCTGTCTACATTCACAGCAGCGATGAAATTCATTAATCGCTTGCCGAGTTTTGGGAAGCAATTGGTCAGCGATCGCTTCTTTGGATACGGGTTCTAACAAGCCATTGCAACGGATGCAGCGATGAAAGGGCGAAACTTGATCGAATAAGTTGAAGCGTTGCAACACCTCTTTAACTTGCCCTTCCGGATTAGTTTCTCTGACGTAGTAGCCACGAGTTACGATGCTTCGCATCAAAAGACCTTTATCGCGAGTCAGGAGAATTCGGTTTTGAGCGGCGGAAATTTTGGCTAACTCTTCATCGTCGTAGTCGTTGCGGTACAGGGTATCAAAGCCCAACATTCTCAAGGCATTGGCAAGTTTGCCTAAGTGGACATCTAAAATAAAGCGATCGCCTAATTCTTTATTACTTGACTGACCCTGAATAGCCGCAGAAACGGGATAAACCTCAATTTCATCGCCATCGGTCACGATATAAGAAAAATCCACAGGTTCAGAATTGACCAAAATTAAGTCAACTTCTGGATGAGGAATCCCTAAGGCTTCAATCGTGTCCTTAATCGCAGCTCGTTCTTCAAAATAATGGGAAAACCGTTTGTTTTTTCTCTGGAGAGGCAAAAAGAAGTTGAGTTCTCCAGCGAAGTAAAAATCCGCTTTAGCCATAGCGAAAAACTAATGTAATTACTCAAACCACTGTATTCTGCATCTGCTGACCTATTCGCCGCGCATGTACAATGCTCAGTACATCGTGAGTCCATTGGGGCAGCAGCAGCGTCATCCCAATCTCTTCAATGGTGTGAACGCCGCCGACAATAATCGCACTCCACAGAGCAATTCCGGCGCGATCGCTACCAAACAGAGCAACTGTAGCGATAAATAATGTAATTCCCCAAAGTTTTGCCGTATAGGTGTGATAACTGGCAGGTTGTCCGTACTTCAGCAGATTAACTACCCACCAAATGAGTTGCAGAAACACGACCGTCAACAACGGCATCTTAAACGCCATTAAAACCTCAGGATGTACTAACCAGGTACTCACGGCAATGCAGAGATAAAGGCAACGATCCGCCCAACTGTCTGCTTGACGCAATCCTGCTGTACTCACTCCCAGGCGACGAGCAATGACTCCATCGAAAATATCACAGAGAAAGGCAGCCACAAAACCCAAAATAAACCAGGCGTCTGTTTTGCCATCAAGAGCATTCAACAGAAGCAAAAGACCCAGGAGAAAACGCAAGACAATTAAGGCAGAAGGAATAAATTGCAACATCTTTAGAAGATTGGCAGTTGATGTCCTTAATTTGCGTCCAACTTTTATGAATAGGGAAGAGTCGCCAACCACTTCTATAAAGTGTCTAATGTAGTAGAGCGATCGCTCTGGTCATTTTCTGGCTATAACTCCCCAAAAATTTGCTTTTTTCCTCAGTTTCTCTACACCTGTTGTGATTTTTTTCCAACACCAGACAAACCGTTACGGCTCCTCTTTTCAGGATTGGGACAGTTAAAAAACTGGCTATCTTTCATACATAGAGGAACGTCAGCAACAGAGATTGTATCTAATTAACCAGGGCGTAATTCTTCCTTCACCCACGCCCAAGTCTTCTATGCTTCCCCAACATAAAACGCCTATCGTTGTGCTGTCACTCCTGACAATTGGGTTAATCAGTAGCGGTTGCTGGGGGTTCAGCAAGCAGGCTAAAACACGTCTCCAGTCATCACAATCAACCTCCCTTGCACAAGCTTCTCCCGCACCAACGCCAATCCAAGAAGTAGTGCAACCCCAGGAAGTGCGGGCATTACCAGGACAGCTAGACAAGGTGCCGATGTTCAACAGCAATAGTCCGGAGTGGGTGAAGACAGAAGGAATTTTGCTGTCTACATTTTCTCCCACAGGGAAAGCGGTGGCAGAGGCTCATCTCAACTTCCCCTTCACCGGACGATTTGACTTATTTGTTCACCACCAAACTCACACACCTAAGGATTTGCAGACGTTTTATTTAGGGGTGATGCTGCACAATCCTGGAAGCAAACCTGTCACGGTAGAGGTGTTGCAAGCAGCAACGTATCTAGTAACAGAGTCTCCCTACATCACTTTGCCTAATTATTTAGAGAATCCTGATAATACCGTCTATGCAGGGCCAGGCGATCGCGTTGTTACTGATGTTCTCCAAGGTAAAGTCCAAGCAAACTTTCCCCAAAAGCTAGTTATTCCACCGGGACAGAGTCGGATGTTACTCAATCATCCGATGCCAGTACGGAATCTTCAAAAGCCAATTAACGGACGTTCTGGCTTGATGCACTTAAACAGTAATGGTGCGGTTCATGCAGCGAGTTTAATGATGTTTGCCAAGAAAAATGCTGATGGAAGCGATAAAGCTCCAACCCTTGCAGAATGGCAAGCTTTACTCAATACAGGAAATTTAGCCGGGCCGCGAGATAAAGCCCCTACGCCGCCGGAACAAGCCACAGGTCAACTTATATATGGTCGCGTGGCGGGTGTGGCAGAAGGTTCGCGCTGGCAAGCACGGCTAGTAGATCCGGCTGGGGGTAAAGACTTGACGATTCCTCAATCTGGAAGTGCGTTTTCCTATGGAATTAATACCCTCCGGGGTGGAACGTTGGGCACATCTCAGATTCAAACCGCACCGATGCTGGCGCGTTATCCCGATACCGCTTACGCTGCCCATGGGAACTACGCGGTGGAATATAATCTCAAGTTGCCGTTGTACAATCCCACATCAGAAACCCAGGCGGTGACATTCACCCTCGAAACGCCACTGAAAGAAGACAAGCTGAGTCAAGGCGGTTTGCGTTTTCGGATTCCTTCCTTGGATTACCGCTTCTTCCGAGGGACAGTGCGCTTACGCTACAGCAATGAGCAAGGACAACCCCTGACGCGCTACGTGCATGTGTGGCAACGCACCGGGCAAGTATTAGAGCCACTAGAGACATTGATAATGCCGCCAGGAAGTCGAAAAATGGTTGACGTTGATTTGATTTATCCACCAGATTCAACGCCGCCGCAGGTGTTGACAATACGGACAAAAAAGTAGTTCATACGTGAATGGCACTGAATGTAAGAAAATTCATCACAACCGCTCAATCCTTGTGGGGTTTGGGGGAAAGCCCCCAAGCGGTGTTTTTCTCAAGAACAACTCTTTTCTCTCAAGTCAGTGATATTCGTTCATACATTAGACCTCTTGCAAAAATGTACCAGACCCCTCCCCAACCCTCCCCTTACTAAGGGGAGGGGGCAAGATTTCAAGTCTCCCCCCTTAGTAAGCTATGCATTACTCACATCTTTCTTAACAATCCACAACGCTTATAGGCGCAAAGTTTCAGGGAATCAGTTAATGTTTTGTAACAGGTTGCTGGACAGTGACACACAGGTGTCTCAAGCAAGGGACACTTAAGCGGATGCCTGTGCAATTAACTGGCTGTAGAGGTAAAGTCTTTTGTAAACTCCGGTGGCAAGAGCGATCATTGGTGACAAAGGAGACACACAGGATGAACAATTGGGCAGTACAAGAACTGCAATATGCTGATTTGGGGGACGTGCGCCGCAACAAACGGCTGATACGTCTTGTCAGTGACTTAGCTGCCCAACCGAATGCCAGTGTGACGCAAGCGTCAGGGGACTGGGCGGCGACTCAAGCGGCTTATGACTTTTGGAGTTCTCCTCACGTCAAACCCGAAGCTATCCGCCTCGCCCACCAAAAAAGTACGATAGAACGAATCAAGCAACACAGCGTAGTTATTGCCATTCAAGACACTACAGAAGCGAACTTCACCCACCATGCCAGTAAGAAGGGTATGGGGTATCTGGACAATGCCAGTTCACGGGGTTTAAAAATCCACTCAGTATTGTGTAGCAGTACCAATGGTATACCCTTGGGGATATTGCATCAGCAGCTTTGGGCTAGAGACCCTGCCGAACTCGGCAAGAAACATCAACGACACAAAAAACCCATCCAAGATAAAGAGAGCCAGCGTTGGTTAACTGCCTTGGATGCCACCCAGAGTCTAATCCCAGAGGAAATTATGGTGGTCACAGTGGCTGACCGGGAAGCAGACATCTATGAGTTGTTTGTCCTGCCACGTCGCCCGAACTGTGAGTTTCTGATTCGCGCCAACCACAACCGATGTAGTCAAATCCACGACTCAAGACCAACAACGGCAACGCCTACAGCAAGCTATTGGGCAAATTCCTGCTTGGGGTCAACTCACTTTAGAACTTAGACGGCATCCAGAACGTGAGCCACGAGTCGCTACCCTGACGCTACGTGCTACTACCCTTGAGTTGCAACCACCAGCCACTCATCCACAGCGTCAACAGCTCCAACCTGTTACTGTACAGGTGATTTTGGCACAAGAAGAAAATCCCCCGCCCGGTATGGAGGCAGTCAGTTGGTTACTCCTGACTACCCTAGCTATTACTTGCTTTGAGGATGTCGTGCAATGTTTGCGCTGGTACTCTTATCGTTGGCTGATTGAGCGCTATCATTACGTCCTTAAGAGCGGTTGTCGCCTCGAACAACTGCAATTAGAAGCGGCTGACCGCATCCACCGTGCTTTAGCCACCTATACGATTGTGGCTTGGCGTTTGTTGTGGATTACTTATCTGGCGCGTTACCACCCGGATACTCCGGCTGATACGGTTCTGCAAACCCATGAATGGCAAGCACTTTACTGCACTATTCATCAAACTCCTTTGCCACCTGATGTGCCCCCCAATTTAAGGGCTTGTGTCCGGTGGATTGCCCAATTGGGCGGGTTTTTGGCACGTAAGCAGGATGGAGAACCAGGTGTGAAAACAATTTGGCAAGGTCTGCGACGACTACATGACATTACACAAACTTGGTTGCTACTTTCCCGCCTTACCACTACTTCTGTCAAGCCAGATTTTATTAAGAAAGATGTGAGTAATGCATAGCTTAGTAAGGGGGGATTAAGGGGGGTCTATTCGACTTATGCAAGAGGTCTATTACTCTTTAACCGCGCTTCAATGCTGAAGTTATAAAGAGAGTTGTAATCATCTTCAATATATCCGCCATTAAAAGGACGAGTTGCAATTAACGAAATGTTGTAACAGGCAGTCGCTTCCAACATATGGTCTGATAACGGCAGTGTTTCAGGAAAACTGTAATCTATATTAAGAAATTCAAAATCATACTTATGATGTTCAACTACTTGAGAAACATCCTGCCAAGACTGAACATCTAACTTGTTATCAAAGATCTCTGAACTTAAATAACACTCGCAACACTGCATAAGTTGAGCTGTAATGGCTTCAACTCGCTCTTTATCTTGCTCTAAAAGCTGCAAGTCTTCTTTTAATAGCACCCGATTGGGTATAAGTTGCCAAACTTCAAGAAAATTATCTAAGCCAATGGAAATTTTCGTCTTTTTGATGCCAGGTATATCTTTAAAGATTTGAATCGCACTGATTTCTGCTAAAGCATCTAAATACTCTGATTTGGTAACATTCTCCTCAATTATTGGTAACTCCTTATCAAGATTCTCAGCTAAATGATAATTAGGAGCCTGACGAATTTTCTCACTGATCAATAACTGGTTTGAAGTAGGCATCGGTTTTCTCTCACTGAACAAGGGTTAACTGCGCGGTGGGGGTTACTGAAGCCGGAAGACATCGGCGTAAATCGCATTCGACTCCACTTTTCTGCTCTCATCAGGGGAATCATAAACAACTAATAGAGAATCTGACTGTCCTAAACAGGCAAACAGTGCTAATCCTTCAGCGTGGTCTGTTCCTGGTATGAAAGGCAGATCAAACATCACTTCTAGCTCTCCCGATTCCTGACTAGATATAGTATCTTCAGAGCGATCTAAGGCATTTTTGAGACGGAAGACTTGCATTGAACCTTCCACATCCATTGTGGGGCCTGCCAGAATAATCAAATCGTCTTCCTTTAGGCATAGTTCCCGCACGCCTAAGCCATTTAGTTGAACAAAATGCTTTTTATAACACCTTCCTTCTTTACCAATTTCTTTGAGCGTTAGGATTCCTGGCTCTTTTTCTTCTACTTCTATTTCTAAAATAATTGCCCAGCCGCGAAAAACTGGGCCTCGGAATCCCAAAAATACTCTATCTCCTCGAACGGCTAATCCTTCAATGTCAAAGCCGTTTTCTTTACTCGGTAGGGGGAAGGTTAAAAATGGGCCTAAATGCTCGTCTTCTGCTAACGCATCGATGAGGATGTTACCTTGATCCGTTTTTTGTAAGCAGGCTGCTGTCAGTTGCTCATCTGGATTATCGGGATGAGAGCAGGTTTTAAATAATTCTTTTCCAAAAACAGGAATACGGGTTAGTAAATAACGATTAGGTTCAGTTTTAATTGTTGATAATCTGGCAATATCCTTTGCTGCTGTTTTGCCTTTTGCCTTTTTGCGCTTTGTACTATGGGAGCCTGTTAGCCAGAGATAATGATCGGCATAATCCATGCCCTCAATATCAATTTCATCATCTTGATTGAAGAGTTCGACAAAATCGCCAATTGCAAAGGGTTCGTGTTCTCCGTAAATGCATGGCTCAATCAGGGATAATCGCTCAACAGAGAGAAATTCATCAGAACCTAACCACAAACTCCCATCTGGTGTTAAAGCCACTGCCGAGAGTTCTCCTAGTAAGTCCTCTGCTTCACTGTTAAAGCGAAGAAGCACACGCGACAGCAAAAAAGGCTTAGACATAATTTTTATATTCCTAAAATATATTTAGCAGCATTATTTAAGCTACTGCCAGCTTATCTCACAGCCGTATTTTGCCCTCTATCGAAAAGAATAAATCTCAAAAACTATCTGAATTGAACGCTTATCGATGAGATTTTGGAGAGAAATAACGGGATGAATACAAATTTAGAACGCCGCCTTTGATTGTTGCAATGCTACATTTGAGGCGCAATTTTTCTGATTTGAGGTAAATTGTATGGCTGAGTTTGAAGTGGCTGACGAAAATAATCCGTTAAAAGATTTTTAACGGATAGAGCTAGATTAGTGGCGGATGTGGTGGGTAGCCATCCAACAACTCGATCGCCATGGATAGACGAAAGCCCAAGAGTGCGAATACTGTGCCGCACCAGACAGCAGGGCGATCGCCCTTCACCAATTCTGAGTTGGGAGAGATCGCAAACATTTAATTTAGAAGGAAGTCTTTAGCCAGTTATCTACGCGGTTAAAAAGTGAGCGAGCAACCTGGGAGAGCTGGTGCTGGCGATACCAGCGTTGGAAGTCCCGTTCGTAGGCTTCACTGTCTGGCTGATAGGTGTTCCAAGCATTAAGCCCCAGTCCTGTTCCCCAGAACAATAGGATATATAAAGACCAAGAAAGCTGACCCCCGGTGAGTAGATCCACACCGACTAAACAGCCATTGATGATTAAAAACTTACCCGCACGTTTCTTGAAGCGGCTACGTCGGTAGAGATTGAAATCGCCGCGCTTTTGATGCTCTGTTTGCTGTAGCAGCCAATCGCGCTCTGCCTCTAGGAGAGTTTGGTGGGAAATGCCGAGTTCATCAGCAATCTCCACTAGTTGAGTGCGGGAAAATTCACCACTGTTTGCCTGACGAGCGATCGCCAAGTTGAGAATTTGCTGAATATCTTCTTGGTGATAAGAGCGAGTTACTTTGCTTTCTGGAACTGACATGAGCGCTAGGGGGTATCAATAGGCAATCTGAGGCGCACCCACCATGCCTAAGCGCAAGCTTGCAAACGCAAACTGGGTGCTGATTCTATTATGCCGAAGGCTGAGGGAGATCAGATTAACGCCTTATTCCCATAACCGAACTACAACAGACGGATCTTACGACAGCCGATAGATGAGAAACTTATTTACATTTCGTTACGATAAAAGCATTGATACAGACGTAGTCGATAAAACGTCTTCATAATAAAGGTTTGAGGTCATCCCCATGGGCGGCAATATACGTGTCGGTAATTTATTCGGAATTCCCTTTTATATAAATCCCTCTTGGTTTTTTGTCTTAGGTTTAGTGACATTGAGCTACGGCGGTGCGCTAGGCGCTCAATTTCCCTCCCTGGGTGCAATTACTCCCTGGCTTTTGGGCTTAGTCGCTGCGTTGCTGTTGTTTGCTTCAGTATTAGCTCACGAACTAGGACATAGCTTCGTCGCTATCAAGCAAGGCATTGGAGTAAAATCTATTACTCTGTTTCTGTTTGGGGGTTTAGCGGCTTTAGAGAAAGAATCTGAAAGCCCTGGTGAAGCCTTTTGGGTAGCGATCGCCGGCCCCGCCGTCAGCGTCCTCCTATTTGGTCTATTCACCGCCGTTAACTTCGCCTTGCCGCTCTCAGGCCCTTTAGGGGCAGTACTAGGGCTGCTTGCCTCGGTTAACTTAATCCTGGCACTGTTTAACCTGATTCCTGGCTTACCCTTAGACGGTGGCAACATCCTCAAGGCGGCGGTTTGGAAAATCACTGGTAACCCCTACAAAGGTGTTGTTTTTGCCAGCCGAGCTGGTCAGTTCCTAGGCTGGTTAGCGATTATCTCTGGGCTGATTCCGCTATTCCTGTATGGCAGCTTCGGTAATTTCTGGAATATCCTGATTGGTTGGTTCTTGCTACAAAATGCTGGTCGTTCTGCCCAATCTGCAAACATTCAACAACTCCTGTCTGGTCTAAAAGCTGAAGATGCCGTCCTACCAGATAGCCCGGTTGTCTCTGCTGACATCTCCCTGAGAGAATTTGCCAACAACTACATCATCGGCAAAACCAAATGGGCAAGATTCTTGGTGACTGATGAAGAAGGGCAACTGATTGGTGCAATTCCCGTAGATGAATTGCGGAATATTCCCACCTCTCACTGGACAGAAGTTTCTGTAAAGGAACTCATGCAGCCAACGGAATTATCCACCACCGTTAAGTCTGATCAGTCACTGCTGGAAGTTGTGACACTCCTAGAACAGAAAAAACTCAACCAACTGCCTGTCATCCGTGACAATGGTGTCTTGGTTGGGTTGTTAGAAAAAACATCTGTGATGCAGCTTCTCCAAAAAAGAGCGCAAGCTAACCCTGCTTAATTAGTAATATTGCGGTTAGTACCTAACAAGAACTCCCTCAGACATTTAATTTATCTGTCTGAGGGAGTTTTTTATCAGGGTTTTTACTTAAGTAGAACGTAGTAAATAATTACAATTCCAAGTGTTAGGTATTGAAAGGGGTATTTTCTGGAACTGGCTTCAAACTCAGTGGAGTATAACTGAGCAGGAGACGCTTTTGTCTCTTCACCAGTTCAAAGAACATCTTGGTCGTTTTTAGAAAGCTCTGGAATTATGAATATTTTACCGATTGGTCTTCGTAGAGTTGCACTTTTAGGAACTTCTTTGTTGTTAACGGCGGCGGTTGGGGTAGAAGCGGCAACAAAGAGTCCTGCTGCGGTAGAGACAGGTAAGCGCGATACAGGAGAAGTTATCAGTCAGTCGTCACAACCGTTACTTGTTGCTCAGACTCGGAACTATTGCAGAAAAGGTGAGAGTTTATTTGTTTCTGCCGAAACGAGAGGCTTTTGGGTAAATATTTGTGGCGGGGATTATCCTGGTACCTATGTAGGCGTTAACAAGCGCAATGGTAATTCTATCCGCCTTCCTCTGGTTGACTACGATCAACAGGGTAACTACTTTGCGGCAGTCAACGGTAATGTCAACTACCTGCTGATTCGGGGAACGGCTAAAGGAGATTTCTTAACGGTGACTCAGGGGAGGCGAGAACTCTTCCGGCAACCGATCCTGAAGTGGGAGTAGTCAGGGTGAATCGATAGCGATCGCCTTTTAGAAATAAACACGAAAAAGCCCTGCTTAGGCAATACTTAGGCAGGGCTTGTTATTAACAATTTTTAGTCAAGAAAATTATAGCAACCAAGTATTTTTGGCAAAATCGTCCGGCTTCTCTCCCTCTTTTTCAATCGGTCGGAGGTGTCCTTGATACTTCGGCATGGTTGACTGCGGTACGAGAGCGCTATTGACCTGATTTTTGAATATATTTGTGCCTTTTCTCAAGCTATTAACTTCCTGAGGTGGACTTTCAGAAGCGCTATTCACCCGCGGTGCGAGGGCAGTTGTCTCTTTTCTGACGCTATTAACTTGCGGTGCGAGGGCAGTTGTCTCTTTTTTGACGCTATTAACTTGCTGAATCAGCTTTTCATTCACGTCTGCCAAGTTAACAGCCGCATTTTTCGCTTCCTTCAGTTCGGACTGGAGCGCGTTTAATTTTTGTAGGTCTTTTTTGAGATCCTGCACTAACTTTTGCTGTTGTTCTAATTCGGATTGCAATTGAGCAACTTGCTTTTGTAAAGTGGTTTCTCTTTCTTTAGCTGCTTGCAAAGCATCTTTTAATTCAGTGGAAGAGTCTTCTGGGTTTGGTGCTTCTCTAAGGGCGGCTCTTAGCTCCTTGATGGTTGCTTCTAAATCGGCTTTGGTGGGATTAGAGCGTTGAGAACGATTTGCTGGTGTATTCATTTGCGACTTATTTACGGCGTTAATTTCTCGAACTTTTTCACCTGTTTGCTCGGTAGGCTTTTCTACCTCTTCGCGCAGTAGGTCTGTGAGTTTTTTTCTTGCCATTAGCTTCCCCATTCGTGCTGTAATTCTTCTGCGACGCGGCGATAATCTGCCTGAGCTTCATGGGCGTTAGCGCCTCGCCATTGGTTGATCGGTATACCCTCAAGGGCGGCTCGTTCATGCGCTTTGTACGCGCGAACAAAGGCATCAAAGGCGGGCACTCCTAGTTCTTTGAGGGTGTTTTTTGCCTCTAAGGCTTCTCGGAGACTGCGAGAGTCTACCCGTGTTAGCAGGACGCGATGCGCTGTTCCGACGGGGATGATCGCGTCTCGCACGGTTTCAATGAGAACAGTCAAGTCCATTGGGGCCGGGGGTGTGGGCAAGACGAGATAGTCGGCGATCGCAATCACGGCTGCCAAGGCTTCAGAGCGCAGCGCTGGCGGCGTATCCACTACGGCGATATCGTAGCCTTCAACTTTCCGCAGATTGCTCAATAGGGTAGGGTCTGTCTCTTGAGATAGATCGAATCCCATGTCGCGATCGCCACGCTCAAACCACCACGTTGCAGAGCCTTGCGGATCGCTATCAACTAGGAGGACGCGCTTTTTTACCGCTAAGGCGGCGGCTAAATTGACTGATGTCGTTGTTTTACCAACGCCTCCTTTGCCGTTGATAACCGCGATTATACTTGGCACTATTAATCCCTCAAATTAAGGGAAGAAAACCTGACTAAAGAAGTCTCAAGGATAAAGGATAAGGGATGAAGGAGCGGGTTTTGGTAGCGCCTCTGCCCTTTCGGGCTTTTTCTTCCCCAAAGTATCGACATATTTTTGCGATTTAATGCGGAAAAGCGTTGAGATAAAACGAAACTGTTTAGCACTTTAGGTTCAGTTAATTTCCATGACTGGCTAGACACAGCCGTTGCCAGTAAGCGATCGCGCTTTGGTCAGAATGCCTGTCTTATGCCAGCAAAATTAAGTAATTGTTATCGATGCAGACTGCACCTAATTTTACTATTGTCTGTAAGGCTTTGAGTTAATGGTTCTTGATTTTGCTCGTTGAGATGGTTAATGCCCCATTTGTGCATCTCCTCAACGAGCGGTTTGAGACTTTCTCCTAAGGTGGTGAGGGAATACTCTACTTTCGGCGGTACCTGCAAGTACACCTCCCGATGGACTATGCCATCTGCTTCCATTTCCCGCAGTTGTTGGGTAAGCATTTTTTGGGTGATGCCGTTCAATGCTCGGTGTAACTCCCCAAACCGCTTCACCCCCTGAAATAGTTCTCTGAGAATCAAAACTTTCCAGCGCCCGCCAATAACTTTTAATGTACTTTCTACGGGGCAGGTTAATTTGCTTTTATTAATCATACCCTCTCTCCTTAGTGTCTTTTTAGTAAGTACCTTACTTTAAAGTGCATACTTTCCCAAAAGAGTTTACTAATCGTAAAATTAAATAGTAAAAATTAACCGATACCATTTCACTCAATACCGACTTAGAGAGAAGGTGCTATCTGTGCTAATGGCGAAGAGTGTTACTCGCTACTGGCATTGGTTGACATCTGGCTTTTTGAAAGTGAAAGGGTTTTAAAGTATTGCCCCAAAAAAGTAAGGAGTAGCAAGAATAATGATTACTCTACGCAAAGCAACAGACCGAGGTCATTTCAATCATGGTTGGCTCGACACAAACCACACCTTTTCATTCGGACAATACTATGACCGTGACCATATGGGATTTCGGGCGTTGCGGGTGATTAATGAAGACCACGTTGCTCCGGGTGCTGGGTTTGGTACCCACGGACATCGCGACATGGAAATCATTACCTATGTACTAGAAGGAGCGCTAGAACATAAAGACAGCCTGGGTACGGGTTCAGTCATGCAAGTCGGTGATGTCCAGCGCATGAGTGCCGGAACTGGTATTCTCCACAGTGAATTTAATCACTCCCAAACGGAACCCGTTCACTTATTGCAGATTTGGCTGTTGCCAGATCTGCAAGGAAATTCACCCAGCTACGAACAGCAAAACTTTGGGTTAAGCAAAGAGCCGGGGAATTTGCACTTAGTCGCCGCTAAAGATGGCAAAGATGGGGCGCTTACTGTCCATCAGGATGTGGAGTTGTATGCGGCAGTTTTGGGGAAAGGCGATCGCGTCTCCCATACCCTTCATCCCAATCGCCACGCCTGGATACAGGTTGCCCGTGGGGAAGTCGTCCTCAATGGTGTGACATTACAACAGGGTGATGGTGCGGCAATCAGCGAAGAAACGGATGTGGCGATTGAGGCGACATCTGATGCTGAAATGCTGCTGTTTGACTTGGCGTAGCCATCCTAGTTGAATTTAGGGTGGTGCTGTAGGGGGGGGGATAGCTTAGCTATAGGCGAATGGCAGTGACTTGAGTGGAATAATCGTTCTTGAGAAAAACCCAGCTTGGGGGGGCTTCCCCCCAAACCCCCCACTGGGGGATGAGTGCCTCCCCCAGACCCCCTGCACAAGGGTTGATCGGTGGGTTGTGAGGAGTTTTATTGCTTGAGTCAGTGCTATTGGGCTATACGTCCCTTTTAGTGCGGATGCGCTCCAGGTATTGCAAAATGCCTAGACCAATCGTCACACTTAGCGCCAAGGCTAGCCATAAACTATTGGCGATGCTACGAGATTGATCTAATGCCCAACCACCGAGGGTGGGGCCGATGAAGTAGCCGATCGCCCAACATTGAGAGTTAATGGAAAGATAGACTCCGCGTAAGGATGAGGGGGCTAAGTCTACGACCAGGGCAGAGGCAGATGGGGTGTAAGAGACGGTGGCGATCGCTAATACTCCTAATGCCACGATTGCCCAAACTAAGGGATTTGTTGCCGTCACCCCCGTTACCCAAATCAAAACAAAGCCACATCCCCACAACACCATGGAAAGCATCAAAGCATGGGGACGACTAAAGCGATTTAGCCACCGGGCAATAGGCAACTGCAATAAGGCGGCAAAGACAATATGCCAGGTAAACAATCCACTAATAATTCGGGGTGAAAATCCGCCTTGGGCAGTGCCGCCGGAGACAAAGTTGTTGAAATATAAGGGCATTGTGCTGTTCACTTGGGCAAGATAGGTGGTGAACAAGATATTGACTAGAACGTAGACCATCAAGTAGCGATCGCGCAGTGCTACTGCCCATCCCCTAGCGATGCGTTTGTGAGGCTGCTGATCAAAAGCATAGGTTTCACCAATCGCCGCATAAATAATCCCAAAGAACACCAAAAAAGAAATGCCATCAATGACAAACAGCAGGCGATAGTTTCCTGTTGTCGAAACGATTAGCCCTCCTAAGACAACCCCAAACCCTAAGCCGATATTATCTGCTAGACGTGTAATAGCAAATGCCTCATTGCGCTGTTCAATCGTCGTTAAATCGGCAACGGCGGCTTCGGTGGCGGGCCAATATAGACCAATTCCCAACCCCATCAGCAAGTTACCAACGATCAATGTGGGGAGGTTATAAGTCTGTGCCAACACCACATCCGCCACCGCCGACACCGCCGCCGAAAGTAACAACGTTCGCCTGCGTCCCCAAAACTTCGAGTCGGTAAACGACCCCCCCAAAAAGCGACCGACAACACCGGAGACAGAACCACTCCCTAGCCCAATTCCCACAGCCGTTGCCGACAAACCGACTTGATTGACAAAAAAGATTGGGGCATAAAACAACGTGAAGCCATTACCCACTTGGGAGAGTAGCCGACCCCCAGCAAGAATCCAAACTTGATAACTGAGTTGGGGAAGCCAGGAAAACAGCTTGGTCAACAGTGATTTCATCAAATTAGTCACAGAATGGCGTGATCAAAAAGTCAAAACGTCCTCTCAGGTTAAAGCCAAAAATGGCGTTAACCCATCAATCGCTGTGGAGAAAAGCGACAGGTTATACAGAGGTTGCAGGTAACCTTTCTACAGATTGCTGGCGGTAGGCACTCCTATAGGACAATAAAGCAGTAATTAGACTGCAAGCACTAAAGAGGTTACTGTGACAGCATTTTTATTCGTAACTGACTTAGACCACACCTTTGTAGGTGATGACAATGCCCTGGGTGAACTTCAGCAACGCCTGAGCCAGCAGCGCCAAGAACAGGGGGCAAAGATTGTGTATGCCACGGGGCGATCGCTGACTCTCTACCACGAACTCAAAGCCGAAAAGCACCTGATCGATCCTGATGCTCTAATTACCGCTGTGGGCACAGAAATTTATGAAGATGATAGTAAAGATGTCCCAGATTCAACTTGGTCAGAAAAACTTTCCCAAGGTTGGAATCGAGAACTTGCTGTCGCCACCGCTGCCCATTATTCCGATCTGGTTCCTCAAGAAGAGTCGGAACAGCGTCCTTTTAAAGCCAGCTACTATCTGAGCGAAGAAGCGGCGGTGGAAGTAGTACCTCGCCTAGAAGCCCAACTGCAAGAGCGCGGTCTTGACGTAAGGTTAATCTATAGCGGCGGGAAAGACCTAGACATTTTGCCCCGTTTGGGTAATAAAGGGCTTGCTGTAGAGTTCTTGCGGCAACAATGGGGCTTTGATGGGACGCGCACCGTTGTCTGTGGGGACTCTGGTAACGATATCGGTCTATTTAGCGTTGGGGAATCGCGAGGGATCATTGTCGGTAATGCCCGCCCGGAACTGCGCCAGTGGTACGACGCCAATGCCAGCGATCGCCACTACTTAGCACAAGCGCACTGTGCAGGTGGTATCCTGGAAGGCTTGCAACATTTCGGATTTCTTCAGTAGGGATTAGTCCTTGGTGATTACCAAAGACTAATAACCAAGGACTAACAGTGATGATTAGCTATCTCAAGGGAACTGTCGCCACGATTCAAAAAACTGCCGCCAATCGCGTCACGCTGGTTTTGGACGTGAAGCAGGTTGGCTATGAAGTGCAAATTCCCTGGCGTTTGGCGCAACATCTCCAGGCGGCGGGGGATGAGCCAGTGCAAGTGTTTACCCATCTGCAAATCCGGGAAGACCAACAGATTTTGTACGGCTTTGCTTCGGCGGCGGAACGGGATTTGTTTCGCCAGTTGGTGAGTGTGAGTGGGATTGGTGCCCAGTTAGCGATCGCTCTCATCGATACTTTGGGGCTTGCAGATTTGGTACAAGCCATTGTCACAGGTAATATCCGCGTCTTATCCAAAACCCCTGGAGTAGGGAAAAAAACCGCCGAACGCTTGGCTTTGGAGCTAAAAACTAAACTGGCAGAATGGCGCAACACCTCTGGGACAGCGACATCCACCGTTTCTACTGGGCCCGCACCAGAAATTCTAGAAGATGTGGAGCTGACTTTGTTCGCGATTGGCTATAGCAGTGAGGAAGTTTCTCAGGCGCTGGCGGTAGTCAGTCAGGACAACTTAGTGGCGAAAAGTACCAACCCAGAAGATTGGATTAAAAACGCGATCGCTTGGTTGAGTCAGTAATATCGCGCCTCTCGGTCATTGTGCCAGAAGGCAAGGGTTTTGCTGTCTGGTGACCAAACCAAGTGGTTATCGCCTACTTTGACGGGAGTTCTCACTATTGGGCGACGTTCTTGAGTTTCTATTGGGAATTCATCCTTTAGATTCTTACGTTGGGAGGATTTCCAAGTTTGGCTTGGAGTTTGATTTTCCAAAACTGATACAAGAACGTTATCTGTGTTTTATGCTTCTGAAAATTCCTGGATAACTACGAAATTTGAGGTTTTTGATTAATGGCGATCGCGATTAATCAATCCCTAGCCAAGAGCAAATTACTTTGAATATCAGCGCTATAACTAGCAAAACCTAGCATTGAGCCATAAAAGACTTCTCTTCCTCGTTCAGCCCTATTCCTCAAGCACCAGCCAGCTAAATACAACTTTATCTCTTCCGAACGATCTCATAACTCGGTTGAGGCGTGGACAATATTACTATCCACTTCCAGTTTCTAAATCCTTTTTAAAGCTTGGGTTTTATGACAAGTCCGATTGAATTTAATCTATTTGCTCCCTATAACGAAGGCGCTGCACTAATTGGATCTTTTTCAGATTGGGAAGAAATCCCGATGGAGAAGGGAGAAGATGGCTATTTTCGCACCTCTGTTGAACTGGAGGATGGAGTTCATCAGTACAAATTTCGCGTGCAGTCCAAATCCTGGTTTTTTGAGCCGGATCAGTGGGTAGATGTCAACGACCCCTACGCCACAGACATCGAAAACGCGACTCAAAACGGCATAGTCCGAATTAAAGACGGCAAACGCATTGTCGATACCTACGTTTGGCAACATGACGACAAGCCACTACCTGGCGATTGTGAGTTAGTCATTTACGAATTGCATGTTGGCGACTTCTCTGGTGGCGAAGATGACCCCAACCCACGCGGCAACTATAAACACGTTGTGGAGAAGTTAGACTATCTCTGCGACTTGGGTATCAATGCCATTGAACTGATGCCTGTGAAGGAGTATCCTGGCGACCACAGTTGGGGCTACAATCCGCGCTACTTCTTTGCAACTGAATCCAGTTATGGTTCAACCGCAGAGTTGAAGCATTTGATTGACGAATGCCATGGTAGAGGGATTCGTGTGATTATGGATGGGATTTACAACCACTCAGAATCTGAAAGTCCTCTAACCCAAATTGACCACGACTACTGGTATCACCACGAACCCCGCGACCCAGATAATAATTGGGGCCCAGAGTTTAACTACGAGCATTACGACGAAAATTTAGACATTAAGCCCGCGTGGAAGTTCATCGGTGATACCGTGAGGTTTTGGGTTGAGGAATATCACCTCGACGGCATTCGCTACGATGCAGCGCGGCAAATTGCCAACTACGACTTCATGCACTGGATTGTTGATGAAGCCAAGAAATCAGCCGGGTCAAAGCCGTTTTACTGCATCGCCGAACATATCCCAGAAACCACCAGCATCACTAATTTTGATGGCCCGATGGATGCTTGCTGGCATGATAGTTTTTATCACTGTCTAGTGGAACACCTCAGCGGCGATACCTTTGATTTGGAACGCCTCAAGGATGTCATTGACTGTAAGCGGCAAGGCTTTATGGGGGCGACCAATGTGATCAATTACCTCACCAATCACGACCACGATCGCTTAATGGTAGAGCTGGGCAATCGCGGGATCTTGGATGAAGAAGCCTTCAAGCGGTTCAAACTGGGAGTAGCTATCCTGATGACGGCTGTGGGTGTTCCCCTGGTTTGGATGGGGGAAGAGTTCGGCGAGTACAAGCCCAAAACGATCGAATCCGCCAAAATCGATTGGACATTACTGCAAAGTGACAATAATCGCGGCTTATTCGACTACTACAAAGGCTTGATTAATCTACGCGAAGACAACCCAGCTCTCTACACTGAGAACATTGAGTTTTTCCACGAAGACAACGAAGCCAACGTTTTCGCCTACACGCGCTGGACTGACGAAGGCTCCCGCGTTGTTGTTGTCGCTAACTTCTCCGACCAATTCCTGGGTGACTATACGATTGGCAACTTCCCTGCTGCTGGTTCTTGGCACGAGTGGACGGGCAACTACAACGTCGAAGTCGAAAACGAGATTAAGACTGACATCGGCGGCTACGAAGCAAAGGTCTTTGTTTGGGGATAGCTTTTATACACATAAGATTCATTAACTCACCTTGACCGAGCTAGGTAGCGATCGCGCTATTGAGTAGACCTCTTGCATAAGTCGAATAGACCCCCCTTAATCCCCCCTTAGTAAGGGGGGAGACTTGAAATCTTGCCCCCTCCCCTTAGTAAGGGGAGGGTTGGGGAGGGGTCTGGTACATTTTTGCAAGAGGTCTAGTGATCAGTTGAAAAGACCTGTAGAGACGGATCGCGCTCTGTCTCTACAACCCTCAAGTGCCAAGGGGTGCGTAGCCAAAGGTAGCATTGAACTGGCGGCACCAAACCACAACTGAGCGAAAGTCTTCGGGATTAACGTTCGCCGGGATAGCGTAGCGTTACAAGGCTTCTATGATTGAACGTCCCTTAGTATGAATATCTTTGCTCAAGCTCTAGACTACGCCGCTAGTAATCCCGATCGCCTGATGACCGCCTTGGGGCAGCATTTACGGCTGGTGGTGGTGCCCCTAACGATTGGTTTGGGGTTGGGGCTACCCTTAGGGTTACTCAGTTCGCGATCGCGTACCGCTTCTACGGTATTGATTAATACCTTCAACGGCTTACGAGTCATTCCCAGTTTGGCGATTTTGTTTGTTGCCATTCCCTACTTTGGGCTAACCTTCCAATCGGCGGCGATCGCCCTGACTCTACTCGTCATACCGCCAATTCTGATCAGTACCGACGTTGCTTTTCGCAGCATTAATCCAGCCATTCGCGAAGCCGCCAAAGGCATGGGAATGGCACCTCTACAGGTACTCCAACAAGTTGAAATTCCTTTAGCACTTCCTGTAATTGTCGCTGGGATTAAAACCGCAACCACTGAAGCGATCGCCAGCGCTACCCTGGCTGCGTTTATTGGTGCTGGTGGGCTAGGTAGCTTTATTGTTCTGGGCTTTTCCCTTTACGACAACGCCATTCTCCTAGTTGGGGCAATTCCCGTCGCTGTGTTAGCACTGATTGCGGAAGTAGGGTTGAGTACCTTAGAGCGGTCGTTGCAACCACCCATTTTTAGGAAGGGGTGAAATTGTAGTAAAAGAGTGTTGTAATTCTTTGATGCCGTCAGCGATGCCGATTAATAATTTGTCTGATTTATCTGTTGAGTTACCGCTGCGGCTAGGGATAGTGGGGACAGGGTTTGCAGCAAGGCTGAGGGCAGAAGCATTGCAAGCCGATGAGCGATCGCACTTACTTGCTGTCAATGGACACACCCCGGAAAAGACCAACGAATTTGCTCAAACCTACAACGCCTCCCCGATTGATCACTGGCAAAAACTTGTCCAGCATCCCGACTTAGATGCGGTCGTCATTTGTACAATTAACCGCGATCATAGTGCGATCGCCCGTGCTGCCCTCGAAGCTAATAAGCACGTTATCATCGAATATCCTCTCGCCCTCGATCCCCAAGAAGCCAAGTCCCTAATTGCCCTAGCACAAGCCAAAAGCAAACTCCTCCACGTTGAACATATTGAACTTTTAGGCGGACTCCATCAAGCCCTGCGGCAGTCTTTACCAGAGATTGGTAACGCCTTCTACGCCCGCTACGTCACCATTGCTCCCAAGCGTCCCGCCCCTCGCCGTTGGACGTATCACCGAGAACTATTTGGCTTTCCCTTTAGTGGGGCGCTCTCCCGCATCCATCGCCTCACCGACTTATTTGGCAGCGTCGCCACCGTTAGCTGTCAGTCGCGGTACTGGGGAACGGGAGACTACTTCACCGCCTGTCTTTGCACCGCCCAACTGCGCTTTCATAATGGGTTAATTGCGGAAGTGACTTATGGCAAAGGGGAAGTATTCTGGCAAAGTTTACGCAACTTTGAGGTGCATGGAGATAAAGGAACGCTGCTGTTTGAAGGCGATGAAGGAACACTGATTCGGGATGAAGAAACGACACCGATTGAGGTTGGCGGGCGTCGTGGGTTATTTGGGAAAGATACGGGGATGGTCTTGGATTATTTCAGTGAAGGTACGCCCCTCTACGTATCGCCGGAGGCAAGTTATTACGCCCTAAAAATTGCGGATGCGGCGCGTCAATCAGCCGCAACAGGCGAGACGATAAAATGCGATTAGGGGGAGTAAGATGGCTCATTCCCCTCAAGTTGCCTTCAAGCAGCAGGAGTGTAAATACTGCGTCCTGCCCCTGAGTAAGACTCATAGACGTGCTGATACACCTCTTCACACTTGCGCTGGTACACATCGGTTGAGTAACCTTCGGGTAGCTGGTCTAATATCTCCTCAATCGCAACCTTAACTGCTGCCTTCGATTGTTGCCGCCTACGCCAATCAAGTACTAATTTTTCTTGCTTGAGGGTTGACAAAAGTTCCTTTGCCACATTCTTAACTGCCAGCTTCTCCTTCTCGGTTAAGCTGATATCTGGTTTCGTCAGTAGGTCAACGATCGCCAGTTCTTCTTCTTCCAGATTCTCCGCGATCGCACGTTTATCCTCAACTTTCAGTTCCTGGGCAAACTCCACCAACTCGGTAAAGAAGGTTTCCACGTTGCGCGAACCAGCATTGTATTCATCAATCATCTGCTGAAACTTGTCCAGGTAATTCATCCGGCTTTTGTTGAGGCGTACCATCTGGGTTAGCTGGCTGGCGATCGCCCCTTTTAGCTTCTCAGCTTCCGTGTGCTTGTACCCTTTGTCAAACTGGGCTTTGAGGGCGTCAAAGTCAATCTGGCTGAGGTCAACGTAGAGACGTTCCGGTGGAACGTCTTTGGATTCGGGGATGACATACTTCAACGTACCGATGGACTCATCCAGAATTTCCTCAACGGCGGCTTTGACTTCGGAAATGTCCACCGGGGAAGCCAGGTTTCTGATTCGCTTGGTGATTTCACCCAAGGCATATAACGTGGGATTGAACTCACCCGCTGCTGGGTCTGGGAGAATCGCTTTGTAGAGTTTGGTGACGTTCTGAGTTAGTGCCAGATACCGCTGCTTGGAATCGTCGTTCACCAGGATGGCTTCGACGGCATCATTCCATAGCTTGGTACGGGCAAAGGCTTGGGTGGTGGTTTGGATTTGGTCGAAGTTGATGCCGCGATCGCTACAAAATTGTAGAGTATCTGCGATCGCCTTTCTCAATTCCTCCACCAAGGCTTCTTTGGATTGCACCGGGGTATCGCCTGCTTCCACGCCGCCACCGGAGGCGGAACCGTAAATCGCCAGTGCTTTTTGCAAGTCGCGGAACACGCCGATATAGTCTACAATCAGCCCGTTTACCTTTTCCCCAAATACCCGATTTGCCCTGGCGATGGTTTGCATCAAGGTATGGTTCCGCATCGGTTTGTCGAGGTAGATGGTGGAACAACTGGGGGCGTCAAAGCCTGTCATCCACATCGCGCAGACAAAGACAATACGCAGCGGGTTGCTGGCGTCTTTGAATTTTACGTCCAGTCCCGGTTTTCCTTTGACGAGGCGCTGGCGGTGGGGTTTAATCGTTAAGCCTTTTTTGTTAAACGCTTCTTCCTCATTCTGGGAGGAGGAAATGACTACCGCCATGTCGGTTTCTTCCAGGTACTGAATTTTCGCGGTTAGCTGTTCGCGTTCACTCTCGCTGGCGGTGGTGAGTTGGTTCTGTAACTGGGTTAACTGCTGCTGCCAATAGTGCTGCACCTTGTTGTACATTGTGACAGCGGTGAAGCGATCGATGGAGACAACCATTGCTTTGCCCTGGTATCCCCGTCCTAAAAAGTGAGTGACAATATCTTGAGCGATTTCGTCTAAGCGTTCCTCTCGCGTTATCAGGTGATATTCCCGCGAAAATTCCCGTTCCAGTTTATTCTCTTGTGCCTCATCTAAGTCGGCTGATTCGATGGCATCGGTAATCTCTTCGTTGAGTTCGCTGTTGGTGAGTTCCAGTTGGGGGATGCGGTTTTCGTAAAACAGGGGAACAGTGGCGTTGTCTTCTACCGATTGGCGGAAGTTGTAGATGCTGATATAGTCGCCAAATTCGCGCCGCGTGGCTTCTTCTCCCACAAGTAGGGGTGTGCCAGTGAAGCCAATAAACCCGGCTTTGGGTAATGCGGTTCGCATATTTCCAGCGAAGCTGTCGTATTGGGAACGGTGGGCTTCGTCGGCAATCACAATTACATCATCTCTATCGGAGAGTTTGGGGTAGCGATCGCCTTTTTTGGTGCGGAATTTCTGAATTAAGGTGAACACATAACGATGGTCTTCTGTCAATAGTTGTTTGAGGTGTTCGCCACTCTTTGCCCTGACTTCTTTTTCCGGTTCGGTGACGGCACCTGTTTTAGCAAAGTTTTTGTAGATTTGGTCGTCTAAATCTTCTCTGTCGGTGATAATTACGAACGTCCAGTTTCCCTCAACTGTGCGGTGAACTTTCTGGGAAAAGAACTGCATGGAGAAGCTTTTACCGCTGCCTTGGGTGTGCCAAAATACTCCGAGTTTGCCTTGATTTTCTCGGATGTTTTGCACGGCTTCTAGGCAACTATTGACGCCGAGATACTGGTGATTTTTGGCAACGAGTTTGATTAAGCCGCCTTGTTCTTCGCTAAATAGGGTGAAGTTTTCGACGATATCTAAGAGTTTGGTTTTTTCGCAGGTGCCGCGAATCATCGTGTCGAGGGAGATGATTCCTTCTTCACCCTCACTGTTGATTTTCTTCCAGTCTGAGAAGTATTCCCAGGTGGCGGTGAGACTACCGATTTTGCTAATGCTGCCGTTGGAAAGGATGACGATGCCGTTGTACCAAAACAGTTGGGGGATTTCTTCTCGGTAGTCGCAGAAGTTGTTTTGGTAGGCGAATTCGACTCGTTCTCTAGAGGCTTTGAGTTCGATGAAGATGAGGGGAATGCCGTTAACGAAACCGAGTAAGTCGGGGCGGCGGGTGTACATTTCCCCAACAATCGAGAGTTGGGAGGCGAGGAAGAAGTCGTTGTTGGTGGGGGTTTGCCAATCGATGACGGTGACGTTTTCGGTAATGTCTTCGCCATCGTCGTTGCGGTAGGTGACTTTTACTCTATCTTTGAGGCGATCGCAAATTTCCCGGTTGGCGCTGGCGAGGGTGAGGGCGCTTCTGTCGCGGGTGAGTTCCTCGATAGCGAGGGCGATCGCTTGTTCGGGAAGGTGAGGGTTGAGTTTTTCTAGGGCTGGGCGCAGTTTGGAGATTAGGACTACATCGCTTCTGGTTTCTCGCCCTAAGTAAAGACGTTCCACCGGAACGTCTCTACCATCGCCGTAGATTTCGTTGTAGCAGTTGGCGGTGGTGTAGCCCAGTTGTTCAAATAGGGCGATGGTGTAGAGTTCTAGGGCTTCTTCTGAATCGGGGTGGGGCATGGAGATAAAAGAGTTTGGGATAGAGGGGAGTGTCAATCTGTCATTGATTCGTTAATACCGTAGGCTAAGATTCCCAAAATTTTATTGACGTTGTTGAGAAAATACTCTCCTAAATCTATTTCAATAATTTGCTCTTCTAATTTTAAAAATTTCCACCTATCCCCAGTCGTGACAGTCCCATAAATTTTGTGAATTGGGTTGCCTTCTCGTTCGTTAAATAATCTTGCGGCTAACATTTCCGCTACGCATTGACCTAAGCCAGCATTTATATCTTCTTTTTTTGCCTCTACAATCGTGATAACGGGTGCGTTGATAAATAGCTGTTCTGGAGAACGGCTGATGAGAAAGTCACAGGTTCCGTTTAATCCTTGGCTTGCATCAACGGTAAAATCTACGCCGGAGAATAAACTAATAGGATGCGTCAACCGCTTTTTTAACTCAATTAACACAGGGGCGATAATCATTTCTGAGCGTGATTTTTCTGTGTTAATGGCAAGGGCTAAAGGTAAATTGTATTGCAGGGTTTCTTTTAAATAATCGCTGCTGTTGAATTCTGGAACTTCTGCAAAAATATTTACTTTTTCAGAAATCGTCAAACCAAAGGTTTTTATTACTTTTGCTAAAGTAAAGTCACTGTATGCCATATCATCTAACTTTTTTGGCTTGTTTGTTAAGGGCGATTAGGGGTGCAGTCTTGATGACAATTCTCTCGGTTTCAGGCATTTTCTAAATCGGATAATAACTCTTCTTCGGTTAGGTCAATCATGGCTACGCCGTAACGATGTAAGTTAAGGAGGAATGAGACTCTATCTGTACCGATTAATGCGGCTGCCATGCCTGAAGATAAGCGCTTCATTTCAAAAAGTTTGACTGCCATTGCCCATTTTGCCTCTTGTTCAAATTGTTCTCTGGTTTGTTGCAGGGCATCGGGAAAAGTTTCTGGGTAGTTGATTGTGAGTTGGTGTGACATAGTGTTTACTTTGAGATTAATCAGCTCAGTTTTGCAGCATGATTTGTCTGATTTGTTTAAGAACACGCATGATGTCATAAAGTTGATTGCGGTGGGGGAGAAGCAGGGAGAAAATATTGGATAAGTCGTATTCAGGGTTATCTTGAATCAAGAGTTTAATAAATTGGAATTCATCGCCATTGGTGATTAATCCATAGACGGGGCGTTGGCGGTTGGGGTTTCCCATCATGTAGGTGAAGGCTTGGGGTAAGGCGATGGAGAAGGCGATGGTTGATTTGGATTCGACGACTAATACCCAGAGTTGTTGTTGAATAATTAAGGTGTCGATGCGTCCTCTGAGTAATTCGTCTCTGTCTTCTAGGAGGAGTTCGACTTCGGGTTCTGTGGTGACGAAGAAGGGTTCGTCGTATAAACCAGCTAGGGTTAATAAGGGGGATATGACTAAGTGATTGATGGTTCCTTCTGCTAATGAACCACATTCTCTATGGCGCAAAAATCGGTTTTTAATTTGGTCTAATGTGGCTATTTCAGAGTCGGTGATTTCGGGTAAGTCTTGCGTAAACTCTGAGGAGAATTGCTCATTGTTTGTTGGAGTCAGATTAAATCTTTCTCGGAGGTCAAGTAAGCTGGTGATGGGTTTTGAGATAGGTTTTGTTTGTACCATAATTGCTCTATTTTGTAAGTTTCTGTTGTAATTTTCAGCTTGATTAGCAAACGGTGAAGTTTAAGCTGCTATTTCTCCGGTGTTGATGTCGATGTTTTCTACGTCGATTTCACCTGAGATGAGTTGCGGGAGGAGTAAGTCGCGGGTTTGGCGAAGGTTGACGTTCTTTGAGTAGAGTGATTGTTTCAAGTTCAAAACATCATTAATTATTTTGCCGAATTTATTAATCCAATCAGGACTAGGATAAAGAATTTTGATATTTCTTTGATTGGTGATACTTATAAATTTTCGTGTTGATTGCTCAGATTGCCCAGACAAAATATCTTGAAACCTGTCGGACGTGAAGGTGCAGTACAAGAAAGCTTGATTTAGTGAAGAAGAATTTTTAATCCTAAAATACGTTACTTGAGGTGTCAAAACTATAAAATTTTCCACTTGTGGGACTATAGCGACCCGCCCCATAGTGGCTTTATGCGTTAATAATACATCCCCTTTCTTAGCGAAACCAACTCGTAACGATTGAGCTTGTTCATTGGAAATCAATTGGCAATTTGCCAAGTTAAGAATATTATTAGCTAGGTCTTTTGCCATAATAAATGGAATACCAACAGGAACATAATTCGTTGATTTAGGATGTTTTTCTCCATGATTACCATCCTGGTTTTTTTCCAAAATTCCTCTCTTTATTAGTTCATCTATTGGCAATACCTCCCAGCCCTCTGGAATTAACCCAAATTCAGAAGTTGAATCAATCATCTTCACCTGTTCATGTCCAGGGAAGCGGAAGTTGACGAACCACTCACGATAGAGCGATCGCGCCATCTCTTCCAGTATCTCAATCCGCCTCGTGTTGTTCTCGATTAGGTCATCATAGGCTGAGATAATCGCAGCAAGTTTGCGCTGGGTGGGGAGGGGAGGAAGTTTAATCTCGACGCTTTCAACTTGACTTGGGCTAACATTTGCCTGACTTGCAGCCCCTAAAGCCATAAGAGCTATTTTTCTTCGTTTTTCCTCTGCATATATTGAATAAAACAAAAATAATTTGTTACAAATTTCAGGTTTTGTGACAATTATTTTTCCAGCCCGTTGATTTAAAAGGCAGTGACCTAATGATGATGAATGAAGTGCTACTCTCCCAACGACAGAGTTAGGCTGTGTGAGGTGTGAGCCTGTCAATGATATGAGAATATCTCCACCCTTAACATGATACTTGGTATCTAAAGAGAGAAAACTCGAATCAACATGGTCAACCTCTGAAAGGTCAACTGCCCCTACTCGAATATTTTTGATTTTTATAATAGGTATCCCTTCGGGCTGGAAATCTTTACTTTTAAAAGCAAAACCAGAGATAACTTTAGCTACATCACCTAAGCGGATATCCTTCCATTGAGTATACGATGCCATTAAATCGTCCCCTCCAACAGCCTCACCACATTCTCAGCAATCCGTTCTTCCAACTCCCGCGCCTCATCAATTGCTGTCATACGCCACCACCGCCTCAGCCATCACTCTGTCTCGAAAATAAATACTTAACTCCTCAGGAGTTCTTAAATCTATCTTTCTCCCCTCTAGCAGTTCTGAAAGTTCCATTTCCATTCTGACTATCTTAAATAAACCCGGAGTTTTTCCTGGCTCAAACTCCACTAAAAAATCAATATCGCTCTCCGGTGTAAAATCATCCCTTAACACCGAACCAAATAAAGACAGCTTGCGGATATGGTGACGCTGGCAAAATTGCTCTATTTCTTTCTTGGGAATTGCGACAGGTAATTGTTTAATTTCACTCATTCCTTTGCCTCATTCCTCATCCGACTCAGAAAACAACGATTCCAAATCCCGATATCCACTCACCACCCGCACAATTTCCACCCCATCCTCAATCACCCGATAAAGAATGATGTAACCCTCAAGAGGAACCCCCCGTAACGACGGCTCAACTTCAGCATAAGAACGCCCCATATTGGGAAACTTCACCAAGTTCTTGCATTTCTGCTCAAACCAATTCACAAACCGTTCGCCAGCCTCTAGACTCCGGCTCAAAAAATAATCAGAAATCTCATCTAAATCCTGACTCGCTGCTGGTGAAATAATGTAACGATTCATCCTTGATTTTCACCAGCTTTTTTCAGCTTCTCCCGCAGTCTGGCAATCACAACCTCCCCATCAATCCCTTCCCCTTTATCAAGCTGTGCCATACCCACCGCTACTTTTTCCCTGGTTTCTTCCACCCATTTTTCATACTGCTTATCTCGCTCTTCAAGTAGCCGCAACGCCTCAACAATTACCTCATAAGCCGTTGCATACTTTCCACTTTTGAGCTTTTCTTGAATCAACTGCTCCTCTTCTGGTTTGAACGTGATATTCATCCTCTTAAAAACTCCTAATTTGATTAACTTAATTGTACTAACGCATCAAAGATTCAAGATTTGTGCCACATTCTCAGCAATCCTCTCCTCTAATTCTCGCGCCTCAACATTAAGACTTTCTAACTCCTCATTCAACTCTTCCAGCCGTTTGGCAAAATCAAAATTTTCCGCCTTTGGCATTTGCTTTAAAAGCGCGATCGCCTCAAGCTTGAACTAACATTTCTTCTGTCAATTTGTAATAATGTAAAACAATCAGTTGATTAGCATTTAAAGTCTCTATTGCATAAGTACAACCATTCAAATCGCTAAACTCAATTTCAAAAACTCCCGGTTCGTACACTTCAACAATCGTTCCAACCTGACCTCGATATAATTCAAGCTCTGGTAAATCTTCTAGGAGTGCCACCACATCCAATAACTTAATTTGTGGGTTCATATTCCCTCCCTATTTCTTCTTACAGAACAAAAAAGTAACCAATCGCGGAAACTTTTCCTCATCACGAACAAGCCAAACACTGCGAACCCTTGCCTGTTTGTCCTCTCTAACCATCAAAAAATCTACTCTATATTTCTGCCCATATGGATTGCATTTATCGAGAACAGCATCAGTAATTTGGATAGCTTGTATCAATGCAGTTCTTAACTCATCAGCATCATCAATCCCAATCCCTAAAGCCGATTGAAAAACCCGCGCTTTGTGTTGACCATCTGAATGTCTCGGATTGAGACAGTAACCTGATAGTTTTTCCTCATCAATAATAGCTTGCTCAGGATTGGGGAGCCTCATATAGTAATAGGCTCATTCATCAAAGATTCAAAATTTGTGCCACATTCTCAGCAATCCTCTCCTCTAATTCTCGCGCTTCAACATTAAGAATTTCCAACTCCTCATTCAACTCTTCCAACCGTTCCGCAAAATCAAAATCCTCCGCTTCCTTCCGTTGGGCCACCCCCACATAACGCCCAGGATTGAGACTCCATCCCTGCGCCTCAATCTCAGCCAACGTCGCCACCTTGCACAATCCCGCCACATCCCGATAAGCCCCCTCCGGGAACGTCTCAGCCAGCATTTCGGAGTCAGCACCCGTCACTACCGCTTCCCCTCGGTACAGCCGCACAATATTCGAGATAAACTCAACCTGTTCTTCGCTAAAATCCCGATGGGCGCGGTCAATCTGACGATAAATATGCCGCGCATCAATAAATAACACCTTTTCCTTGCGAGGGAGACGTTCCACCGGAACGTCTCTACGACATTTCCCCCTGTCCAAAAACCACAGCGTACAGGGCAGCGTCACCGTGTAGAAGAAATTAGACCCGATCGCAATCATCACATCCACCGCCCCCTTTTCAATCAACTGGCGGCGAATCTCCAACTCAGAACCCCGCGCATCCGACGCCGAGTTTGCCATGACAAACCCCGCCCGTCCGTTCTGATTTAAAGCACTATAAAATAACTGAATCCAGAGGTAATTGGCATTGTCCACGGTCGGAACACCAAAGGGATAGTGAGCGCGATCGCTCTTTATCTTCTCCCTATCCACCCCATTGACATTAAATGGCGGATTCGCCATCACAAAGTCAAACGCCCCGATGCTGTCTTGAGCATCTTTGTCATAAGTGGCGCTGTTGTGAATATCTTGGTAATAAGTATTGCCCTCGCGAATGTTGCGTAACCCAGAAACCCCATGAACAGCCAAGTTCATCTGACAGAGTTTCACCGTTCCGTCTACCTTCTCCTGCCCGTAGACACTAATCACCTTATTCGGGTCTTGATTTAATTTATTGCGAATCCGCACCGCACTCTGCACGAACATCCCGCCAGCACCACAGGCAGGGTCTAAAATTCGCCCGTAATCAGGCTCTATCACCTCTACAATCAGCTTTACCAATGAAATTGGGGTAAAAAACTCCCCGCCTTTCTGCCCTTCCTTCTGAGCAAAATTTCCCAGGAAATACTGATAAATCTCCCCAAACGCATCCTCAGTAATCCCTTCTCTGGGTATCCGGTTGAGGATTTTCAGCAACTCCCGCAGAATCGGCTTTTCCAAACGGTTGTAATCTCTGGGCAAAGCACCGCCGAGTTCCTCATTCTCATCTGCGATCACTTTCATTGCCGCATTAATCGCCCCGCCAATATCCGCCGCTTCCGGCAGATTGAGCAAATAATCGAAACGGGCTTCATCCGGTAGAAACAACGCCCCCTTTGCCTGGTAATTCTCTTTACCGACTGTGCGTCGCCTGCTACTCCTGCCTGCCAACTCCTGCTCGACTAAAGCAAACTTATAATCAGCGTAGAGAAGAAAAATCAGCCCCAACACTGGCACCGAGTATTCAGAGGGTTTGAGCTTCGAGTTCGCTCTGAGTTCATCCGCTGCTTCCCAAAGGCGCTTTTCAATCTCGGTGTAATTGGCTGGCATCGTTAAATTACTCTATCGTTTCCCAAGGTTTCGCCGCCCTGTGGCTGGCTGAACTATTTTAATTTAGGCGATGACGCATTTTTCGCAACTCAAGAGTACGCTGACTCCAGCCTCCAGCCAAAGATAGGGCTTTCCTCTTCGGAGTAATTATTTGCTGTTGTTTGGTTACAAATATAAGAGTTACGCAGTACAGAGGAAGATCAGTTCCATGTTCGCAGTAGTCACCCCAGAAAAAATCCACTTACCTCCAGGCGCAGTCATGCGGCTACCTGGTAGTTGGCAAGACTATAAAGCACTAAGTCAACAGTTGGGCGATCGCTCAATTCCTCGGATCAAATATCGACCGGGAGAGATTTTGTTGATGTCACCCTTACCCGAACACGGACGTAAAGCAAATATACTTGCCGATGTTGTCAAAGTTTTGCTTGATTCTTTGGCGCAGGAATACGAAGCCTTCACGCCAGTGACGATGGAACTGCCAGAAGAAAGCGGCATCGAACCGGACTACTGCTTTTATATCGATAACTGGGAAGCCGTTGCAGGCAAAGATCGCATCAACTGGAGCGTTGAACCGCCACCCGATTTAGTTATTGAGATAGACGTAACCAGCTACACGGATGCGAATGACTACTTACCCTATCGAGTGCCGGAAGTTTGGTTATTTAAAAAGAACCAGCTTGCAATTCATGGCTTGCAGGATAATAGCTACGTTCGCACTAACAACAGCCGCTATTTCCCTAATATGAATGTCTCAGAGATTGTCCGAGAGTGTTTGCAAATTGCCTACGAGCGTAACACTAGCGCGGCAATTCGGGAGTTGCGTCGGAAGTTGGCGACGTGAGGATTAATCTCTATCAACTGAAGGCGACTGAGCAAATCCTCCAACTTCGGAAAGGAGGTACAAAGGTCTACCTTTAACTTCCTCGTAGATGCGCCCGATGTACTCTCCTAGAATGCCAATGCTGACTAGCTGAACAGCACCGAGAAAGAAAATTGCAATCAGAATGCTGGCAAAACCCGTGATGGGAGACGTAGGGGCAACAATCCGCCAGTACAGCACCAAAATTGCCATCAAAATCGCTACGGCGGCGGCGAGTAAGCCGATGAAGGTTGCCATGCGTAAGGGAACGATGGAGAAGGAAACTAGGGCATTAATCGCCAACGCCATCGACTTACTGAAGGTGTATTTCACCTCCCCAGCAAAGCGGGGGTCGCGTTCAAAGCGAATCGAAGTCTGTCGCCAGCCCACCCAGGAACGCAATCCGCGAATGTAGCGGTTCCGTTCTGGCATAGTGTTGAGGGCATCGACAACTTTGCGATCCATTAAGCAAAAATCCCCCGTATCTGTGGGAATTTCAATATCTGCCAGTCGTCGCAGGAGGCGATAAAACAAGTAAGCGGGGAGGCGTTTTAGCCAGCCTTCTTGGCGGCGGCGGGTGCGTTGGGCGTAGACGACTTGATAGCCTTCTTGCCACTTTTCAATCAGACTAGGGATTAACTCTGGGGGGTCTTGCAAATCGGCATCGAGAACAACGATCGCTTGACCCCGGACAAAGTTTAAACCCGCTGTAACTGCAATTTGATGACCAAAGTTACGGGCGAGGCTGATATAGCAAACGCGGGGGTCTTTTTCATTCAACTCGCGCAGCATCTGCAAAGAGCGATCGCGACTCCCATCATTCACCAAAATCAACTCTACCTCACCCAACTGCGCCATCACTGCACTGAGGCGGCGGTACAGTTCGGGAAGGCTATTTTCCTCGTTATAAATCGGAACAACTAGAGAATAGGTTGGGAACATGGTGAAGTAAAGGATGAAGTATGAAGTATGAAGTAAGAGGTTCTCCCCTAGCACCCCTGCACCCCTGCACCCCTGCACCCCTGCACCCCTGCACCCCCCTGCACCCCCGCTCCCCTGCACCTCATCCCCCCATCCCCTGCAAATATTGCTGATAGCCTATTTCATCTAGTTTCTCTTGCTTGTGCATTACGGAATTGGCTAGGTCTTGTCGATATTGCTGGACTTGCTTGAGGAGTTCTGGGTTGTGAGATGCCAGGATTTGTACGGCTAGTAACCCGGCATTCTTTGCATTGCCGATCGCTACGGTTGCCACAGGGATACCTCCAGGCATTTGCACGATGGAGTAGAGGGAGTCAACGCCCTGTAAGTGACGGCTGGCTACTGGGACGCCAATTACAGGTAAGGGGGTGAGGGCTGCTACCATACCGGGGAGATGGGCAGCACCTCCAGCACCGGCGATAATTACCTTAATCCCGCGTTCGTGGGCCGTTTGGGCGTATTTCACCATGCGCTCTGGGGTGCGGTGGGCAGAAACGATCGCCACTTCACAAGGGACGCCGAAGTCTTCGCAAACAGCGATCGCATCTTGCATTGTAGGCAAGTCAGAATCGCTGCCCATGATCACGCCAATCAAGGGGTTGTCATTGGTCATTAGTCGTCGATCGTTGAGTATTCTTAACAAAGGATAAAGCGATCGTAGCGACAAATGACTCCGAATCTGGATATTATCAAGGCGCGGCTACCAGGATACCGAGATTTGCAACATCTCCGGATTCGTGAGGGTGCGATCGCGGCAATAACCCCAATGAGTGAGTGGGTGCAACTGAACGATCCCCCCCAGCCTCCCTTCAAAGAGGGGGAGGAAGAATTTACTGGGGTAACCACAGAAAGTTTCTCCCCATCCCCCCAACTCCTAGACTTAGCGGGGGATTGGCTGTCACTGGGGGGAGTTGACCTGCAAATCAATGGCGGCTTAGGGTTAGCGTTTACTGACCTTGATGCAACCCATAGGGACAAATTGCCGGAAATTGGTCAATTTCTGTGGAATCAGGGGGTTGATGGCTATTTACCAACCTTGGTGACAACATCAGTAGAGAAGATTGGGCGATCGCTTCGTGTCTTTGCCGAATTCCTGAATCACAGAGGGAAGGAGGTAGAGCCAAAAGCAGTTGCTCAAATCCTTGGCGTCCACCTAGAAGGGCCATTTTTAAACCCCGACAAGCGAGGCGCACATCCGGCAGAGTTTTTGTTACCCCTGACGATTGAGAATGTCAAGCGGGTGTTAGGTGATTACGCCCACGTTGTCAAGGTGATGACTCTCGCGCCAGAGTTAGACACTACCGGGGAAGTGATTCCCTATTTGCGTTCCCTCGGCATTACCATCAGTCTCGGTCACTCCCTAGCCAGCGCTACCCAAGCGGAAGCCTCCTTTAGACTCGGTGCATCCATGGTGACTCATGCCTTCAATGCCATGCCAGGACTGCATCACCGAGAACCAGGATTGCTAGGTGCTGCCTTAGTTTATCCCGGCGTACAGTGTGGCTTAATTGCCGATGGGCAGCATGTCTCTCCGGCTATGATGCAATTGCTATTGCGGGCTAGTGGGTACGAAGAGGGAATTTTCCTCGTCAGCGATGCTTTAGCCCCCATCGGACTCCCAGATGGCGTTTATCCTTGGGACTCGCGCCAAATTGAGGTAAAACACGGCACTGCCCGCTTACCGGATGGTACGCTTTCGGGGACAACGCTGCCGCTATTGGTGGGGGTGCAGAATTTGGTGCGGTGGGGGATTTGTGAGGCGGAGAAGGCGATTTCCCTGGCTACCGATGCTCCACGACGAGCAATTGGGCTATCAGGGCTGAGTGTAGGACAACCCGCCCAACTGTTGCGCTGGCACTCAGAAGCATCGACAACAGAACTCACCTGGCAGCGATTATCCTCAAAAAGTTAGTTTAATTCAACCCTGTAGGTTCTGCCTTCGATGGTGACGCGATCGCCTGACACCAACTTGCGTCCCCGCCGCGTCTCAAGCGCATCATTTACCATCACCTCCTCTCCTTGAATCATCAGCTTAGCTTCGCCACCCGTCTGGGCAATCCCCATAAATTTTAGAAATTGGTCGAGTTTAATTGTCGGTGCGTCTGTCGTCATAAAACGTCCTCAATTCCCTCTCGATTTATGAAGAACAACAAATCTTGAAGTACTGATAATAACGTGCCGATAGTCATGACGAATCCTCATTGAGCGCTCAAAGCGATCGCCGGGCATTTGGTAAAGTATTAGACCATCCCCATCCACAATCAAAAACTCAATATGAACACCGTTGATGACAAAACTGTTGTCAGAGAGTATTTCAACTCCACCGGATTTGACCGCTGGCGCAGGATTTATGGCGACGGCGAAGTCAGCAAAGTACAGCTTGATATCCGCACTGGACATCAACAGACGGTTGATAACGTGCTGGCTTGGCTGCAAGATGACGGCAACATAGAACAATTAACCATTTGTGATGCGGGTTGTGGCGTTGGTAGCCTCAGCATTCCCTTAGCACAATCCGGGGCGAAAGTTTTTGCCAGCGATATCTCTGAGCAAATGGTAGGTGAAGCCAAGGAACGTGCTCAGGCAGTCTTGGGTGAGGCAAACAGCCCTATCTTCACTGTGCAGGATTTGGAAGCCCTCAGCGGCAAGTACCACACCGTTATTTGCCTAGATGTCTTGATTCACTATCCCCAAGACAAAGCCGCACAGATGATTGCTCACTTAGCCTCTTTGGCAGAGTCGCGCCTGATTCTCAGCTTTGCGCCGAAAACCTTGGGCTTGAGTCTACTCAAAAAAATCGGCAGTTTCTTCCCTGGTTCCAGTAAAGCAACTCGTGCCTACCTACACCGGGAAGCCGATGTCATCAACATCCTGGAAAGCCAAGGTTTCAAGATTCAGCGCAGTGGCATGACGAGTACTCGCTTTTACTTCTCTCGCCTTCTAGAAGCTACCCGTAACTGAGGTTAAAATCGCGGCAACACCAGGAATTTTCGCCCTCTTTGCCCAGGGAAAAAATCTCTAAAAGTTGCCGCCATCTTCTTCCTCAACCCTACTAACTCAATCCCTCTGACTCAGGACTCAGGACTCAGGACTCAGCACTCTTGCACCAATGAAGCGGCTCAAAAAACTATCTGCGGGTTTACTCCTCACTCTCGGACTCATGTTCCTGATGGTGCCTGTTTACGTGCTGACGAAGGAAGATGCAACCGAACAGGATCAGGCAGATGCAATGGGAGGGCTTGTTTTAGGTGTGCCTGTTGTTGCTTGGGGAGGATGGCTGATGCGGCAGTTGTCTCGGCAAGGAGAGAGAGAATCACGCGATCGCCTCCACTCTACTTTTTACCATTTGCTCAAAGAAGGCAAGGGAAACGTTACTGTCATCCGCTTGGCAATGGAAGCAGAAGTTTCCGCCGCCACTGCGGAGCAATACTTAAATGAAAAAGCCAGAGAATTTGACGCTGACTTTTTAGTCAGTGATGAAGGTAGCATTTGCTATCATTTTCTTCTTTAGGATTATTGGACGATCGTGACTCGATTTTTCCTTGCCTTAGCTTCTCTGTTTGCCGGATTATCCGTCGCCGCTGGTGCCTTCGCCTCCCATGCCTTGAAAGCAAAACTGAGCGTGCGATCGCTAGAAGTATTTGAAACCGGGGCAAAATATCAGATGTACCATGCCCTGGCTCTTCTATTTGTGGTGTTGCTATTAAGTCGGGCAGAAGCCGCTCAAGGTCTGTTGACAGCAGCAGGATTTGCTTTTGTAGTCGGAATTTTGATTTTTTCTGGTAGTTTGTATGCCCTAGCGTTGACAGGAAATAGGCAGTTAGGGGCAATTACACCGCTAGGAGGAGTTGCCTTTCTTGTTGGTTGGGGGTGTTTATTTCTAGCGGCTTTTAGTTATAAGTAGTGTCTAGCTTAACCACAACCATTTATTGAATTGGAGTAATTTTATGAGGCGTTCTACCGATGCCTCACCTCACTAGCTCCAATTCTTTCGTTTGATTGATTTCTTTATTTAGGGAAATAGGAGAAACAAAATCACAGAGTGCTAACGGGAGTAAAGGCACAGTCCAAACAAAATATTGTCGAAACAATACTGAGTTGAAATCAACAAACACAGACAGAGTCAACAAAGCACTCATGTAAATACCAATTTTGCCTCGAAGGGCGCTGAGATACACCAATCCCATGAGAAATAACATGGGTAACTTGGCTTTCAACCCTACAAACTCAGGAAATGCCTCTCCAATAAAATCATCTAATGAGGAAACATTAAAATGTCCGCCGGGATTTCGGGTGGCAGAAAAAAGAATTGATTTAAAGAATCCTTCGGCATTCCACAAGAGAAAGGGAATGGAGGTGATCAACGGAATACTGAGGATGATCAGTAAGGCGATCGCTACATTTTTGACCTTCTCCCTCTCAGTTGCTTGCCAAACCCAAATTAAGTAAAGAGGAATCAGAAATACTGCAATTTGTTTGAAGGCTAAGGACAAGCTAAACAATAACAAGGAGGTGTATCTGTACCGCTTAAACGTCATTAGAGAACTCAGGAGAAAAAAGACTGGAACAAAGTCTATGTGAGCAATCTGAGTGACGTGCAGTGTCCAGCGATTCAGCAGCCAAAACAACGCGGCAAATAATCCGACTGTGAATAAATTGTTTTTATTTAATCGACTAAATATTAAGCCTGCAATTCCAATGTTAAACATTAAAAACACCGGACGCCAAAAAGCAAGCCAGGTAGAATAGTCTCTAAATCCTAATAATTGAGTTAAAGCGGAAAGCCAGTAAAACAAAGGGAAGTAGGTTGCATATTTGTCATTTTCCCTCATATTCCCCAGCAAAATTCTTGCATAAGGATTTTCTCCAGCGAGCAGGCGTTTTCCTTCTAGCCAAACATAGTAAATATCTTCCTCAGCGGTATCGAATACCCAAAGTTGTGTGTGAACAACTATTCCGACTATAGTAATTAGAAATAGGCAAATCAGTGCCACAGCTTTCTTATTTTTCAACAGAAGCCATCCTTGATTGACTGTCTGCATATTATTACTCCCTTTTAAAACTGTTGTTTACTCGCCAGGAAACACACCCTATTGCCCATCAAATTGGACTACATTAGTCTTTACCATTGCTATCAGATTCGGACAACTACAGCAGGTAAGATGTCGATTTTTAAATCTTGATGTATTTTAGACTATCCAAACTGCTGTGACGAGCAAAGAAGTATTCGGTTGCAGGTAAGGAACCACCAAATACTTGCTGAAACTAAAGGCGATTCCAGAGCATAGTTTATCCTGGCAGATAGGGCATTTTTTGAGACTTCTAGGAGTAGTAACTTTTTATGTGCCGTTTACTAGGTTATTTGGGAGCGCCGATTCAGCTTGAGCATTTGTTGTACAAACCGGAACACTCGCTGATCGTACAAAGTTATCAGCCTAAAGAAATGACCTCTGGTGTTGTTAATGCCGACGGCTTAGGAGTCGGCTGGTATCACCCTGAGCGCGAGGTTAGCCCCTTCACCTACAAAAACACGGTGCCGATTTGGAATGATACAAACTTGCCGCAATTGAGCCGCTATGTTGAGTCGGGGTGCGTGCTGGGGTATGTTCGCAGTGCTACACCGGGTCAAGGGTTGGATTTGAGCAACTGTCAGCCCTTTACCGACGAGCGCCTGTTATTTATTCACAACGGTTTGATCGAAAACTTTCGGAAAACCTTATATCGACCGATACGCGATCGCCTCAAGGATACAATCTACCAGTCCGTCACTGGCACCACCGACTCGGAACATATTTTTGCCTTGCTGCTCAACCACTTACAAGCTTCTGGGGAGAGTGACCTCAAAGCCGCCTTGCACTACGCCCTAACGACAATAAGCGAGTTAGCACAAGCCGCAGACCTCTCCTTTTCTGCCAACTGCATTGTGAGTAACGGGCACAATCTTGTTGTCAGTCGCCATGCCGTTGGGACAAGTGCTCCTTCTTTATACTGGTTGAGGGATGACCCCATGTTCCCTAATGCTGTAATTATTGCTTCTGAGCCGCTATTTGCCAGTAACTGGCATAGTTGCCCGAATCATTCCATTCTCAGTGTGGGAGAAGACCTTGACATTCACATCGACCAAATTACCTAGAGGCACGATCTATCATGCCTTGCATCAATGTCGCATCGGCACTCTAGCTTTATTTGAAGGCATTAACGATACCGCTTACCGCCGCCAATCCCATCCAGAATTTAGTCCCGCAGGTTGGCACCTCGGTCACATTGCATTTATCGAAGCCTACTGGATTCTAGAGCGCTGTGCTGGCAAACCACCGATGTTTCCGGAGTACCATCAGTTGTTTGCTGCCGATGGCTTACCGAAAGCCGAGCGCGAAAATCTGCCGCCCTTGGCAAAGGTATGTCACTACCTCGATACCGTCAGAACTGAGGTCTTAACCTACCTAGAAACCGCCCCTCTAGATCAGCAAGAACGTCTGTGGCGCTGGCTGGTTCAGCACGAAAGCCAACACAGTGAAACCATCACCTTTGTACTGCAATTGCAGCGTTGGGATGCCTTGGGAATTGGCAGGAGATTTGGGACAGGGAAAACTCCCCCCTCCCTAGTTCCGACGCTGCAACCCGCAGCCGGGGTAATTGAAATTCCGGCGGGGGAATTTATTCGGGGAAATGATTCCCTAGATGCTTCGGACAACGAACGTTGTCGGCATCCCTTGCACCTAGACACCTACTACATCGACCGCTACCCCGTCACCTGTGGGCAGTATCGAGAATTTATTGCCGCCGATGGCTACCGCAACGCTTGCTGGTGGTCTCTAGAGGGGTGGCAATGGCTTCAGGAAAATCCCGTTGCCCAGCCCTTGTATTGGTCAGCGGACTCCGCCTGGGATAACCATCCCGTTTGTGGGGTAAGTTGGTACGAAGCTGACGCCTACGCTCGTTTTGCTGGCAAGCGCCTACCCACAGAAGCGGAGTGGGAAAAAGCGGCGACTTGGGACGTGGCGACCGAACAGCAACGCCTTTACCCGTGGGGAGAAGAGTTTCCCAGCACCAGCCGTTGCAATCACGACAACGCGGTCGGACAGACAACGGCGGTTGATGCTTACCCTACCGGACAAAGTGCCTACGGCTGTTATGACATGCTGGGTAATGTCTGGGAATGGACTGATAGCTGGTTTGATGGCTATTTAGGTTTTAAGAGTTATCCTTACCGGGGATATTCTCAAGCTTATTTTGATGGGAAGCATCGAGTGCTTAAGGGGAGCAGTTGGGCAACTCGCCCTTGGGCGATGCGAGGGAGTTTTCGCAACTGGTATCATCCGGGGGTTCGGCAGATTCTATCGGGTTTTCGATGTGCGAGCGATCGCCTGTTGTAAGTTATTCTTCTTGAATCGGTTGATGGAATTTGATACCGCAAATAGACGCAAATGTCAAGTGGCATAGTCCCGCTTGGCAGGAATTTTTTGGACAATCGTAGGAAAAAACAGGATGAAAGCTGATTTATCTCAGAGTGTACAAGGCAATCTCCAAACAAGCGATCGCTTACGGATCGAGCATTTACTGATTCAATCTACCCTTTCTCAGTCAGATAAAGGGCGCGATGCGATCGCCGGATTGACGTCAGCGACCAAGTCTCTACCGCCCAGATATTTCTACGATGACCGAGGTTCTGAGCTATTCGAGCAGATATGTGAATTGTCAGAATACTACCCCACCCGCACAGAAGCTGGGATTTTGCACCAGTACGCCGGGGAACTCGCTCAGATGACAGGGCCCTGCGAACTGGTAGAACTAGGAAGCGGTAGTTCCACCAAAACCCGGCTATTGCTTGATGCTTACAACGAACTAGGATATCCTCTGCGCTATCTTCCCATTGATGTCAGTGCAGGCATTTTAGAAAGCAGTGCGCGGCAGTTATTGGCAGATTACCCCTCCCTACAAGTTCACGGCTTGGTGAGTACCTACGAGCAAGCCTTGGCAAAGTTACAGCCTACCCAATTACCCAGTCGGATGATTTTCTTCCTAGGAAGCACCCTAGGGAACCTTAATCCACAAGCCTGCGATGTTTTCTTCTCACAAATTACGGCGGCGTTAGAGGAAGGGGAGTATTTCCTGCTAGGAATTGACCTCCAAAAGCCCAAGCACTTATTAAATGCTGCCTACAATGACAGTCAGGGAGTCACGGCTGAATTTAACCTCAACATGCTGAATCATCTTAATTGGCGATTTGAGGGCAACTTTGACCCCAGCTTGTTTGAACATTGGGCGTTTTATAACGAGCAATTGCATCAGATTGAGATGCATCTAAAAAGTCAGAAAAAGCATTCTGTTTATCTACGTAGCTTAGACCTAACTGTTAACTTTGAAGCCGACGAAACTATCCTCACAGAAATTTCTCGCAAATTTGACCTAGATACAATGCAGCAGTACCTCCAGACCCAAGGCTTAAAGCCGCTGAAAATTTGGACTGATCCTAATCAATGGTTTGGCTTAGTCCTCTCTCAGCGACAACCCCTAATATCAATTTCCTGAATGTCTACTACAGATACTATGTGATTCCCCCCTTAATAAGGGGGGTTAGGGGGGTCGATTTGTAGCGCTATTTTATGAAATTGGTATAACTGACTAAAAAAAGTTTCCTTGATCGATATTAAGACCCCGATTTTTTTGAGAAGTCGGGGAGCGTCTCTCCTAGGGATAGGTTAATCGCGATGCAATCCCTAAAACCGATTTTCGTACTCCACTAACGCTCGACTATCTCCTGACAAATCAGTGGAACCGCGCAAGAGAATTTCATCATTGATGCGGTAGCGCAAACCGTATTGGATGGGCTGCTGGTTTGTCAAGACTTTCAGCGCAGAGACAGAGAGGTTCTGACTGAGATCCACACTGGCTTCAGCACCTAATCCCAACGTGGAGCTGCGTCCTTTCTCATTCGTCGTTAAAGTCGGGAAGAGGCGAAATTCACTCAATCCCAAAGTATCACCGATGATGTTTTGCACGCCTCCCAGTAGGGCTGAACCTGCCAAGTTCGCTAAACCCAGAGTGGTGTCTCCTCGCCCTAAGGTATCGATAAAGCCTCCACCTAACAAGGCAACAATTTCTGTTTCACTGCGAGATGGGTCACTAGTGAGTTCGATATTGTCAGCGATGCGGCTGGCTTGACCTTCGACTCTGGCTTCAACGCGAACAGTTTGGACGCGACCCAAGGAGCTTGCCGGAACGTCAGCAATTTCACTCGTCAAGGGATCGGTAGGCATTCTTCGTTGCGTCGCCTCAGCAACTGATGCCACAAGTCTGACATCTAAAGTGGGGTCAAGTCCTTGGGCGGGGCTAAATTCAGCCCTGTTTTCATAGCCTCTTGCTAGACGGAATTGCGTGGTAAAGAGGTTGACCTGTCCGCGTTTGACGCTAATAATTCCGTCTGGACGAATATTATTCAACGTGCCATTGATGAGCAGACTGCCATCGACAAGGAAGTTTAAGATCGGTGCGCGGGTGATCTGAACATCTTCCCCAAGGGTTAGCATCAGGTCATCAAAGGCAATCGGGCTATCGTTTTGTGGAGCTTGCCCAACGGCGGTTCCAACTGGGATAGTATCCCCGCCACTAGTCGGCGCACCTCCTCCCTCTGCCAACTGTATCCGCCCATCAAACAACTCCACTTCACCGCCGACTACAGGCTCTAAGACAGAACCCGTAATCACGGCATCGCCGCGAACACCGCCACTATAAAGACCTTTGAGATTGAAGGCAAGTTCACCGATATTAACCCGCAAGGGGTTTTCTCGCGGTGCAGCCGCATTAGAAATGGGTAGCGTGCCGGATGCGGTGATTTCACCACCGCTAAATGATGATCGCAAGTTTTCCACCCGGATATTATCAAGGTCGAAAAGTATTGTTCCCGTGACATCGGTAAGGGGTTCAGCCAGTGCCTGTGCCTGGATAGTGGCATTTTCTACGGTGGCAATTCCCTCCGCCAAAAGTTCCGTTGGTCTTCCCGCTTCCTCGTCGTAGGTGCCGGAAATGGCAAGCTGAACATTACCCATTCCCTCTACCCAATCGACTTGACCCCGAGAAATGAGGTTGAGCAGCGCTAGTCCCTCGTCTTGGACATCAATGTTGAGGGCAAGTTGGTTGCTATCAGGTGAAACCGTGGCAAAAGGCAGGCGGTAAGGGATGCTGCCGTTGATTCTTAAGGGGTCAGCGTCAGCAACTAAAATTTCGCTGTTGAAGTTGAGGCGGGCGTCGTTGTAACTAAAGCTGCCTTCAGCATCCTGGACTTGAGTACCATCAAGCGTTGCCTGTTCTAAGGAAAGGACGCCTCTAGCACTGGGATTGTTAATGCTGCCGGAGACGGTGGCTGTGGCATTGAGTAGACCTGTAAAATCAATGTCGGCAGGGAAGTTGGTCACGTCCTGAACAAAGGCTTGTAGCTGTTCAATCGGGACGTTACGTACCTGTAGCTGACCGGACTGTTCTTCGCCGCCAATGGTGCCGGAGAAAGCAACGAAACGGAAACGGTCTTCGGGATCTTGGGGATTAGGAATGGTGGATTGGAAGCGTAGGGGGAGGAAGGTGAGGACGCCATCAGAGAAATTACCTTCAGCAATCACTTGCTCTGCTGTGTAAGGGCCCCACTTCCAGTCTTGTCCAGCGATATCAAAATTGGCAGTAATGCCTGTATCCAAAGACCCTCTAACGGCGACAGTGCCTGTAAACGTGCCTGTTGCTTCTTGGAGATCCGGTAAGGGAGAGGAGTCGTCTCGTACTTGACGCTGTTGTGCCAAAAGCGCCTCAATTTCTGAGAGTCGCCGCAACTGCGTTTGCAGGGGCCTTTCTGGCACACCCACGGAGGCAACTTGGAGATCCTCCGCCCTGCCGTAGGTGGGAGGAGTTCCTCCTCGCTGTAGGTCGTCGAGTTCAAAATATTGCAGGGCAGTCAGGACATCCTGGAGTTGTCCTTCTTCAACCCTCAGTTGAGCTACAAATTGCGGCCCTCTAGGAGTTTGAATAAGTTCACCACTGAGTAAGTATTGACCTTCGCCTTGGCGGAAGATGCCATCTTCTAGGGCGACAACACCATCTGAGTAGCGGAAACGACCGGAGAAGGAATCGCCTTGCAGTCCACCAAAGATTGGATCGGCGATCGCTACATTACCCGATGCCTCCCTAGTTCTAAGGTTAATCGCTAAATCCCCAGTCAGTTCCCCAGACAGAGGTTGGGCGGCGATGGGACTTGTGGGTGCCAAGGTTTTGAGGGTGGCAATGGGGAAGTTTTGGACATCTACGAGCAACTGTTCCCCAGAACGGGTGCCTTGGGCGATCGCGTCTTCGCGTTGAATGAAAAAGGCCGTTGGCTGGTAATCTGCTCCGAGTGCCAAATTAATTTGGTCTTGGTCACCACGAAGTTGCAAATTCACCCCGGTTCCAGGTACAGCACTCACCGTCCCTACAAGCGGCGATTCAAACTCTAGACCCCCAGCGGTAAAGTTTCGCAATGCCAAAGACCCATCAATATTTGGTGCGGCAACAGTTCCTTCAAGGCGACCGTCAAAATCGGCTCGTCCTGCCAACTGCACCGCATCCGGTACCGCCGCAGGCAATTGTTGCAGATCCAAGTCCTCGGCTCGCACGTTGAGATCAAACCCTTGAATTGCTTCTAACCCTGACCTTGCCGGATTTACATTCACAACACCGCTAGCATCAAACCCCTCGGCGGTTGCCTGAGCAATCTGCAACTGTTGACCTGTCCAGGTAATGTCGGCAGTGAGGGGACGGTCGATTAAGGCGAGTCCTTCACTAAAGCTCAACTGACCCCTGGCATTAATACTTGTGGGGGACAGGTTATCTAGGGAACCAGAAATATTCAGCCTACCCCCTAAGCGTCCCTCTAGCTCTGGGGAAAACTCGGCTAACTGCACTCCTGTAGGTTCTGCTATCGCGCTAAAGCGACCTTGGGCGAGTTGAATATTTTCTAGGGCAACTGTACCGCCAGCCACTTGTGCCGTTCCCGAACCTGTTCCTTGCAGCGTATTTAGGCTAAAGTCTTCGAGATTACCCGCGATCGCCAAATTTCCGGAAACGGGACCTTGAAGTTGTGGTGGGACGGGGGCAAGTTGACCGAGTTGGACGCTACTCGCATTAACTTGAGCGCGGAAGCGACCATCATCAAGTTGGATATTGTTAGCAACGACCGTGCCTCCGGCGACATTCAAGACTCCTGAACCGCTACCTTCTAGAGTGCTAGGGCTAAAGTCGTCGAGACTGCCAGCAATATTAAAGTTTCCGGTGAGGGGACTACTGCGTAACTGAGCGGGCGCATCTGGCGCGAGACGACCGACGGGGACGCTACTCGTACGAACTTGGGCGGTGAAGCGACCGTTGGCAAATTGGATATTGGGCGCATTAACGGTGCCGTTTCCAATCCCTAGACTGGCGGAACCACTACCAGCAAGGGTGTCAGTGCTGAAGTCTTCTAAATTACCCGCGATCTCAAAGTTGCCGGAGACGGGCCCACGTAATTGGGGCGGCACTTCCGCAAGTTGACCGAGTTGGACGCTACTGGCACGAACTTGGGCACGGAAGCGACCGTCGGCAAGTTGGACGCTTGGTATAGTGACAGTGCCGCCAGCGACATTGAGAGTGGCGGCTCCCCTGCCAGCAAGGGTTTCAGTGCTGAAGTTTTCTAAATTACCGGCGATCTCAAAGTTGCCAGAGACGGGCCCGCGTAATTGGGGCGGCACTTCCGCCAGTTGACCGAGTTGGACGCTACTGGCACGAACTTGGGCACGGAAGCGACCGTCGGCAAGTTGGAGGCTTGGTATAGTGACAGTGCCGCCAGCGATCGCCAAACGGGCTTCTCCACTACCGCTTAGGGTTTGACTCAAGTTTTCCAGATTCCCGGCGAGGATGAAGTCACCCGATACGGCTCCTTGGAAGCGGGGAGGAACTTGTTCTATACGGCTCAGTTGGACGCTACTGGCACGAACTTGGGCACGGAAGCGCTCTCCCACTACCTGTATGTTATCCGCCACGACCGTCCCTCCTGCCGCTTCGATAACGGCGGCACCGACGGCACGCAGGTTTTTGGCATCAGCCAAGGGAGCATTAATCTGGGCAGTACCGGAGACGGTACCAATGGGAACGGGTAGGTCAACGTTGTAGTTGCGCGCGATCGCCCCTCCCGGAACATTCACTGCCCGAACATCAAAGCGGGCGCTCCCTTTATCTCCCAGTTGGATTTGACCTTGCCCGGTAAGCTGACCCCCGACAACAGGCTGGGCTTGAAAGTTATTGAGAGTCAGTAGTGAGTCAACTAAGCGGAAGTTGGTGCTAATGGCGCGAAAGTTCACTCGATCGACTCGTGCCACCTTCGTTGTTGCCACCGAGCCGGAAACAATCGGTTTTTCGATCGGCCCGGTTACCAAGACCTTTGCCTGCACTTCTCCTGCCGCTTCTACAGGCATTTCTTTGATATTAAAGGTCTGTAAAACCTTCGGTAGGGCAACAGAAGTAGTAAGTGCCGAGAGGTTGTACCCTTCCTCGGTATCGACGACTCCATTGGCTACCAGAGGAACTTGACCCAGTCGAGTCTTGACGTTTTCTAAGCCAATTTCAGTGCCTTTAAAGCGCAGTTGTCCGTAGGTATTGAAGAATGGTTGCGGTAACTGTTCAATTCTTGCCGTGACGTTTTCCAGGGTAGCGTTACCAAGAAACAACGTGGGTTCGTCTTCACGCAGTCGCACTTCCAACTCCCCGTCCACTGTTCCGGCTTGGACACTGAGGGGCAAGGGCAACAGGCGGTCTAGAGCCGGGCCATTGAGGTTCTGTCCAGAAACCTGCAAATTGGTTCTGCCGTTCTCCGGGAGGTAAGTTCCGGCAAGTTTGAACTCACCACTGCTAGCGAGTTGACCGGCTAGATCGAACTCAAAGCGTTGGCTATCGTCAGCCTCCACAAAGCGGCGAGCCTTAGCCGTCGGTAGGAATGCCACGACGGGGGAATTCAGTTTTCCGTTAGGCTGACGCGAAACGAGCGCTAGCTCTGCATCTTTAGCTCGTATACTCTGCAATTCAGTGGAGATGAATCCTTCTTCATCTGAGGATTGAATGGCGGTGGAAATCCAACGTCCCTCTGGATCTTGCTCAATGTAGGCATTGGGTTCAACGAGGGTAATATCCAGTTCCAGCGTGCGATTGAACAGTAAGCGCAACGGATCGAATTTGACCTGAACTGCTTCCATCGTGACGCGATCGGGATCGGTGGGAGTCGCCGGAATTTTGGAAGCCCCAAAGTACAAGCTATTAAAGGAAAAGCTTTCTACCTTGCCAAGTTGTACCGGACGATTGAGGGTTTCAGACAGATTCTTTTCTACTAACGGTGCTAGGTCTCGCACGACAAACAGCCACGCCCACGCTAAACCTCCCCCAATTCCCACTAGGGAAAGCACACCCATTGCCAGTCCTACACGCCGCAATCGCCGTCGGCGTGATGAAGAACGAGGGGAGACCTTTTCGCGATCGCCTTCTAAATTCGTTTCCGGTTCATTACCCGGATTAGGAGGAGGGGAGACCTTTTCGCGATCGCCTTTTAAATTCGTTTCCGGTTCGTTACCAGGATTAGGAGGATTAGTCATTTTTATTTCTCCTGACACCATCAATAACAGGCATCAAGTGTTATGCGTGAGTAACTGATTGCCTCGACGACTCCTTACCGTACCATTTCCGATCGCCTGCGATCGCATTCCCTCACACCCGATCGCCTCCGTTTCACTGCCATGATTGCTGAGTGGCTACTATTGACATAGTCAAAACCATCTCATTTCCATGAGTCCTGAGCCGTCAGCGCGATTTGAGATAATGTAATTTAGCAAGTTCTTGTTGTCACTAGGTCACGGACAAAAAATTGTTGGCAGAACTACGTATGGCAACAACTGGAGAATGATAGTCAAAGAATACGTCAAGTCTCGAAACTTTAATGGCTAAAGAAGTTGCACAAATAGCCTTATTTGCAGGTATTCACAGTCAGAACCTGGATTTTTCCGTCTCTCAGCAAGTTTCCGATCAATTTATAAATATTGTAGAGAGCTGACACATCGCAGTTGTTAGCAAGTTTTACCAATTTCACAAGTTGAAACTCCCCAACTCCTAAGAAAACCAAGAATTGAGGAGTGTAGCGGAATGCGATCGCTTTCTTACAGACAGATTTGAAATCGGCAAGGGATAAACACATAGATGCATAAATGGCAAGTAAAAAATTATGCTCAAGAACTGCCTGAACAAAATTGATCTATTTAAACTGACGTCGGGAACTGTCAGTTGGTTGCCAATTAGCTCCCAATTCCCCTCATCTCTATGCATCTACCAAGGCAGCACTTCTCCATTGGCGTCCCAAAAAGTACCGAAGTTTGTGCAAAGAATTAAGGAGGAGTTAGATCGCCCTCCACTGGCCCAGCTGGGATTGCTTCTAATGGTCTGATAATAGCTGGGGGCGTTGCGTCTTCGGGTTGGAAAATCCCATTTAGTGCTGCTTCTAAGGTTTCTGCCATAATAATTCGGTTTTCATAAATGACAATAACCCGTATTAAAGTCGGCAGACTATTTTGTTCAGCCTCTAAGTATACGGGTTCGACATAGAGTAGGGATTGCTCAATCGGAATTACCAAAAGATTACCTTGAACTGCCCGCGAGCCTTGACGATTCCACAGAGAAATTTGCTGAGAGATGACGGGGTCTTGGTTAATCAACGCTTCAATTTGCTCAGGGCCGTAAATTAGCTCCTGCTTCGGAAACTGATACAGCAGCAAGTTACCATATTGAGCGCCATCGGAACGCGCCGCTAGCCAGCCAATCAAATTATTACGAGCAACGGGAGTATAGGGTTGGAGCAGAATGAACTCTTCTGATGCTTCTGTGGGCAGTCTCATGATCAGGTAATAGGGTTCTACTGCTTGGGATTCAACGCCGTATAGTTCCTGGGGAATCCGCCAGAGGTCTTCCTGGTTGTAGAACACTTGGGGATCGGTCATGTGATACGCCAACAAGCGTTCTGATTGGACGCTGTAAAAATCCCGTGGGTAACGGATATGACGCAGTAGCGGGTCTGGCATCGCGTCCAGGGGCTGAAATAAACCTGGGAAAATTTTGCTCCAGGTTTGAATAATCGGGTCAGTGAGATCGGCAACGTAGAATGTCACGTCCCCGTGATAGGCATCAATAACCGCTTTTACGGAGTTGCGGATATAGTTGAACTCGTGTTGACCAGGGTCGGAGTAGGGGTAGCGATCGCTAGTCGTGTAGGCGTCAACAATCCAGTAAAGATGGCTCTCCATCGCCCCAGGCTCGGTCTCATCCGGATCGACGCTGACAATGTAGGGGTCTTGGTCGTAATGCAAGAACGGCGCGATTGTGCGGATGCGCTGATTAATATTGCGCCGGAACAGTACCTTTGTCTGAGGCGTAAAATCCCGCGTAAAGAGCATCTGCCAATCTTTGAGATACTCGGCAAATAAAAGCCTCCGCCAAGGTGAACCAATACCTATACCACCAGCGCCGTAATAGACGGTATAGGCATTTTCATCGCCACTAGGGAAGTCCAATTCCCCAACTCGCGTTGATGTCATCACGTAGGTATTGGTGAGTTCTCCGTAGTAAATCCGGGGATTATAAATGGGAATAGCCTCCCGAATGAATTCACTGGATGTGAATAAATTCCCTTCAGCCGCATCCAACGCGGTGCCAATATCCTTAACGAAATAGGCTGGTAGTCCCGCATTGGCAACTATGTTCACGGGGCTGACGGTAAAGCCATAGCCGTGGGTGTAGATCAGGTGTTTATTTACCCAAGTTTGTGCCTGTTCAGGAACAGACTGATAATCTAGCTCCCTAGCGGCAATATGTACTTGTTGTTTTTCAATCGCTAACGGTTCTGAAGGCACAGTAAAGCTTTCGTCGGGAGTAACGGTTATCTGATCCGCTTCTGGTTCTGCTTGCCTTGCTTCTTGCCCTCCAGTGATGGGACTTACCCCGGTTGCGTCTGCTCTTAGGAGGTAGCGATCGATATCAGCATCAGGAAATCTATAATAGGGTCGGATTTGTTGGAGCTGACGATTGGTTTGCAGGATGGGGCGCGTATCCCACAGGCGGATATTGCGAATCGTTAGCTCGTTGTCTTCTAGGACGGAGGTAGTGAGTGCGCCTTGGGGATTAAAGGTTTCAACCTCAATATCATCTAGGTCAAAGGCTGCCCTGGTCAGGGAAATACTGCGTTCGATGTACAGTCGTTCTCGTGCTAGTTCGTTGGGTTGGACGCCGAAGCGTTGCACAACGGCGGGGGCGATGTTAGTGGCAACCACGCTGACTATCAGGTACAGTCCCAATGCCATCAGCTTGGCTCGACCACTGAGCCTCAGACGATGGAACCAGAAAACAGTTTGAAAGAGCAGGAAGAGGGCGATCGCGGCGGCTAAAATGCTCAGAGCTGTGTTGATGGGTAATTGCGCTCTAACATCGGTGTAACTGGCTCCGTAGGTGACGCCACGGGTGGAATAGAGCAGTTCGTAACGCGAAAGCCAATAACGGACAGCGACCATCGCCGCCATACCAGCCCCTAGCCCGTACAAGTGACGCATTTGCCCTTGAGAAAAGCCGGGAAATTTCCCTTGAGAAAAACTATCTCCTGCTAATAAATAAATCAGGAGTACCGCCACTAAGCTGAAGAGAAATAGCCCTCCTAGCCAAAAGTCCAACAACTGCCACACCGGAATGCTAAAGACATAGAAGCTGATATCGTGACCGAAGAGTGGCTCACTGGCATTGAAGGGAGTGGGGTAGAAATACTGCAAAATCCGACCCCACTGAACAGACAAAACCAGCGCAAAGAATAAGGAAAATACAGCAGCAATCGCCGTTAACCAGAACTGGGGATTAACAATCAGGGCGATCGTAATTACAACCAGCACTCCTAAGGGCCAAATCTGATTGATCCATGACGAGAGAATCAGCGTTTGCAGGGATGTCCAACCGAAGGGAGTGGGTAGTGGCGGCGTAACATTGACGAGGCTCATGTCACGATGCCAAAGGGAAATGGCAATCTGGCTGTAGTGCAGCACCATGAACCCTACCAGCAAGCTGAGTAAGAACACTACAGGAAGCAGCGATCGCAATCTCAAGGGGCCAGAAGCTTCAACATGGTCTTCCTGGAGAGATTTCCGCGTCCCGACTCGAATCGGGCGGGGAATTGTCTGAGGTTCTGCCCGGAGTCCGGAATTTGTCCTGTCAAGGTGCTGGCGGTGGACGGGTTGGGCTTCGGGAAAGGCTCTAGATAATAAACTGGTGTCGGAATACTTCAGCCGATTGGCAAGAAACAAGTTACCGAGCAAAAAGCCAGCAGAGATGATGCTCGCCACAGCCCACAGACCAAACTGGGTTCGCAAGCGGACTAAGAACGCAAATAAGTAACCCAGCTCGTTGAACCATAAGACTTCTGCTATCAGGTGAGACAGCAAATCCCAGCCCAGTAACACCCCTAGTAATAGGGCGATCGCGCGAAAAAGGGAGTTCCTGAAGTATCTGGTCATTTTCGTTTTTCGTCGTTAATTCTTAGTCACTAACTAGTCGTTGTAATTTAGTAGAACGGCTAGTTAGTGGCTAACAACGGACGAGTTGAGGATGTTATTTGGGATCAGGCGATCGCCATTAACTAAATTGCTCTTCAGTATCTAAATTAAAGAGTACTTGTAACGATTGCATGGCGTTGCGTCGAGTTTCGATGTCTTGTTGTGCCCTCAGTTGCACCATTGGATCGTGAAGAATTTTATTAACAATGCCTCGTGTGAGGGCTTCAATGATCTCTTGATGCTTTTCAGCAAATTCTGTGCCGAGGCGGGATAAAGCTTTTTCTAGCTCTTGGGCGCGGATCGCTTCGACTTTATCGCGGAGACAGCTAATGGTTGAAACCGTTTCTAGCGATCGCCACCACATATCAAAGGTGTCTACTTCTTCTTCTAGCAGCACTTCGGCTTCCATTGCCATCTGACGACGGCTTTCCTGGTTTTGGGCAACTACGGCTTTCAAGTCATCAACGTTGAAGGCTTGGACGTTCTCTAACTGATTGACATCAGCATCGATGTTGCGAGGGACGGAGATGTCAAACAGCATTAAAGAGCGATGCGGTTCTAGAATCAATTCTAGTTTTGAAGCGTTGAGCAGCACTTCTGTAGAGGCAGTGCTAGTAAAGACGATATCTGATGTGGCGATCGCATTCATCATCTCTGAGAGGTCGTGCAGTTGCAATTCTGCATCAGGAAACTGACTGGCTAACTCCATAGCCCCTTTTAAGGAGCGGTTTAATATCGTGATGGTTGTTGCGCCTTTCGCCAGCAGATGCTGCACCAACAGCCGTGACATTTTCCCCGCACCAACAATCGCAATTCGGCAGGCGGCTAAGTTCTGCACTTTCATCTGCGCCAATTCCACCGCCGCAGAACTAATGGAAACCGCTCCCGTACCGATGCTGGTTTCTGTACGGACGCGCTTGCCAGCACTCAGAGCTTGTTTAAATAAACGATTGAGGACGCTACCGACCCCTTTATGTTGCTGACAAAGTTTGTGGCAGTGCTTTACCTGCGCCAAAATTTGTCCTTCTCCCAACACCAAACTATCTAAACCCGATGCGACCCGCATCAGGTGCATTACCGCATCTTGGTGTAACAAAATGAACAAATGTTTCCGCAACTGGTCGAGGGGCAGTTGACCAAAATCTGCAAGAAACTGAGTAACTTCCCGCACGCCTTGTTCTGTTTCTTCGGCAACGATGTAAATTTCTAGGCGATTACATGTGCTCAGAACGGCGATTTCTTCGATGTGAGGATAGTTACACAGTTGAGCGATCGCTCCTTCTAATTTGGCTTCTTGAATACTTAATTTTTCTCGAACTTCAACGGGGGCTGTCTTATGGCTCAGACCTACGACTGCGATATTCATGTTCTCTCCCAAGGTTTGTCCTAATCTTTGCGGCTAAGATGTCAAGATATTTGGAATGTAAAAATTTGGGGCAGTTTATCCAGCGTAAATTTTAAAGAATTGAACTTAACAAACTACCCAATAAATATTTGAAAACAAGTTCAATTCTCTCTTTTTGTAGGGGTGTAGGAAATAAATCCTGATAACCAGGCTTGATGTTAGTACTTGCGATTTGGCGATCGCGTTTTCTGCTTTTGAGCGGCAAGTCGGGCGATCGCTGGCTCCTCCCTCATCATCTACACCGTTGAGCGGCAAAGCAGAGTAATTTTTGACTCAATCTTTAGCCTAACAACTTACCTAGCCTTCGGGAGTCCTAAATTTTGTTTTTTTTGTTACACCCATGTTGCTGGAATGCCCACACAACGAACGATCTTGAGTCCTGAGTTCTGAGTTAAGCTCCGGTCTTACCAGAGAAAATCCTGACTCAGAGTGGGAAGGTACGTTATCGTCGCCCGATCAACTTCCTGGGGAAGTACTCGCTTTGCCCCTCAGAACTCTAAATCTATAGAGCTTCAAACTCCCTTTTTGAACGGGGAGTAGAAGCTGACCCCATAATTATTGCCAGTCAGCAATTTTCCTTTTCGGGATGGCTCTACCTCAGTTGGATGTACTGCGGCTGGTCAAACATGTGAATCGTATCGACAAACCGAGCTGTCTTAGACTGGCTAGAAATGACCAAACTCTGAGTCCGCGCGCCCTTGTGGAAGAAGCGCACGCCTTCCATCAAGACTCCAGGGGTAATACCACAAGCGGCAAACAGTACGGTTTCTCCAGAGGCTAGCTCGTCAACATCGTAGACTTTGTCCGGGTCGTTGATATTCATCGATTTCAGCCGCTCGAGGTTGCTTTCTCGGCTTTCACCGATTAGACCTGTCTTCACAACGGCGGGGTCGTAGATTAGCTGTCCTTGGAAGTGTCCACCCAAGCAGCGCATCGCCGCAGCGGAAATCACTCCTTCAGGTGCCGCTCCGATGCCCATCAAAGCATGGATGTTAGTTCCAGCAAAGGCGCAAGAAATAGCCGCAGAAACGTCCCCATCGCTAATTAGGCGAACTCTGGCTCCTGCTTCGCGGATTTCTTTGATCAGGTCATCGTGGCGCTCGCGTTTCATCACTACAACCACCAGTTCTTCGATCGAGCGGTCTAAGCACTCGGCGAGAATCTTTAAGTTTTCGGTTGCTGATTTGTTGATATCAACTTTCCCCTTAGCAGCAGGGGGTGCTGCTAGCTTTTTCATGTAAAAGTCAGGGGCGGCGAACAACCCTCCTTTTTCAGCGATCGCTAGTACCGCCATTGAGCCATTTTGTCCGTAGGCAACTAAGTTAGTGCCTTCGCAGGGGTCAACAGCGATGTCAATCTCAATCAGCTCGTCTGGGTTGCAGTAGCTTTTGGCATCTTCTTGAGTACAGATCCCGACTTCTTCCCCGATGTAGAGCATGGGGGCGTCGTCCCGCTCCCCTTCCCCAATCACGATGCGACCGCGCATGTAGATCTTGTTCATCCGCTCCCGCATGGCTTCTACAGCCACCTGGTCAGCGGTATTTTTTTCGCCTTTGCCCATCCATTTCGCACTGGCGATCGCGGCTTGCTCCACGACCTCAATAATCTCTAAACCCAGTGTATTTTCCACAGAACATTTCCTCTCAACTGCTTTATTTGGCGTGGTTTTGTCTGCCGACCCCAGTGTAAAAGTCTATCAGACCTAGGGTTGCACCCGAAATCTAGTCAAGCACAGGATTGTGTAAAGTTTTGATGCAATTAGTCACGTCAGTCCTCGAAAATCGTAGATACAATCACACTAACTGCCCTGATTTAAACTGCAAAAGTTAGCGGATTTGGAATTTTTCTAGCAATAGAATTAATGAGAAATGTATTAAGATAATTAATTACATGAAGCGATTTTATTAACGGTAATGCCAAAAAAGTTAACGGATTAATTTTAAATTTTAATATTTTTTATTATTTCCAGAACTGTTCATTTACTTGATTTAAGTGGGTAAGCGTAGCAATTTCAACAAATCTCTTCCCTAAAATTCCGCCCTTCCCCAGTTAAGGAAAAGCGAAAAATCTTTCTCCTCTGCTCCTCAAGGGACAAGGGCGATCAGTAATTAGCCAAGAAACAATATCGAAGAAGCGATCGCCAATAACTCAATCTCGATCTAGGCTAGAGATATAGGCAGAATTTATTAATATTCCATGCTGGACTTTCTCAATCCTGTTTTAGGTCGCCATCCAGAACGAAATAAAGCTAACGTCGAAATTTACACCTGGCAGACTTGCCCGTTCTGCATCCGGGCAAAGTTGTTGTTGTGGTGGAAAGGAGTGAACTACACCGAGTACAAAATTGACGGCAATGAAGAAGCCAGAGCAAAGATGGCTGAACGTGCCAACGGACGCCGGAGTGTGCCGCAAATTTTTGTTAATGACACACATCTTGGTGGCTGTGATGACCTCTATCGGTTAGACGGAGGAGGTCAGTTAGACCCAATGCTGGCTCAACCTGCGGGATAAATAGGGTGATGGGAGGATGAGGATCACCCAGAGCAGGGGAGATGAGGTGATGTTAGCGATTCGGGGCGTAGCTCGGTGATGAGGGCACAAAATGATGGGGAATTAAGTGAAACCATAACCTCCAACCTCTTACCTTTCATCCTTCATACTTCACCCTTCACACTTCACCCTTCATGCCACCTCCTCCCCCAGCAATTAATCACCCTCCCTACCTCATCCATCGGCAATGGATGAGCAAGGCTCTTACCCTTGCCCAGGCAGCAGGAGAGGCGGGAGAAGTGCCTGTGGGGGCGGTAGTGGTTGATGGTACAGGTAACCTGGTAGCAGCGGCGGAAAATCGTAAAGAGCGCGACCTAGACCCCACAGCCCACGCAGAAATTCTCGCTCTCCGGGCAGCAGGACAAGCCTTGCAAACCTGGCATCTCAACGACTGCACCCTCTATGTAACTTTAGAACCTTGTCCCATGTGTTCTGGGGCAATAATTCAAGCCCGGCTCGGTTTATTGGTTTATGGAGTGGACGATCCCAAAACTGGCACAATTCGGACAGTTGCTAATATTCCTGATAGTGCGGCTTCAAATCATCGCCTAAAAGTCATCAGTGGGATTTGTGAAGCTGCCTGTCGCCAGCAGTTACAAGCCTGGTTTAGCCAGCGTCGCCAGCACCGTCCCTCCGGCTAAAACATCCCTCTCATGACACCAGCAAAAGTGTCCCCACGGTGGGAGACACTAACCCCTGACAAACTTAAGGTAAGAGTGGAATTAAGGAATAGTTAAAGCACTTTTACCCCAATGATGCAGCTTGACTCCCGCGAAGACACCGCAGCTATGACAAAATCGGCAGAAACGACTCCAGAGTCATCAAAAGAGACAAAAACAGTCCCCGTGACCTCTAGTGTGGCTCACTGGTTGACTCCTATTCTTTATCCTTTCGGTCGTCATATCGTTCTACCGCTTTACTTCCGTCAGCTACGCGTGACCGGGCAAGAGCATATTCCCGCGACGGGTTCGGTGATTTTGGCTCCTACCCATCGCTCTCGCTGGGATGGGCTAATGATTCCCTATGCCGCAGGTAAACCCATAACTGGAAGGGATTTACGGTTTATGGTTAGTGCGGATGAAGTCAAGGGGATACAAGGTTGGTTCGTCCGCAAGATGGGAGGATTTCCGGTTAATACTAAACACCCAGGAATTGGCAGCATCCGTCACGCTGTGGAACTCCTACGGAACGGCGAAGCCCTAGTAATATTTCCTGAAGGCAATATTTTCCACGACAATCAGGTTCATCCCCTCAAGCCAGGAATGGCTCGCATCGCCCTCCAAGCTCAGGCAGGTAACCCTGATCCATCGCTGAAGATTGTGCCGATTAGCATTCGTTATAGTGACCCCTTCCCTCACTGGGGCTGTGATGTCAGCGTTTGCATTGGAGAGCCATTAAACGTCGGGGATTACTCCACCAAGTCAAGTAAACAAAGTGCCAAACAGTTAACCGAAGACCTGGAAGCGGCAATCAAAGATTTGGATGAAGAAAACGCTATGCTGATGCCCTGCCAGCAGCAAAGATCAGAAGGGCATAGTGCTGATGTAATTCGTTAATCGTTCAATTGCTGATGGCGCTCTGGCTCGTCCCTGTTAAGTTCATGCTTCACCCTTGTCTCCTAATGTTAGGAAACACTTACAAAAAAACGAGTTTTGAGTCTCTACCTTTGTTGAATATCGTTACAATTGGCAATTGTAAAGAATCATTGTAGTCATCCAAACTTGGGCAAGCCAAACCCTAAAACTTTTCCTATAAGAAGCTTTTTCTTGGCTTGCATAACATAGAAGCAACAAGGAAATTTGGGAAGCATGGATTGTCGTCATATTCAATTTAGTGACTATAAATCTCAGATTGATCTCAATCAACTCCAAGTGCTATTTCAACTTGGAGCCTTTTGGGCGAAAGATAGAACAGTAGAAGATTTGGGAATAGCGATCGCTAATAGCGAACCCGTGATCAGCGTCTGGAATAAAGAACAGCTGATCGGTTTTGCCAGAGCGACTTCCGATGGAATTTACCGCGCCACGATTTGGGATGTTGTTATCCATCCAGATTTTCGAGGTGCGGGTTTGGGGCAAAAACTAGTGGAAATTGTCTTGAGCCATCCCCGCATGAACCGAGTTGAGCGGGTTTACTTGACGACAACCCACCAACAAAGCTTTTACGAACGCATTGGTTTTGAGAGCAATACCAGCACGACGATGGTGCTATACAACAAACCTGTAGTTAGCCATCTGCCAACCCCTGCTCTACAGTCTCATCACGACTTAGGGGGATAGTGCATTGTATCCGGGTTAAATTTTCGCTCTTGTTTGCCTCAGCAGTGTCTTCCGAGGCGGGTACGATTTCCAAGCGTCCCTGCATCACTTCCACAAGAGCACGAGCGATTAAGAGCGTAAAACCCGGTGAGGATTCTGGGAAACTCCCAGGTGGATATAACTGCAGCTCAGAAGCAGAGGCGAGTAAATCTACAGGATCGCTCCAAACATGGCTAGGGCAGGACGAGTCAACCCATATTTGCACAGACTCAGAAGTTGGGGAAGCTGCCGCCGAAACGTGAATACTACCACTCTCCATTTGAGAAATCGCGGTATCTACTAGAGCGACTAATACCTGTCTGAGACGTCGCGCATCACTCAGGACATACAAATCTGGGTCAGGCGCAATGACGTGTAGCTGAAAGTTGCGATTCGCCGCTTGCATGTAGGTAAGTTGATGCACCTCCTCAAACACTTCTGCCAGTTGTAGAGGGCGAGTTTCTAGCTGGGCTGTGCCATGTTCAGTTTTTGCCACACCAATGATTTCGTCTAAAAGCTTGACCATTTTCAGCGCTGAGGCGTTGGCTTGGGCAACAAATTCCCGCTCTTCCTCAGGGTTGTCACAAAGATCGGACAAAATCAGTTGATGCATCCCAATCAAACTGCTCAGAGGCGATCGCAATTCATGGGACGTTCGGGCAAGAAATCCCGATTTGAACTGGCTCATTTCCCTTGCCATTTGGTAAGCCAGTTGAGTTTGCTTTAATTCTTCTTGCAAGGACAAATCATCTTGTGGATGCGTCTGTTGCGGTGCAGACACAGATGAAGCTGGGGGTTTTTCTGGGGAACGGACAACCCGGCTTCCTACCACCCCGATCCCTATTCCCAATAGTAGATATACCCAATCAATTCCATCCATGTGTTCGCACCATTGTGGATTTTGGATTTTAAAAACTCAGCTAGTCGTATAGTTCTAGCGATTAAAGGCTAGCAAGTCTCAACCCAAACAGTATTACATCCGAACTGATCCTGAATCTATCCCACTCCAATAAAATTGATACTTCCCTCGCGCAAAATTTCCCAACCACTACCCATCCACTTGACAACTGTCGAAGGGACGCCCATTGATGCTGGCTGCTCCGCTTCTACACCTTCTGGTTGCAGCGCTAAGACCTCAGGAAAGGTGGCTGAGATTTCTCTCAGGCTTTGCAAGGGTGGCTCTCCAGAACGGTTAGCACTAGTCGTTGCCATTGCTCCTGTCTGAGACAAAATCATCTGGGCAAGGCGATGATTTGGCACCCGCAGTCCAATCGTTGTCGGCTCGGTGGGATTCATGGCGGGGGGAACTTTATCGGAAGCTGGTAAAACCAATGTTAAGGCTCCTGGCCAATAGCGTTCAGCTACTTGTTGCCAAATCTCCAATTCCTGGGGGCTAGCACTAGCAAACGACCACAACTCCCTAGGAGAGGCTCCCATCAAGATTAAGGGCTTATCCAGGCTCCGCTGTTTCGCCGCAAAAATTAACGATGCTTGCTCCGGTTGTACTGCCAAAGCGGGTACAGTATCCGTGGGAAAGCTCACTACACGACCAGCGATCGCCCCTGCCACTAGGGCATCCATTGACACTAATGTCATCTTTCTTCTGGCAGGAGACTCCCGTTACAATCTTTGATTTAGCGGGAGAGGAATGCCAGTCCTCTGTGTAGGTTTACAATTAAGTGACTTGAGTAACGAATCAATCGGGTGTTTTTGTCAGTTACGCCCTGCTTGAGTCGCTTTTTAACAGGGAAGAATTGATACAAGTCGTTGGCGCTGATATACCCTTTAAGGGTGGTCACTGATTTGTACTGAGCCTTGTCGAAGTAGCCAAGCCGAAGTGTTGAGCGCTTGGTTTTGTACTCCACATAATCTCCATTCTTAAAAGAGTGCGTCCCATCAAACCCGCCGTAGGTGTCACGAACTCCACCTTTTTGAACGGTTAAGTCGTGCATTTTACGAGGTCTTGAAGGAAGGCGTTCTACGATACCAAAGGGGAAAGGTGTCACTTGGATTAACCCCTTCCACTCTCTACCTGTTTGCATCCCTGTTGTACTAACTGCATACCGGATGAAGTGTCTAGCTGCTTGCGCTATGGCATCCGATACGTGTGCGGCAGGTGTTTGCTCTGCCTTATTTTTGGACTTAGGCAGCTTGAGCCACTCCCTTGTCGCTTCAGTTTCCCACCCTTTAACTAAGATCACTAGGAAGTGATTCTCTAGTTCTTTGATGAGAAATGTTTGACCTTGGGCGGCAATAGTAAAGCCAGGTCTATTTGACTTGTTGAGCCGCTCCACGTAGGCGTGAGTGATTGGGTATAGTCGTCGCAGTTCATCTACAACCCTTAGTTCTAGCTGTTTGTTGGCTCGAATACTAGGAGGTAGCTTAGATTGCCGACGATTATTAAATCGCTTCTGTCTGTGGTTGCGACGTTTGAAGGGAAGACTTCGTTTGATTCGTCGCCCCCGTCGTGTTCTCCGAAGTACAGCTCGTTCTGTTAGTCGTTTTTGGACTTGCTTTTTGGGCAGATTAAGATTCAACCCAATTAAGGTTTCTTGTTTAGACTGAATAGCCACCCCGGTAAAGCACGAGCCTGGGTCGATACCCAAACTAATGTCTTGAGTGTTTCTTCCTGATGGTTCTTCAACAAGTTGAACACAAAATATCCGCAAGTCGTTCTGTACTATTTTGGCTTTGCCGTCTCTAATCCAGCGCCTTGCTCTTGATGATGAGGTGGGCATCGCCGGAGTCCCATCAGGATTAAGAACTGGTACACGTTTGTTGAACATTGGAGATAATCCAGATAACTCTGTGTTTGTTGGTGGTCGTTGACTTGCGTTGTCCTGAGCTTTGCCGAAGGCTTCCGCCGTGAGCGTCAGCGTTCGACTGAGCGCTCACGCCGAAGTCCGAACGGGTCGAAGTAGCCTAGTCGAAACGTTGTCCAGCTACACCTCGCCCATTCTTTGTCGCGATTCCTAACAACTGGTTAGGTCAAACAGGTAATCCTTGCTGGTGTGGCACAAGGAGGTGTGTAACGCCAAAGAACTCGAACACTGAGCGTTTAAGCCGAAGTGCGGTGGGCTATTCAGCGTTTCGGCAAGCTCAACGACCGCTTGCTTTACGCTTGGAGTCCAGTGTTTCTCCTCAAGCTCCCGTTAGAATCTTTGATTTAACGGGAGAAGCTGACCCTTACACTCGATACGCTAGGGCGAAGCGCTCAATTCCTGCTAAGTCAGAAAAGCTTTGAATCTGGCGGTAGCTGCCTTGCTGATGTAGTAACTGAGCAACTGTCTCTGCTTGCCCCTCCATCATCTCAATCAGCCAAATGCCGCCAGAACGAAGATAGTCCGGTGCTGTGGCAATTAACTGCCGAATGCAGTCTAAACCATCCGCACCGCCATTGAGGGCAAGGAATGGCTCATGCTCTTGCACTTCCGGTTGGAGTTGGGGAATTAGAGAAGCGGGGATATAGGGCGGGTTGGACACCATGCCACTGAACTGACCTTTCAAGGCGGCTAGAGGCTCCCACCAAGAGCCTTGGTAAAAGCGAATACGGTCAGCTAAACCATTCTCCTGGGCATTCTGTTGGGCGATCGCGACCGCCTCAGCACTACAGTCCACCCCATGAACGGTAGCCGCCCCAAAGGCATCTGCTAGTCCTAGGGCGATCGCGCCACTTCCCGTCCCTAAATCTGCCCAATGTCCAGCCGCCAAGGAAATAGCGGGGCGTTCTTTGGCAGCAGCGACTGCCAAATCGATTAGGTACTCAGTTTCTGGACGGGGAATCAGGACAGCGGGAGAAACCTTTAGGGAAAAATGACGCCAAGGCGTTGTCCCTGTCAGGTACTGTACGGGTAAGCGCTCCTTGAGGCGGCGCTGCCACAGTTGAGTCAGCACAGTTAACGGAAATCGCAGGTTGATATGCGATCGCCCTTTAAATGACTCCAAACGCAGTGCCAGCGCCTCAAGGTCAGATACTTCTTGCAGCAGCCAGTCCACTTCCGCTGTAGGAATCCCCGCAGCACTAGCAGACTGTTTGGCATCCTGACGCCATTGCCAGAGTTCCCAGCCAGATACCGCCAGTGTCTGCGAAGCTGTGTGGGCGAAATATGTCTTGTCTGCTTCCGAAATATCCAAGCTACTTATCCCCAATCAGCTTTTTTATCCCTTATCGCCGCTGATTTTGAGGCGCATTTGCAGGGGCAGCTTGCATCGTCCGCAAAAATTCCTGAGACTCCCGCGATGGCACCAACACGATCCGGCTCAGTTGCTGGTCATTGCGTTCTTGCAGCGTGGCGATCACGCCTTCTAAAGGCACAGCCTGAATCTCGACAGTAGAGGCAAGATTTGGCTGTTGCTGCTTAAAGCGCTCCACCATTGTCTGGAGTTGCTCTTTATCAAAAAAGAAGGGAATGACTGGCTCGTTGCCCTGTTGGAGCGTTAGATAACCCTTGTCCTGCCCTCCTCTGGCAACAAATAGAGGCACCCCTTGAAATTGCTGCTGACCTCCAGCCGTGAGTGATTGGGCAGCTTGCACCTGCTGCTGTACAGGGATAAATGCAAAGTCCAAACCATCAGGCTTGTTATTGTTTTCTCGATCTAGTTGGTAAATCTCTCCCAGAGATACAGGTACAACTTGTACCGTTCTTCCCAATTCTGGATTGTCCCGCTTTAGTCGCTCTACAAACGATTGAGCATCCCGTTGGCTGATGAAGACACCAGCAACATTCGCTGTCTGATTGTTTTGCCCATTGGGAACCGAGGCAACTAGAGGTGCCCCTTGGGGATCGGTGACAGTGAACACGGGAACAGATTGTAGCTTTTCTTTGACTTGTGCGTCGGGTAACGCGATCGCCGGCAAGTTACCTGCAAACAAGGAGCCGATGAGAGTACTCCCTACTAATCCTAGCGTTGCGCTCCAGCGAACCAATGATTTCATCGACATTACCACCTTAATAGTTTTATCTTGGACAACCTGTCGCAACTAAAATCATGCTCCGACAAGGCAAGGGCATATTGAGTTAACGGCTAATCGAAGCAAAGATTTATCCACAAAGACTGATTGCTGCTGTTCAATGTCTACATTCTTTGATAACAGGACTTTGCTCTGACGACTAGCAGTGTTTTTCCCAGACTTTGTTCGATTTTGAATAGTTCCACTAGTTCCAGAGCATTGTTCAGCATCACTGCTCAAAAATCAAGGTACTGACCCTGACACATTACATTTATGAAAATCTCGCAACTGATCCAACCTTCATCAGTGTCTACACCCTAGCCCTAAACTGATTAGCACCGTCCTTTGTTGTTATAGAACTGTCCTGCGGATTTTTGCAAGGTTTAGTTACTAGAAAACAACAAACCACTAATCTTAACGATTAATGCTAATACCTTTGAGCGGTAATGAAGAAATTTTTCAATCGGGATGACAGGATTTGAACCTGCGACATCCTGCTCCCAAAGCAGGCGCGCTACCAAGCTGCGCTACATCCCGGAATTTGACTTTAGCTAACAGACTTTTAGATGGGTCGTACCAAAACTAAAATTCCGTTGGCTATGTCATTATAGCTGATCTTGGCACTTCTAACGACAAGATCAGTAAACTTTCAAGAGCTAGTCTGGGTACCAGAACATACCCTTAATACCTTCTGGATCTGGCATAAAACCCATACTCCGGTAGAAATTCACCACCTGAGGATCGGCAAAAAGCGTTATGTTGCTGATGTCCTCGCTACGGAGTTTTTTAATCGTATACTTCATCAGTGCCTTCCCCAGCCCTTTGCCTTGGAATTCTGGGTGAACAACCACATCCCAAATGGTCGCATTGAAAGCGTGGTCGGAGGTGGCTCGCGCAAAACCAATCAGTCGCTTGGTATTTCCCCGTTGTTGCCACATCGAAGTCACCAAGAAGCTATGCTCAATTGCTTTTTTGACCTTGCGTAGCGGACGCCGTGCCCAACCCACTGCATCACATAGTTCCTCTAGTTCATAGAGGTCAATGTCTCGGTCTGTACTAAAGAAAATACGCGGCTCATTGCCGGAGCGATCGCCTGTACCATTAACGGAACCGTCTAGTGGTGTTACAGGGGACGCTGCTGCTGCGTCAGAACTGCTAAACAAGCTTTTCCAAAAACCCATGCAGGTGTGATAATGGTATTTCTAGACTAGGTCTCTCCAAAAGTCAGCGTATACCTGGCTTGAGGAGCTGAGAGTGGCTACTAAAAGTTTATACTGAACCCTAGAGGTGCAAACGCCCCTACCCTCTAAAAACCTCATCAGGAAAAAGATAATTAACCTTTCAGGGGGCTTCTAGGTAGATATATACTCTCATTATATTCAGAGTGGCAGAAAGACAGGATGCGGAGACTACTCCTAAAGCCTTAAATTCAGCCAAAACCTTGCGAAATAGATAATAACACAACCTACGTCGTTCTATTGCCCAACCGCCGCACTAGCAAAGGGCTAAAGAAGTGACCGTATTTAGCTAGACTGGGGCTATTGAAACTATTCACCAGCATCGAAGGTTCTTCCATTGAAGGACAATTAAGCTCCCTTTCAACTGAAAGGGCTTTTAACCTGGCAAGCGAGTCTTTTCCTTACTTATGGCTGCAGGTTTAAAATCATCAACACTAGAACTCCTCAAACGCTTCAACCGAGCGTTTCCTCAGTTCTATGAGCAGTTTGTCAGTAGCGAGATCCAACTGCAAAATCTCCGCCTCGCCTACCGACTTTACAAAAGCAAGCGGGCAGTCATCGAGATTAAACCAGAAGGCAGTAAAAGCGCCTTACATTTTGCCTATCGCAATCAATCTTTCCTTTTAAGTGACATATTTGGCGTACTGGCAGCTTATGGACTGACAATTCATAGCCTCAGTCTCTACGGTCAGATTAGCCCCCCCATGCTGGTCTTTATCAAGCTGGTGGTGTCTCGCGGAAGCAAAGCCCTCACCGATAAAACGGCAGAAAATGTCTGTCGTGCCGTGCGAGAAGCCCTAGCAGGGCGCTTTGAAGTCGAAGAAATGCTGGCAGTAGAATTTAATCTTGATGCGGGTTTAGAGCAGGTAGAAACAGAATTTTATGTAGACCCAGTTTTTCATCTTCCCGCATTGTTAATTGAGGCAGACAACCAGCCAGGGCTGTTTTATAAGGTGATGTACGCCATTTGGCAGGAAGATTTACTAGTCGTCAACGCCAACTTGCTAGTGTGGCGGGGGCGAACGCGCTTAATCCTCTACCTGCTAGGCCCCAATGAAAGCTTGATCCCGGAGTATTTGGGTCAAAAGATCGCTGAGAGTGTGCGGCAGCGTTTACTAGGACGGCGGTTTTAGCAATTGGGGACTGGAAAATAAAATAGGGAGGGTTTAGCCAAATTATTGCTGATAAATAGGAACCCGTGACTATTTTCAACAGACAACTAACTAAATATGGACAATTGACAATGAGCACAAAGCACTAACAGCCCAAAGCTCAGGATAGGATGAAACTATGGCTACCATCAATATCCTGGGGGCGAGTCATGTCTATGAATTGACGCCTCCGATTGCATCATCTACCCCTGTCCTAGTTTTTATTCACGGCTGGCTTCTCAGTCGTAGTTATTGGCAACCCTTGGTAGAGAGATTAGCACCAGACTATCAGTGCTTAATCTATGACCTCCGGGGCTTTGGGGATTCTCAGCCCCAGTTGGACAATGATCGGGAACCCCCATCTCTTGACCTAGAGGTGCAAGAGACGAGTGCTGTTGACTCAGGAATTGGCAACTATACCCCAGCCGCTTATGCGCGGGATTTGGGAATTTTGTTGCAACAACTTAATATCACCAATGCCTGGTTAGTCGGTCATTCACTGGGAGGGACAATCGCCTTGTTTGGGGCATCCCAGTTACCTGAGTATGTGCAGGGAGTAATTTGTCTCAATGCTGGAGGGGGGATTTATCTCAAAGAAGAGTTTGAGCGCTTTCGGACGGCAGGTCAAGAAATTGTCAAGCGACGCCCGCGTTGGCTGCTTTATCTTCCGTTGATTGATTTAATATTTACACGGACGCAGGTAGCCCGCCCAATTGCCCGTCGTTGGGGTAGGAAACGGGTGATAGATTTTGTAGCCGCCTGTTCAGATGCGGCTTTAGGAACGTTACTAGATTCCACAACGGAAGCTGAGGTGCATCGACTGCCTCAGATTGTGTCAAAACTGGAGCAGCCCGTTTATTTTATTGCTGGCGTGAAAGATCAGGTGATGGAACCCAAGTATGTACACCACCTTGCCAGCTTCCATAAACTCTTTGGGGCTTGTGGCGACAATGTGGTGGAAATCCCTGACTGCGGGCATTTGGCAATGTTGGAACAGCCAGATGTCGTTGAGGCAGAAATACGCAGGATTCTCAAGCAAGAAGGAGCTAATTTAAGTTAGGGTGGGCATTGCTGACGATAACGCTTGAAATTTAGATAAAAAGCTGTTTCTGAACAATTCTCACCTTACAAGCAAGTTAGGTTTATTGAGGCGCACCTAAGTTATACCATTTCGCTTTTGAGAAGCTACAGTTAGATCCCCCCTAACCCCCCTTAAAAAGGGGGGAGCAAGAAAAGTATCTGTAGCAAGCATTTAGAGAATCAGGATTTAGATGTGGATACCGCACTCGGTTTTGCCGCTCCCACGCCAGCGTCCAGCACGTTCGTCTTCGCCTTCAGCAACGGCAGTTGTGATCGGTTCGTCGCCGATGCTGGCGTAGCCTTGGTCGTGTAGAGGGTTGTAGATGACGCCGTGTTGATTGACATATTCCCAACTTGCTTGGCGAGTCCAGTTAGCAAGAGGATTGATTTTGAGGCGTCCTTGCTTGTCTTGCTCAAAGACGGGCATATTGGCACGGGTGACGGCTTGATCGCGACGACGCCCGGTAATCCAAGCAACAGTATTTAATTCATCTAAGCCCCGTTGTAGAGGTTCGATTTTGGTGAGGTGGTGGAATTTTTCAATATCTTCGTCCCAAAGAGCGTCGCCGTATTCGGCAGCGAAGGCTTCGCGGGTATCAATGTTGGGGATTTTATAGGTTTTGAGGTCTAAGTTGTAGGTTTCTTTGGTTTTAGCTACTAGTTCTAGAGTTTGTGGGAAGTGGTACAGTGTGTCGAGAAACATCACTGGTACGGGAGTTGCTGGCTTCAGGTCGCGGTAGAAAATATCGGTGATGATTTGGTCATCGACATTGAACGCGCTTGTTTGTACTAGTCCGGTGGGGATATTTTCGACACACCACGCGAGGATTTCTCTAGGTTGGGCGTTTTCAAATTGTTGATTGAGTGCCTCCAAGTCAAACTGGGCTGTTTGAACTGAGGCTTGTGTGCGATCGCTCATAAACGTTTTTCAGTGAATAATTACTAAGTGTTTCTGAATTTAGATTCTATCGGTAAACGCACATAACCCGACCAGAAAAGGGGATTTTAATCATGCAATTAATTCTATACAGCAAGCCTGGTTGTCATCTCTGTGAAGGTTTGCAGGAAAAGCTTGAGCAAATTCAAAGCCTGGATTTAGAGGTGCGCGATATCACTACTCGTGAGGACTGGTTCGCTGCCTATCAGTATGAGGTGCCTGTACTGTGTAAAGAGATGGCTGGAACGGAAAAACTGATTCCTCGTCCTTCACCTCGTGCCACCGTGCCCCAATTGGAGCAATTGTTACAGAAGTATTTGCCCGCAGATGAGCCAAAATAGGCGCAAGGGAGGTGGGGGATGAGGTGATGAGGGGATGGGGTAATAAGGGGAAGAGGAGAACCAATAACTGTCATGCTTCATCCTTACACCCCGACTCACCGATAGAAACACTAATGACTAACTTGTGAGGAGTGTTGGAGATGAAGCTGCGTGAGTTATTAGCACAGGTTCCAGAACTTTCACCAATGCCTAACCATCCGGCTGGGGATGCAGAAGTGAAGGGACTGAGTACCAATTCCCATGCTTGTCAACCGGGAGATGTGTTTATTGGGATGCCGGGAACGCGAGTGGATGGGGGAGAATTTTGGAAGAGTGCGATCGCTAGTGGTGCGATCGCGGCACTGATTTCTCCTCAGGCAATTGAAAAAGCTGGAAGCGATGAGCGAGTTATTTCAGTAAAAGATATTGCGAGTGCCTGCGCCCAGGTAGCGGCGGCGTTCTACGGTCATCCGGGGCAACAAATGCAACTGATTGGGGTGACAGGGACAAATGGGAAGACCACGACAACTCATTTGATCGAATTTTTGCTGACCCAATCTCAGTTACCAACCGCCTTACTCGGCACGCTGTACGTGCGCTGGGGCGGTTTTACACAAACGGCAGTTCACACCACCCCGTTTGCGGTGGAGTTGCAGCAGCAGTTGTCGCAAGCACTGGCGGCGGGTTCTCAGTATGCCGTGATGGAAACTAGTTCCCACGCATTGGCACAGGGTCGCGTCCGGGAATGTCCCTTTGAGGTGGCGGTGTTTACCAACCTGACTCAAGACCACTTGGACTACCACCGGGACATGGAAGATTACTTTCAGGCTAAAGCGCTCTTGTTTAGTGAAGAGTATTTACAAGGGCGGGCGGTTGTTAATGTGGATGACTCCTACGGACGCACCTTGATTGGGCAACTAGATCCCGATCGCGTCTGGAAGTATAGCGTGCAAAACCAATCGGCTGACTTGTGGACTAGCGGTCTTACTTATGAGCCGAGTGGCGTTAGCGGACGGGTGCATACACCGAAAGGAGAGGCAGATTTTCGCTTACCCTTGGTCGGTCAGTACAATTTAGAAAATTTCTTGGCAGCCGTAGGAGCCGTACTCCATCTAGGTGTGGATTTAGAGAAGATTGTGCAGGTGTTGCCTCAGTTTGACGGCGTTCCTGGACGGATGGAACGGGTGCAAATTAGCCCAGAACAGGATGTGAGCGTAATTGTTGATTATGCCCACACGCCGGATAGTTTGGAGAATTTACTAAAAGCGGCGCGACCGTTTATTCAGGGCAAGATGATTTGCGTGTTTGGGTGCGGGGGCGATCGCGATCGCACAAAGCGTCCGAAGATGGGTAAGATTGCTGCTGACTTAGCGGATGTTGCTGTCGTGACTTCAGATAATCCCCGGACAGAGGAGCCAGAGCAGATTTTGCAGGATATCTTGGTGGGAATACCCGCAACAGTGGAACCGATGGTAATTGGCGATCGCGCTACAGCCATTCGCACCGCTATTCTGCAAGCTGAGCCTGGAGATGGTATTTTAATCGCCGGGAAAGGTCACGAAGATTACCAAATTTTAGGGACGGAGAAAATCCACTTTGATGACCGGGAACAAGCTAGAGATGCCCTACAAGCGCGGTTAGGGTCTTAGATCCCTTCTCTTTGTCTTACAAGGGTGGTGTGGGGGCGTGTAGCTATACGTCCCTACTGATTTAGGATTGCTAGATCAGACTTTATTCAGACTTAGATGTATCGATGGCGGAGCAAATTATGAAGCGGGTTGTCTTCTGCGACTTTGACGGCACTATAACAGCAGAAGAAACATTTGTGGGGATGCTAAAAACCTTTGCCCCAGAGTTATCTGCTCAACTAATGCCAGAAATGTACGCCATGCGGCTAACGCTGCGAGCAGGAGTTAGGCAGCTATTAGAGTCTATTTCGTCAACGAATTATCCCGAAATCCTGGAGTATGCCCGACCAAAGCCAATCCGCCCTGGATTTGCCGAATTATTAGATTTTCTTGACCACGAAAATGTCCCCCTTGTGGTTGTTTCCGGTGGCTTGCGGGGGATGGTGGAGACGGTGTTGGGTTCCTTCGTTGAGCGGGTGGCGGCGATCTATGCGGTGGATGTGGATAGCAGTGGCGATTTGCTGCGGGTGCATTCTGAATTTGAGGAAGACACAGAACTGGTTGCCAAAGTGCGGGTAATGGCACAATACCCCGCCGATGAGCAAATCGCCGTTGGTGACTCGGTGACAGATTTAAATATGGCTCTAGCTGCCCCAGTTGTCTTTGCTCGCGATCGCCTTGCCCAATACCTTGAGGAACGCCACAAGCCATACATTCCCTGGAATGACTTTTTTGATGTACGCGATCGCCTCTCCCAACATTGGGCTTTGAAAGACACCGAGAGTTAGGGCGAGGGAGATGGGGTGCAGGGGTGCAGGGGTGCAGGGGTGCGGAGGAGCAGGGGAGCGGAGGAGCAGAGGAGAGAAAAATTGACGACGATTAGCCATTACTCCAATCGCCTATTTCATACTTCATACTTCACCCTTCATACTTCATCCTTTCTCCCCTACTCAGGACTCAGGACTCACCGACTCAGGACTCTATTTACCTTTCAGAGCGAGGGTGAGTCCATCGGCAATTGGAACCATGCTTAGAGTAATGCGCTCGTCTTCGTGTAGCTTCTCGTTTAAAGCTCGAAGGGCTTTGGTGCTGCCGTTTTGGATATTGGGATCGGCGACTCGTCCACTCCAGAGAACATTGTCAATGGCAATCAGTCCACCGGGGCGAATTAGTTGCAGCGATCGCTCATAATACCCGTCATAATTTCCCTTATCAGCATCAATAAAGGCAAAGTCAAAGCTTTCTGCTTGCCCGTTGGCTAAAAGTTGGTCTAAGGTTTCTAGGGCAGGAGCGATGCGTAAATCAATTTTGTCAGCCACACCTGCGGCTTCCCAGTAGCGGCGGGCAAGAGTGGTGTACTCCTGGCTGATATCACAGGCAACAATCTGACCATTGGGAGGCAGGGCGAGGGCAACACAAAGGGAACTGTATCCGGTAAAGACACCAATTTCCAACGTCTTGGTTGCTCCCATGAGCTGTACTAACAGTGCCATAAACTGCCCTTGTTCAGGAGCAATCTGCATTACCGCCATTTCATGCTCAGCCGTTTCTTCTCGCAATTGCCGCAAAATTTCTGGCTCTCTCAAGGATGTAGAGAGAAAGTAATCATAAAGTCGGTCGTCAAGGTTGAGAGTTTTATTTGACATTGGCAATTTAAAAGTTGGGCTTACCTAATGTTTATAGTATCGAGGTGTTGATTCAAGAAGTCAGGCTCTGTGCTTTCTTTGTGCGATCGCCTTTCTTTAAGTGATGGTGGGGATGAAGGAAATTGTCTTTCCTAGGGAATATCAAACTGCCTTACTGTGGTTGGGTGAGATGAGCTGGAGAGACTGGGGGAGGTTTTCCAGGAGCCAGAATCGGTACTCTAGGAAATGGGTTTTTGTGAAAAAGTAGGGTTATAAATGAACGCTCAATGGTGCCAGCGAGTTTTGATCGTGATTTTGATTGGGCTGCTGACAGCCTGTGGTACAAGCACGCCACCTCTGGGACTAGCACCGAGTAAGCAACTGGTACAAAAAGCGATCGCTCTCCAGCTTAGTCAAACCCAACAACGCCTAACCCAGCAACTACAAGCTTCTCCCCCGAAATTTGAAGTCCCACAAGTCAAGCTCAAGCAACTAGAAGCGATCTTTGTTGAAGACTTACCCACTTATCACGTTCGCGGTACTTATAACCTCAAATTCAATCTGCCTGCTCAGCAAGTGACTCAGGAAAACAATACTTTTGATATCTACTTGCAACGCCAGAAAGAAGGCAAAACTTGGCGTTTGTTGCGCCCGGAAGTGACGGGTAAAAATACGGCGCAAGTCTGGCGAAGCTACTTAATCCGCTAAATCATTAGTAGTAATTATTTAGAGAATTGCTATGACAGTAGAAAGATTGTCATAGCGTAGTGAAACTCCTACTCTCCTATCTTTCCCGGTGCTAGACAAAAGGGAAAAGGGGCTTTTGTGAAATTGACGAAACTAGCACAAGGCTTTGAGTTAAAGCAGTGACTCTTATGCAGGATCGAAACTATCTTTCGACGTGCGAGACAGGGTAAATGTTTCTTAACTACATTGGTTTAAGTGCTGGATTCGGAATTTTAACATTGCTAGTTTTTGGGTTGCTGCAATGGTTAAATGTCTCAGCGGGACAGTTTATTGATTGGGCGATCGCGGCGGCTAGTTTTTCCTGGTTACTGGTAATTGTGACGATACCGTGGAATATTCACTTTGAAGCGAGGGAAGTCTTAGCTGAGGCGTCGGTATCTGATGAAAAGGGAATTGCCCTTGATACCCAGCAACTAGACTACGTTAAAACGGTGTCGCGTCGCTCGTTGTTAATTGCGATCGCGCTGCACTTACTTTCAGCGATCGCGCTTTACAGCCTCGCCGCCACCGGAATTAGTGTTGTGGGTTACGTCAGTTCAGGCGCAGCCTTACTCCTAACCGTCCTGCGCCCCATAGTCCGCGCCTATCAATACCTCGCCGCCCGACTGGCGATGATTCGGCAAGAATTTAACTATCCCCGCGAAGACGTGGTAGAACTCCGTTACCGCTTCAGCGCACTAGAAGAAAAAATTAAGCATATCGAAGAACAAATGAACCCAGAAGAACCCTACTCCTGGGTTGCTACTTACAACCGCCAGAGCAAAGAAACGCAAACGGAACTACGACGCCTTGTAGCTTCATTAGAAACATTACAGGCTAAAAACGAAGCCGATCATCAACGCCTCGCCCGCGAAGCTCAAAGCGCGATCGCCCAACTCACTGTAGATAGCCAATTCCTCGACCACGTCCGCGAAATCATCCGCTTCGTGAAAACGGCTTAACCAGCCCTCTAAACAAAGTGTGACCAAATTAGGGCTTGCAGCAAGCTTAGTATCTTGAATCGGGCAAATGTCTCCGTCGAGGTGTCTTTAGAAAATTTGTAAGTTGGAGAATTTGAGAATGACATCATTCTTGGAGTAGTGAGGATAAATACAATTAATTGCCTCGACTACAACAAATTCGCAGACTCATACAAACGCCTGACTGTTGCCATAATCTTCGCACCATACTGTAAATCTGCTGACCAACGTCCACTGAGCTGCGGAACTAAAGGTGCAATCCCACGGGCGACAAATCGAAAGCGAGGATCGACGATCTCCAGCACTAACGGCTCCACACTCGCGTAGGCTTTCAAATGCTGAACCTGCGCTCGGACGCCGATACGGGCACTTGGGAAGGAAGCCGTTTCAGCTCCGCCACCGACTGTTCCTAAACCCGCAAAGTTGTTTTGACTCGGTTTGAGCACGCCACCAAAACGCAAAAAGCTAGTTTCTACGCACATTTGACAAAAGGCAATGTCGTAGTTAACTCCCTCAATTGCTGCCTCTTCTCGGTAGAGTCTAGCGATGTCTGGAAACTGGGAGAGGGCATCTTCATTATTGGACTTAAGGAACATCATCAATTGCACTTCTGAGGTATTCCCTTGCCCCATAATCCGGTCTATCTGACCGGGACAGATTTGCAGAATTGAGCGCAAAATAACGGTACGTGTGGCATTATCCCAGCCGACAGAGACGTTGTAATCCCGCAAGTCAACCGCTTTGACATAGACTACACCCCGGTAGAGCACGCGACGAATATCAGGGACAGTGGTCAAATCGATTCCCAGGCGATCTACTAAGTCAATGGGGACGTAGGCATTGCTGTTGATCAGAACGCCTTGTTCTTGGTAGGTTCGATTGTTAATGTTGATATTAATGCCAGGATAAGTTGGCTCCGGGACTGTAGGACTTGTGCCGGAGACAGCCCGACTCCAAGCTGCTAGCCCGTCAGCAATACCTAGAGCCATGTCGCGCCTTCTATTAATAATCAAAGCCCGGTCATCGGGGTTAGTGAGAAAGCCTACTTCCATCAACAGTGAGGCAACGGAAACCTGACGGAGAAAGGCTAAACTCCCAACGGCTGTGTTCGTGTCTGGTTTCGCTCCCCGGCTAGGTAGTTGAGGGAGGCGGCGTAAAAGTGCTAGAAGCAACAGTTCTGCATGGTTCTTGCGCTCGGTGTTGTTGGTGATGTAAAAGACACTGGCTCCTCGGACGCTGGGGTTAGAGAAGGCGTCGGCGTGAATTTCTAGTGCCACATCACCCGGACGAGCACGGGCATTAATCCATTGGATACTCGCTCTTAAGCTCAAATCATCCGGAACCGAGAAAACTTCAAAACCACGCGATCGCAACTCTGCCACAATCTGATCGCGCAGCAAAATCATCTGAGTTGCTTCTGTTGTCCCTCCCGATATCGCTCCAGGATCGCGAATACTTCCCTCAAAACCACCATGACCCGCAGAAATAAAGATTCGTCCCATCTGGCGCTATGTCCCAACACGGCTTCAGCACTCAATCATATATAACATTGGTTGTCTCCCGGCAAGAGGGCACAAAGCCTTGATAAAACTAAATTTTTTATATATAAGCCTAATTTTGTCCTAAATTGAAGCGATATTTGTTCAGTTATGAAACTTGATGTTTTTCTGAATTCCAATATGAGATGTAGTCTTTTTTAAGGTTTATTTTAAATAAATTACTTAAGTTAATACCAGTAATAAACAGCTTTTTTGTAGTTTCATGGTTACATAAATTATAGAAAATGGTTTTGACAAATCCTGTAGAGATATCCTATACAACGTCTCTACAGAATCTAAAGTTTCAACATTAAGGCTCTAACATTAATAATTGTGAGTATCAAGGTAATTTAAAATAAGTTATATCCTGAGTTTCCCTATCGACTGAAGTGCAAATTCCCCGCCTACATCCAGAAACGATTGACGAAGTTAAGCAGCGTGCTGACATTGTGGATGTGATTTCAGAACGCGTTGTTTTACGCAAGCGAGGGAAAGACTATACAGGCTTGTGTCCCTTCCATGAAGAAAAGACACCCAGCTTCAGCGTTAGCCCCAGCAAGCAGATGTACTACTGCTTTGGCTGCCAAGCCGGAGGAAATAGCATCACGTTCCTGATGGAATTGGGCAAGCGCTCGTTCAGTGATGTGGTGCTGGACTTGGCGGGACGCTATCAGGTGCCCGTGAAAACCCTAGAACCGGAACAACGGCAGGAACTCCAACGCCAGCTATCGCTGCGAGAACAGCTTTATGAGATTTTGGCACTCACGGCTGAGTTTTATAAGCACGCGCTGCGGCAACCGCAAGCTGGGCAAGCAAGAGAGTATCTCAAAGACAAGCGGCAGTTGAGGGAAGAAACAATTCAACAGTTTCACCTGGGTTATGCCCCCGCAGGTTGGGAAACCCTCTATCGTTACCTAGTGGAACAAAAAGGCAAACCCTTACAACAGGTAGAGCAAGCGGGCTTAATTGTGCCGAGGAAAAAAGGTGATGGGTATTACGACAGGTTTCGCGATCGCCTAATTATTCCCATCCACGACACCCAAGGGAGAACGATTGGGTTTGGGGGGAGAAGTTTGGGGGACGAGCAACCCAAGTACCTCAACTCTCCAGAAACTCCACTGTTTGATAAAGGCAAAACCTTGTTTGCCCTAGATAAAGCCCGCGACGCGATTGGCAAGCAAGACCAAGCCGTCGTCGTGGAAGGATACTTTGATGCGATCGCCCTCCATGCGGCAGGAATAACCAACGTTGTTGCCTCCCTAGGAACCGCCCTCTCCGACCACCACGTCCGACAACTGCTACGCTACACCGACTCCAAGCAGATTGTCCTCAACTTTGACGCGGACGCCGCTGGAACCAACGCCGCCGAACGGGCGATCGCAGAAATTACCCCCTTAGTCTATAGCGGGCAAGTGCAACTGCGGGTTCTCAACTTACCAGAGGGTAAGGATGCCGACGAATTCCTCAAAGCCAATCCCGATGGCGCAGAAAAATATCAGGAACTCTTAAAAAGTGCTCCTTTGTGGCTCGATTGGCAGATCAGCCAACTCCTGAGCAATCAAGACCTCAAACAAGCCGATCGCTTTGGGCAAGTTGCCCAAGAAATGGTGAAGCTACTCCGCCAAATCATTGATGACAACCAGCGCACCCATTACATCCGTCACTGTGGAGAACTGCTCAGTCAAGGAGACTCGCGCCTCGTCTCCCTCAACATTGAAAACTTACTGGCTCAAGTGGGCAAACCCCTGAGCAACAAACCCAAAAAATCTCACACTTCTCCTCAAAAGCCGTTCTCAAACCTTGCCCTACCTATCGGTTCAGAAGACCGCCTTTTAGAAGAAGCCGAAGCGCTGTTGCTCCGCATTTACCTGCACCAGCCAGAATATCGACAGGCGATCGTTGATGCCTTAGAAGTACCAGACCTGATTTTTAGCCTTTCCCATCACCGCTTTTTATGGCAGCAAATTCTCGAACTCCAACAAGACCTTGAGGCATCCACGCCAGCCCTTGACCCCCTAATTTCCCTACTGCAAGAAAAGAGCCTACAGTTTCCTACAGAAATGGCTCAGGTGGCACATCTGTTTCATCTAGATGAGAAACAGGAAGAAGATATTAGTCGTACTCCCTTAGTGATTCGCGCCGCTATTGCCTGTTTAGAGCAGGTGGCGTGCGCTCATCGGCGGCGTTACTGCCTAGAACAATGGCAAAAACTCGACCCTTCAAAGGATCTCAAACGCAAGCAAGACTACTGGGAACAGTTCTCCGAGGCAGATCGGCAGATTAAGGAGTTAGAGAAAGTTCGTAATGCGGCTTTCTCGGAGATTGTTGAGATGACAGCTCTTTAAGGACAAAACAGCGTATCGCGGGTATCGCGTCCCGTTACCGGATTGGTGCCACTCGCCACGTCACAAAGCTGCTCTTGGATATCTCGACGTAACAAAACATCAGTAAAATCTGCCCCTTCGATATTGGCTCCCTGAAACTTGGCATTGCTGGCAAACGCGCCTTCAAGGATAGCGTTTTTTAAATTCGCGTTAGTTAAACGCGCCGCATCCAAGGTCGCGTAACTGAGGTTTGCTCCTTCGAGATTGGCAGATTCAAGATTGGTAGCAAAGAATCTGACTTCCCGTAAATCAGTGTTGCTCAAGTTACTGTTCCGCATGTTTGCTTTGGTAAACTGCGAATCCGTCAGCACTTGACCAGAGAAGTCAGCCCCGACTAAATTTTCTCGGTTGTAATCGATTGCTAGAGCTGGTGTAGCGATCGCCCCAAAAATCAATACACTAGCAACCACTAAGAGAACTAAACTAGACACAATTGTGGGGAAACTTAGAGATTGCCAACGTTTCATAGAATTTTTTGTCACAAACAACTGTACTGCTCTGTAACCACAACCTTGAGTAACCTTCAGATCAGGTGTGGCATTTTTCCGTAATTTTACCAGCAAGTCATCTCAGCGCATTAAAAGCCCTGGCACCAAACCCACCCTAGCCACTTGATAAACTTAATGCCCGATTTGGGAGAATTAGGAGAACAACTCGTCGCGCAATGGTTACAGGAAAATGGCTGGCTGATTGTGCAGCATCGTTGGCGTTGTCGCTGGGGAGAGATTGATTTGATTGCCCAATACGCGCCGATTCGTAGCGTCGGCGTCTCGTCTGACGGGGAGGGAACAGGTAAGCCCATTGCCAGCAACAATTCCTCATGCCCAATTTTGGTGTTTGTCGAAGTCAAGACACGCACTTCAGGCAACTGGGATGCCGATGGATTACTTGCCATTACACCGCAAAAACAAACAAAAATGCGGAAAACTGCCCAAATGTTTCTTGCCGAGCATCCCCAGCTAACAGATTTTCCTTGCCGCTTTGATGTGGCGCTAGTGAGTAGCACCAGGCAAAACAGACAACAACTACACCGCCAGGAGCAGGAAGCATTAGAGGTAGGGATTTTCCCTAGACAATTTCCCTCTGTCACTTTTGGGCAACCCGTGTCTGTAGCCGGGTACCAACTCACCCTACACGACTACATCCAGTCGGCTTTTGATTAAACAACAGGTTTTAACTTGAGCCGTCGGACGGCGTAAATAATTAAAGGTTTGTAGTCAGGGCTAAATTCCTAACTCCAAACAATTTTAATAGCTTTACATAACTTTACACAATTTGATTTATTCTCGCCTACTTCTTTAAAAAAAAATTAATCATTAGTCCGTCGTCTCTTGACTTTGGTCTAATGATTAATGGAAACAAAAACGGCTAAATAAATTTATGTAGCTTAGGGCTACCTTGACTTAAGCTAAGGTTTCTGGGCAGTATCCCAAACCCATTGTGAATTGCTGGCGAAACGCTTCAATATCGCTATGATCCGGATTACCATGAGAGACGACAGCGACTTGATAACGGCGCATAACCTCGATAGGCGACTGTCCTGTTTCTAGGCTCCAAAGCGCCATCTGTAGGCGGATTTCGGGATCGTAGGGGATGCCAATTTCATGCATAAATGCCCGGAAGTCTCCATGTTGGTGAGGACTTAGGGGTCGGTTCATTTTTACTTTCACAACCCAACCATCAATTTGATGAATCACCGTCATGAAACGGACGGGAAGTTGGGGCGTTCTGTGTAAGTACTCGACCACCCGTAGAGTCAGACTGGCATTTGCCAAGAAAAAAAGGTAATCCATAAGTGTTCTTGGACTTTATCCGAGGAGTTCTATACATTTATTCTCCCAAGAGTTACTGGATGGGGGTAGGGGCAACTCCCCCGATATAAGATGGGGGACTTTACCCAATTTTCCAAAACTTTTTTTACTAGGCTTTTCAGTAGTTTGACAGGTAGCGATCGCCAAACCCGGATCAGGATGAAGAATGATTGATGACGGGAATTGGCGATTAGTGAGAATGTGATTAGATTAGCGAGTCCTAAAAGTCCAAACAGTGAGCAGAAAGGATGCACCTCTCCCGCTATAACAGATCAGGTTTAGCGCGGTTTAAGAGCAAAACAATAACATGACTAAAATCGACGATAAGAGCAATCCCCCCCACCTCGACACGGAAAACTTGATTCAGGCAGTAGATCCCCCTAGTAGCGTGACAGACTCTTTGTTCCCGATGGATAGCCATGAATTCCCCGATCAACTGCTATCGAGTTACGACTACGAGCTACCAAGTGCTTTAATTGCTCAGACTCCCCTGAGTAAGCGAGATGGTTCTCGCTTGCTGGTGGTGGATTCACCCACGCATCACCACTGTATTTTTCGTGACTTACCCCAACTGCTGCAACCTGGAGACTTGTTAGTCCTCAATAACACCCGTGTCATCCCAGCGCGACTGTATGGACATAAAACCACAGGAGCACCTGTGGAAGTGTTGCTTTTAGAGGAGAAAGCGCCTAACTGCTGGCTAGCGCTGGTAAAACCAGGCAGACGGATCAAACTAGGGGCAACGATCATCTTTACCCCAAACGAACAAAGCGACACCTCCATCGCCAGTCTCACAGCAACTGTTGTAGAACGAGATGAAGCAACCCGTGGGCGTTTGTTGCAGTTTAACGTCCCTGAGGGGGAATCTCTAGAGCATTTATTGAACTACTACGGTCAGGTGCCACTGCCCCCCTACATTACCGATTCTGAGGCATCACCAGAGCAGTATCAGACCGTGTATGCCCAACACTCCGGCGCGATCGCGGCTCCCACCGCCGGGTTACATTTTACAGACGAACTACTAGAACAATTACAAGCCCAAGGTATCCAGCAGGCATCCGTAACCCTGCACGTCGGCGTGGGAACATTCCGCCCCGTAGAAGCGGAGGACATTACCGCTCATCAAATGCACGGCGAATGGCTGGAAGTCCCCCCCGCCACTGTTGACCAGATTCGCGAGACAAAAGCCAGAAAGGGGCGAGTAATTGCCGTTGGTACCACAGTAGTACGGGCATTGGAAGGTGCGGCGGCGGATGGCGAATTGCAACCCTTCCAAGGCAAGACGGAGTTGTTCATTTATCCAGGTTATCAATGGCGAGTGGTGGAGGGTTTGATTACCAATTTCCACTTACCGCGCTCTAGTTTGCTGATGCTCGTCAGTGCTCTGATCGGGCGTCAGCGTTTATTAGATTTGTACCAGGAGGCGATACAAGAGCAATATCGCTTCTATTCCTTCGGTGACGCGATGTTGATTTTGCCAGAGGTAAGGACTAATTAGTCCTGAGTCCTGAGTCCTGAGTCCTGAGTCGGGTAGAAAGGGTGAAGGATGAAGTATGAAGGATGAAGTATGAAGGGTGAAGTATGAAGGGTGAAGTATGAAGGGT
>NZ_JCACLG010000014.1:0-83212 GCF_059505785.1 Kastovskya adunca | reverse complement strand
GCGCCAACTTGGGTATGGAAGTGATGCACGAGCGTAATGCTCACAACTTCCCTCTGGACTTGGCTAGTGGTGAGGCGACTCCGGTGGCTTTAACGGCTCCCGCTATCCAGGGTTAAGATTTAGCTCTTAGCTCTTAAATAAATAAGCGCTCTCCTTTGGGGGGCGCTTTTTTGTGGGTATACATAATTGAAGTAGAAGTCAGATTGTAGGCGATCGCCCCTTTAAGATAAAAATAGAAGCCTACAGCTATCGGAGACAACAACCATTTACACCCGACCCTTAGCGCGTTTAATTGAGCAACTGCAACGCCTGCCTGGAGTTGGCCCTAAAACCGCACAACGATTAGCCCTCCATATTCTGAAGCGTTCAGAGGCAGAAGTCCAGGCACTCGCTCAGGCGTTGGTAGAAGCGAAAAAGCAAGTGGGCTTATGTCAGGTTTGCTTTCACCTTTCAGCCGACCCTGTTTGTGAAATCTGCCGCAACCCTAATCGCGACCAACGCACAATCTGTGTCGTTGCCGATTCCCGTGATGTGATCGCCTTGGAAAAAACTCGCGAGTATCGAGGACTTTATCACGTCTTAGGGGGCGTAATTTCCCCGATGGAGGGCATTGGGCCCGATCAGCTCCACATCCAGCAGCTAGTACGAAGAGGCAGCCAGAAAGACATTAAAGAAATAATTTTGGCAATTAGTCCTAGTGTGGAGGGCGAAACAACAACTTTGTATGTTGGGCAGTTGTTGAAACCCTTTACACGGGTAACGCGCATCGCCTTTGGATTACCTGTGGGTGGAGATTTGGAGTACGCCGACGAGGTGACGTTAGCACGCGCCTTAGAAGGGCGACGGGAGTTGGATTAACCTTTAGGCAAGGGTGTAGCCAGTTAATGCTATCCCTCACCCACAACGTTTAAGCAAAACCAGCCCAACCCTTGGGGTATCTGAATTATCGGTTGCTCCCCAATTGATGGGGCGGGTTTTGTTGTGAGATTATCGCCTAAACCCACCTCTACATCCGCCCCTACACCTGCATCTACTTCAATTTTTGCTTGATGAAGCCGACAATCTGAGTGAGTTGCTTCTTCAACCCCTCTACCTCAGCTTGCAATTTTTCTACCTTGGCATTCAAGGCTTGAATTTCGGCATTGGAAGCCGTGTCTCCGGAGGTTACTTCAGTTGTGGCGGGGGCTGGGGCGGCGACGACAGGGCGATTCTTCGCTTTACTCATTGCCTCTTTAATCGCCTCAACCAATTGCTTCTTTTCAAATGGTTTTTCGACAAAGGCAAAATACTCAAAAGGTTCACTGATTTTCTCAGTGACTTCTTCCTTTCGTCCTGACATGAGTACCAGCGGAATCTGTTGAAGGTTTGGATTACCTTGGATCTCTTGAAAGACTTCCCAGCCGCTCATCCGAGGCAAAAGAAAATCCAACATAATCAAGTTGGGGTGTTCCTGATGGATGAGATTCATTCCCTCCACACCATCTTTAGCTTCCAGGACTTCAAAATTTCCTGGAGGCAACATTTCCCGCACGCGTACCCTGATGACTCTACTGTCGTCAATAACCAGGATTTTGTGACTTGCCACGACTGACTCCTTAAGGGGGTGATTGAATGAAGAACTACAGTTTTATTAAAGCGACTGCCGCCTACGACCGAAAAAGAACAAATCTCCAACCCAAAGCACTAGCTGAGATCGAGAAGGCTGAATAATTATCAGCAAGACCGGGTGTAAGTATGCCAATTTTTGTCTGACCAGTAAGTACATACCTGTTTTAAGAATAGACCAGCACTTGCTGAGGCTAGTTGGCATTGCTCCAGGCTGTTAAAAGCGATACAGTTTGTCGCAACTCTTGTAACCTACTACCATTTCGCCCTAAAGCTCAAACGTAAGCTGTGTAAATGATTCTAAATTAATCTGGTCTGACTAGTAACGGTAAAAACAGCCCTTAAGGAGAGTTCCAGTTGAATGCTTTAACATTTGTATCTGTAGAGATTATCACTTTTGTTGGTAGCCCACCAAAACATGTATGGATTTGCCTACTGAACTGAATCGGTCTTTGACTACCCAGCCAGATGCGTCAGAGTGGCGTTCTCAGATAGAAGCCCTTCCCAGTTGGCTACGCCGCCCCATTGGTAAAGCCAGTGAAATCTCGACGGTGCAGCGAATTATTAAGCAGCGCCAAATCCACACGATCTGCGAAGAAGGACGTTGCCCGAACCGGGGGGAGTGCTACGCCCAGAAAACGGCGACATTTCTTTTAATGGGCCCAACCTGCACCCGCTCCTGTGCCTTCTGTCAGGTGGATAAGGGTCATGCACCGATGCCTCTAGATCTTGAAGAACCTAAAAAGGTGGCTGAGTCGGTGCAACTGTTGAACTTAAGTTATGTGGTGCTGACTTCTGTGGCCAGAGACGATCTCCCTGATGGGGGGGCGGGGTGGTTTGTCGCCACGATGGAGGCAATCCGGCAGTTGAATCCCCAGACGCAAGTTGAAGTCCTGACGCCGGATTTCTGGGGCGGGAAAGAGTGGGGGAAAACTGGCGCTGATTTGCAGCGTCAACGGGTGGCAACGGTAGTGGCAGCGCACCCAGCGTGTTACAACCACAACATTGAGACGGTACGCCGCTTGCAAGGGCAGGTGCGGCGGGGGGCGCAGTGCGATCGCTCCCTGGATGTTCTCCGCATCGTCAAACAACTCGATCCCAATATTCCCACGAAATCTGGCTTGATGCTGGGGCATGGGGAAACGAAAGCCGAACTGATTGAGGCGATGGAGGATTTACGGGCAGTTGAGTGCGATCGCCTCACGTTAGGGCAATACATGCGCCCTTCCCTGCAACACTTACCCGTTCAGAAGTACTGGACGCCGGAGGAGTTTGAGGAGTTGGGGGCGATCGCCAAAACCATGGGCTTTTCCCACGTCCGTTCTGGTCCTTTGGTACGCAGTTCCTACCACGCTGGGGAGAGTGTCTAAGGATAATATTTGCTACTTCTAGCAGACTGAAGTGCTGCTAAACCTCTATCCAACGGGCTTTATCCAGAAAGGGCTTTCTTTGCTATTTATTAAGAAAGTACAGATTTCAATCTTTATCTATGCCAACGTCAGAAAAAAGAGAAACACAAGAAACTGAACAGGTACAACAAGAGCGAGAAAAGAAACTCGGTTCTGATGTGCTAACTGAAGAAAAGACCCCTTCCTATGGCTTTGGTTTTACCTTGGGTGCGGTCTTTCTACTGCTCAACTTGCTCGTAGCAGCTATTTACTTCAAAGTCATCAATCCCTAGGGTTAAACCTTGGATAAATTATTGATAATCTCTGCTTAATTGTCTGCTTTTATGGCTTAGAAAAACTTTTTCTACTGATGTAGTGATTGCCAAAATTACTGCGTTGTTGTATTAGCGTCTCTTCCCCAGATAGGCGGAGAATCAACAAAAACTTGTGTGCAAATAGTTAAGTCTTGTACAAAAAGCTAGCTGTTTGGTTCGTTTAACTTTACTCTTTTTCAAGAAAGTATTTAAATTAGGAGCAAAATATGACTGCTCAAGCCAAGAAAAGTGACCGACCAGTTCCTCAAAGTGGCAAGCCGCCCTATCCTTACCGTACCGCCTGGGCAATTTTTCTGCTATTAGGTAACTTCCTAATCGCCGCGATCTATTTCCACGTCGTCAGCCCATAGATCTCGTCAGATTCAATCTGAGACAAATTTGAAGACTGTCAAAGAAGCAGCTAAAAAATGTTGCTTCTTTAACAGTCTTTAGTTTTGTGTGAAGATACTTGCTAAATTGTCCCCTTAAATAAGCCCTGGGGACGAAATAGGAGAACTAGCACCATAATCAACAAGGCAACGCCAATTTTGTATTCTGAGCCTAATCCAGGTATAAGGACGCTAAACTCTTGGGAAATTCCGATAATCAGTGCCCCCAAAATAGCACCGTAAGGGTTCCCAATCCCGCCGAGAATCACCGAGGCAAACATCGGCAGAATTAAAAACCAGCCCATGTTGGGACGCACAGCGGTAATTAAGCCGTACATGGCTCCCCCAAATGCTGTCAACGTACCTGTGATCACCCACGTCCAAATTACAACCCGTTCAACGTTGATGCCGGAGACGCGGGCTAGATCAATATCATCAGCGACAGCCCGCATTGCCTTACCGATGCGGGTGTTTTGTAGAAGGAAATGCAAAGCCGCGATCGCCACAATTGCCAAAATAACAACAACGATGCGGTAATAGGCAATTTTCACGCCAAAAACATCAATGGCAGGGGTAATCGGCAAGTCATAAGACTGATTGCTACCGCCCCAGATAAAAATGATGCCGTTGCGGAGAAACAACGCCAGCCCAATTGAAATGATGATCAGGCTGGTGGAAGATGCCCGTGCATCGCGCATCGGCTTCCACAGCAACAGTTCCGACAACAACATCGCTATAACTGTACCTGCTGCGCCGAGCAGCATCGCTAGCCAGATATTCACCCCGCTGATATTCGCTAGCCAGGTGAGATAAGCGCCCAAGGTCATAAAGTCACCATGGGCAAAGTTAGATAGCCGCAAAATTCCGTAGGTCAGCGTTAGTCCTACTGCTGCTAGGGCAATAATGCTGCCGACTGCAATTCCATTGACAAGCAGTTGTTCGGGTTCCATATCCTCTCAAGAGTATGAACGTTATCAAAAGTATGAAGTGTCAAGGATGAAGGATGAAAATCGCAACTTCATTCTTGATTTTTCTGACTTTAGATGACGTTACGCTTGAGTTGGAGGATAGCACCTAATCGTGGCCATCAGTCATTAGTGTGTTGTTAACTGACAAAATTTCTGTACAACGTCCCAAATCTGGGGCAAGACATCACCTAAGGCATGATCGCTGTTGAGTTCGATCAGTTTTACCCAGGGACGTTCCCGTGCATAGTGACGGCTAGCGGCAATCGGAATCACCTGATCGTGGATGCCATGCAAAATTAGCGTCGGAATCGGGCGCAACCACTGCGATTCATTAAGTTTTTTGGCATCTTCGACAAACTGGTAGTGCAGGGGGAGCGATCGCCTTTCACCGTAGTGATAGACCGATAAGTATCCGGAAGCTTGCCACTGACGCCGTTGTTCTTCTCCCAAGCGGGATAACCAGTGGTCGAGAAAACCAAACGCCGGAGCAAGTAAGACGAGTTGCTGCACTTGGGGGTGTTGTTGTCCCAACCAAGCGGCGGTCAATCCTCCCAAGCTCGAACCTATTAGCGTTACGGGGACAGAGGGCGTTGCCAGAAACTCTGCCTCCACGTGACGTGCTTGGCGCGAAATCGTTAACTGCGAAAAGTCCCCTTGATTTAAGTCAGGAACTTGTAAAGGGATTTGTAACGACGCCAAGCGATCGCGCAAATACACCGCTTTACTCGAAAGGGGGCTAGAGGCAAATCCGTGGAGGTAAATAAACCTCAACTTCTTCGCTGTCCTTGAGCATTGGGCATCCGAGTCTGACGATTTTCTCGTCGTTGTTGCATCAATTGTGCAAAGCGACTCCGCTGTTCTGGCGTCAACACATTTCGCATTGCCAACATGCTTTCAAAACGTGCATCTCCCAACTGCTGCTGTAACGCTTTGACTTGATTGTGTTGAGTGCGGATTTCAGCCTCTGTGGCATTTCCTGCCATCAATTGCATTAACTGTTGTTTTTCTTGGTGCAACGCCTGGCGCTGCTGGCGCATCTGACCTTGATCTCGCTCGCGAATTGCCTGCAACTGTTGCTGTTGTTCTGAAGTCAGGTTGAGTTGCTGCATTAGGCGATCGCTGCGCTCACCCAGAGGATTTCGACCTGATTTCTGGGTAATCTCTGCCGTTAAGGGGTTGGGATTGACGATCGCCACTACGCCACCTAAGGATAATAGGGCTAACCCTAAAACAGAAACACGACGTAACATCATTGCAATCATCTCCTGCAAAAGTTTTGTTTACTAGACTCGATTCCTTAGGAAGACAGGTTCGCTAACAGTAACCAATCCACCTCTGTACTCTGTCCCGTCGCCGGGGATTCCCCTACAACTCCATTCCAGTTGCTTTCCATAAACGCTTCTAAAGGAACCGAATCAATCGGTTCGACGGTTGCAACCAAGAGGTGATAGCTACTCCACGCTACCAATAAACCCGCCGCTATAGCAGGGGGCGCAATCTGCCAACGCTGATACCAAGCAGGTTGGCGGGGATTTGTTTTCAGGGATTGTAGCAATTTCACCTCTAAATTCGGTGCGGCGGGGGGAGGTGTGCCCTTGTGCTGACGCAGAAACTCAACGAGGCGATCGTCATCCGGGGGGAACTTGCTCAAAGTAACTCTCCTTGTTGCTCCAGGAATTGCCGTAGGGAAGCCCGCCCATGGAACAGGCGAGACTTTACTGTTCCTAAGGGGATGCTCAAAATCTGAGCAATCTCCTTTTGGGGAATATCTTCTAAATCGTGGAGTACCAGAACCACACGATGCTCAAAACTCAACTGTTGCAACCCTTGCTGAACAACTTCCTGATAATGTAGATGCATCAAATCCGGGGCATTGGGACGAACTGGGAGTGCCTGGGTAAGCCGCTCTCTCTGGCTGTACTCTTGGGCAAACTGTCGCCGCCTATCTGTAGCTACATTCCAGCTAATCCGGTAAAGCCAGGTAGAAAATTGCGTCGCCTGACGCAGTTTAGGCAATCCTTTCCAGGTACGGAGAAATACCTCTTGCACCAAATCATCTAAGGCTTCAGACCCACACAGTTGGTAAAGCGTCGAGCGCACGCGCGGGGAGTAATGTTGATAAAGTTTACGAAAACAGGAGCGATCGCCTTTTTGACAGCGCCGTACCCAATCTACCTCAGTCTCTGGTTCTGGCTTCTGGGTAGCAACTAAATCATCAGTCAAAACCTTGACTGGGAAAGTGAACACTGATGAGTTTTCCCCCCTCCGGTTGTTTCTCAGCTCTTTAGACAAAATCCCCAACAAAAAGGTTCATCGTTCACCGTTTGCCAAGTGTAAAACTTTTGTCAGTCAATCAGCCTTTTCCTCCCCTTTTGAAAAACTGCTTTAAAACCTCACTAGGCTTACGATCCCATGTATCAAGGTGGTTGTAGATTAAGCCGGATTCGGTGAGTGTATAGGTGGAGTCGCCATTGAAAAACACTTGGGGTTTCCAGGGGAGCCGCAAAGTACCCCGAACCGTCCAGTGCGCTTTGATAATATGCTTGGCGACCTGTTGGGTGTCATGGAGATCAAAATGGATGTCTGTAAAAAATAGTTGCGCGTGAAATCGTAGCGTCCAAAAGACAATGCGATAGTTGAATTTACCTTTAAAATTATTAACTAGGTCTTGGAAATAGATATCTTGCGTATAAATCTCGTAGGAGATATCGCGCTCAAAAAGTGTCGGCAATTCTTCCTTAAGGGTTTTTATGACATGGTCTAATTGCGCTTGATACTCGCTCTCACTCAATGATTGGTTCTCAGAAACACTCATTCTTGTCTCCGTTTAATAACTCTGCGCTTGATTCCCTGATGGATGAGTCGTGCAAATTCTCTGTACTGACTCCGGGCGGAGGGTCGCTTTTAGGTTAGCGATCGCGCCTATTATTCAAAAGCCTGAAATCTCTATACCATATAGATAGTCCTGAACTTGACTCTAGCTATGCGAAATTTGTTTCGTGGCTATTATAAACCGACCCCAGAAGAAATTGCCCAAATTTGGCATGAGGGAATTTTTTCTTTTGATACCAATGTTTTACTACATATCTATAGTTACACCCCTGAAACCCGGTCTAAGTTTTTTGAAATTCTTGGTCAACTCAAAGAAAGAATTTGGATACCTCATCAGGTTGCCTATGAATATCAAAAAAATCGTTTGTACGTCATTGCCAACCAGGTCAAAGCCTATGAAGACATTACAGTAATTTTAGACCGCAACTTAAATAGCCTCAAACAGGAATTGTTTAAAGACTATAAGCGTCACCCTTTTATCAATACTCGAAATATTATAAAAACCATTGAAACCGCTCTCGAAGAAATTAAATCTGATTTAACGCGCTCCCATGAGCAACATCCAAATTACGTAGAATCTGATGACCTGCGAGAAACCTTAACTGACTTATTAGAAGGTAAAGTTGGTAAGCCCTACTCCGATGAAGAATTAGAAAATATTTATCAAAAGGCAGAAAAACGGTTTAGCTACAAGAAACCACCAGGATATAAAGATTCAAAAAAATCCCTGCCCAAAAATTATGGAGATGTCGTTCTTTGGTTCCAACTCATTGACTACGCTAAATACATGCAAAAGCCTCTAATCTTTGTTACCGACGATGATAAAGAAGATTGGTGGCTGAAGTATGAAGGAGAAACCATCGAACCCAGACCGGATTTAGTCCAGGAAATTTTGTCTGAAGTTGGTTTGGAAGAATTTAAGTTTTACATGTATCACAGCGACCAATTCTTGGACTACGCCCTAGAATTTTTTAATTTACCTAATCAACCAGAAGCCATACAAGAAGCAAGAGATGTGATGCTGCAAAATGCGGCTACTAAGCGGATACAAGTCGAATCAAATTACATACGGAGCGTTGGCTACGACCCCTCAACTCAAATCCTTGAAGCTGAATTTCGCCATCGGGGGGAAGTTTATCAGTATCTGGATGTTCCTCCCGAAGTTTATAGTGCATTAATGGATGCATCTTCCCATGGGCGTTACTTTGTTGCCAATATCAAAGATAGCTATTCTTATCGTAAGGTAAACTAATTTTCGATTTATTTTCTCGCCCACTTAACTTACCTCGGTGAATCGGTTCGTCACTTATTCCCTAAGATGAAAGGTAGAAAGTAATAAAGATATTTTTAAAATGGACTTTCATCAAGGGCGTCAATACTTTTATCAAGAGATTAATCAACCTGACGACCAAATCGACTTAGGTGTAGCAGCTCTTTATATTGCCCAAGAAGAGTATCCCCGCCTCGATCCTGCCGAGTATCTCAGCGCTCTGGATATGATGGCTGCTGAGGTGGTAGAGCGTTTACCAGCGGAACGCTATCCACTACGGGTGATCCAAAGCCTCAACCAGTACCTCTATGACGATTTGGGCTTTAGCGGCAATAGTAGCAATTATTACGATCCCCGCAATAGCTTCCTCAATGATGTAATCGATCGGCGTATGGGTATTCCGATTACGCTTTCGTTGCTTTATTTGGAGATTGCTAAACGCCTCGACTTTTCCATGGTGGGAATTGGAATGCCGGGGCATTTTCTCATTCGCCCAGATTTTGAAGACGTGGGTATTTTTGTCGATGCCTTTAATCGGGGTGAAATTTTGTTTGAGCAAGATTGTGAGGCACGCCTTGCTCAAATATATGGGCGTCCGGTAAAACTACAATCGGGTTTTGTAGAGTCAGTCACTCCTAGACAGTTTCTGGCGCGAATGCTGACTAATCTCAAATTGATATACATCAATAGCCAGGATTTACCAAAGGCGCTGGCAGCAGTAGAACGAATTCTGATGTTGTTTCCCGATGCGCCCTTGGAATTGCGGGATCGAGGGTTGTTCTACTATCAACTCGGCGACTGGGGGCAAGCTCGTGAAGATTTGGAAAGCTACCTGGCAATGATCCCCAATGCTCAAGATGTGACCACAATTCGCCGTTTACTAGAGCAGTTGAGAATGAGGGGAGGGTGAGGTGTGAAGTATGAAGTGTGAAGTATGAAGTATGAAATAGGCGATTGGAGTAATGGCTAATCGTCGTCGATTTTTCTCTCCCCTGCCCCCCTGCTCCCCTGCTCCCTACTGCCCCAACTTCTGATGCATCTCTTCGGCTAGGCGCTTGAGGCGGCGTAGTTGAGCTTTCATGTCCTCTTGAGTCCAGCGATGAGCAAAGGTGTTGAAGCCCCAGCTAATCAGGGGATTGGAAATTTCAAATTCAAAGCGATTGAGGAGATAGGTTCCTTCCTGATTAGGTTGACACTCCCAGCGATCGCGTCCGCGAAAAAATCCCTTAAAGCCCCAGACGATTAAACCGGGTTCCCGTTCAACAACAACAGTTTTTAGTGTCGGCTGCAACACAGGGATTTGAATGATAAAGCGGCTGCGGCTACCGATTTGTGTACTCCACTCCCCAACGGGTTCGCAACGTAAAGCCGGGTTGAGCCAGCGATGCATTAAAGTCTGATCAGTAATGCAACGCTCAACGATAGTGGCACTGGCATTGATATAAATGGATTGTTCAAAAACTCGAGCGTTTGACATCTAAAACTTCAAAAATTTATCTAAAACGAGTGAAGACATAAGGCTGAAAAGATGCTCTAGGTGAGCTGTAAGGGAAATTTTAGTTAAAAATCTGCAAATATTTGACTTTTGGGGCTGGATTCATCTAAAGATAGATTGAAACCAGCAGAAACAACACCTAACCTTGTGGTAGTTTTTTTGCTAAATGGGTCATTTACGGATGCAGACACAAGTAGATGACCTACAGCTGGCAAAGATGGCTTGAGTACGCATACCTCTATAAGCTATAACTAGCAATTTTCTTATGTTTGCTCGTTAGATTCGAGGTCAACTCACAAAAACCATGAATGGAAATTGGCAAGGAATGACTGAATTTGTAAGTCTTGGTGTACCAATAATGCGAGCGCAACAGACTCTCGCGCAGGTAAGACCAACTGAACCTCAACCCCTAGCACCCATAACAAGCGCGGGATATTGGCAAGGAATTGCTCAAAATCTCGGCGAGTTTGTTCCGAGTTTGCTAGCAGCGATCGCGATTTTGATAATTGGAGTCCTTATTGCTCTAATTGCGGCGGCGATCGTCAGGGGCATTTTAAACCGCACAAATATCGATAACAAAATTGCTGGTTGGGTTACAGGAGATCCCAGACAGGCACCTAAGGTAGAGGATTGGATCTCTGGTGCCGTTTTCTGGATCATTATTGTTTTCACTGTAGTGGCTGTTTTACAGATACTACAGCTAGAAGCAGTTTCTCGACCCCTGAATAATTTTCTCGAAAGAGTCATCGGCTTCTTGCCGAATTTATTGGGGGCAATCATTCTCTTAGTGATCGCTTGGCTACTAGCATCGGTGGTCAAACTACTGGTGACGCGAGCACTCAAAGCGTTTCATTTAGATGAGCGCTTAGGTCAACACATGGGTGATGACCGGGCTGAAAGAGCCAGCACGACCACACCACCGGGAACAGTTCCCCCAACAACCGATACATCAGACACACGGAGCACTCCTCCCCGCACAGACAGCTTTTCTCTAAGCGAAACGATTGGGAGCGCGCTGTACTGGTTCATCTTCCTACTATTTCTTCCGGCAATCTTAAGCACCTTGGGGTTGGAAGGAACTCTACTACCAGTCCAGGAACTGCTCAATAGAATTTTGGCAGTCTTGCCAAATCTCTTGGCAGCCATTGTGATTGCGGCGGCGGGTTGGCTAGTTGCTCAAGTCGTGCGCCGGATCGTTACGAATCTGCTCGTAGCAGCAGGAACAGACCGCATGGGAAGACGCTTTGGACTCAATCAAGGGAGCAGTGGTCAATCTCTTTCCTGGATTATTGGAACGATTGTCTACGTCCTGATTTTGATTCCTACCGCGATCGCTGCCCTCAATGCCTTGCAAATTGAGGCAATTTCTGGGCCGGCGATTTTAATGTTGACCCAGATTCTCAACGCTCTGCCGTTGATTTTCACAGCAGCATTGATTCTGTGTATTGCTTATTTCATCGGACACTTTGTCGCTGAATTAGTAACGAATATTCTCAAAAGCCTTGGCTTTGACAATGTTTTCGACTGGATAGGTTTGCCAGCACTAAGCCCTAGCCGTCGCGCCCCGCCATCACTCCATCCTGACGCCACCACTCTACCGGATCTACCACCACCGCCCCAACCTGGACAAGAAACCCGGCTACAGCAGCCACAGACACCACCGATTCCCAAACGCTCACCGTCAGAATTGGTAGGAATCATTGCCTGGGTTGGCATCATGTTGTTTGCAACGGTAGCAGCAACCAACGTCTTGCAGTTTGCCGCCTTGACAGCAATCGTTACAGGGATTGTGATCATCTTAGGTCAAATCCTGGCGGGTCTAATTGTCTTTGCCGTGGGTCTGTACCTGGCAAACCTTGCCTATAACTTAATTACCAGTCCTGGCTCTCGTCAGTCGCAAATATTAGGTCAAGCGGCACGGATTGCAATTATTGCCCTAGTTTCAGCAATGGCGCTGCAACAGATGGGGATTGCCAGCAGCATTGTGAATTTAGCCTTTGGCTTGCTACTAGGAGCAATTGCTGTAGCCACCGCCCTCGCCTTTGGTTTGGGTGGTCGCGACATTGCCGCCAATCAAGTCCGAGAATGGCTATCTTCTTTCAAAAAAGAAGACCAAACGCCGCCACGATACTAGGACGGATGGAGGTTGAGGATATAGCGATCGCTTTTTGTTAGGGTTCAGTAGTTCGTTGCAATTGACAACTCCAAAAACCTCCTTCCTGCAAGCTTTGCTCATCCGATTACGAGCAGGAACACCAAACAAAAAGCACTCTACCCTTAATTCATTAATCCAACGAAGACAATTTTCAGGTGTGAGATTGGTTGAAAAGCCAATCTCTTTTTTTGGCAATAATTAAGCTGTCGCACCCATAACCTAGCTGGTCTGGCTATGAAGTTAGAGCTACGGCAGCTTAATCCACTATTTGACGGCGACGCCCTGGTTCTCCCAGCTTGGCATTGAGTTCTGTTTTGATACGGCTAATAATCGACGCTTCATCCAGGGAGGAAAGAATGTTCGTCACCACTGCTTTTGGCCCATCTGGCCCCCAGGATGCGCCATTTTCTAGATAAATCTTCGTCACTTGCCCAATGGCATAGGAAGAGACGCCCGTAACGGCTGCCTGGGTTGCGGCTACCGATAGATAAGGTGCAAGGGATATCCCACCCGTTGCTGGAGCCCAAAGACCTAAAAGACTTTTGAGAGAACCTAAACCTAGGGTTGCTAACACCTCACTGGCACTAATACCGCACATACTGATAGCGATTTTTTGCAACAACCCTACCGCACCTTGCTGGGTCATCGGGATTCCGTAGAGACGCGATAAGGTGAGAATCATGGCTACATCAATGATTGCCCCTGTCAGGATATCAGCCACCGTTACAGGATTAAGAGCGATCGCGACTGCCTTTGTCATCACCCCTTTCCAGATGATTTGGTTGGCACTTTCTTCCCGAATCGTCATTTTTCGCTGCACCAGTTGCTCATTCACCTCATCGGCATATAGCATCGTATTTAAGGCAACAAGTGACTTCCCTTCCCGGTGCAAAATCTCCAAAATCTTTAGCTTCAGTTCCTGAACTTGCGGATGTCCTAGATAACGTCGGACTCCAATACTGCCATCAGGACGGCGCACCGCCTCCGCCACCAAAGGCGAAGCCGCAACCATGACAATTTCCGAGGGTTTAAGTAACTGCCGCACCCGGTCATCACGAATTTTGTGATAAATTGCCGTGCGGTCAGCCTCCGGATACTGGTCAATTTTGTTGAATACCAGCAACATCGGTTTGCCAACCTCTCGCAATTGGGAGAGCGCCTCGTACTCCACTTTGGTCATATCACCCGCGATGATGAACAAAATCAAGTCGGCTTGTTTTGCCACTTGCCGTGCCAAGGCTTCTCGCGTCTCCCCTTTAACTTCATCAATTCCCGGTGTATCGATTAGCTGAATTTGGGAATTGCCAATGCTCGGCAAGGCGACTTTCAAAACCTGGCGATCGCCCTCTGCTCCGGTTTCCTCGATAGATACGCGCTCCGCCGCCATTTCCTTAGGGCGATCGCTCGTCTCCACCTGCCAGTTCGCTTCGTTGCGGTGGCGAGTCACCCCATGTAGTGCCCCTGTCTCAAAGACTTGCTGACCTAAGAGGGCGTTGAGGATTGATGATTTCCCACGTCCCACCATGCCAAAGGCAGCAATTTGCACGCAAGTACGTTCTAGCTTGTCCAGCATGGTAGTAAGGTCGCCAATTTCCGACTCCAAACCCGCTCGCTCTCTGGGGGTGAGGTCAAGATTGGTGACCAACTCTCGTAAAGCCTTTTGTGCCTGTTTGAAATTCAGTTCTCCCTGAATTTCTTCAAAACTCCAGATCGCATTGTCCAAATCCTGGTCTGGTTCACTGGAATTTAAAAAGTCAGTGTTAGGGGACGAATTAGCCAAGAAATGCACCTCCTATTGATTGCTGGCGCTATAGATACCGACTGCCGATGAAGACAGCATTAATGATGGGTACACTACACTGATCCTAGCCATTGCTAAGGCAATCGACATCTTGATCCAGGATGAGGAAGAGAAAGATCCCCAAGAAGTTCATCCTTCCGATTTCATTGCTCTATCTCTAGTAAGCTACACAGAACACAATCCGTTTGTTACTCTATACCCTTAAATCAGATAATAATTTTTCAATTGTGAGTGCTAAACATCTGCCGGAAACTACTGCTTATGTCAGGATTACTCATCAGTCCTGGCAACAGGGCAAAATTGAGGGAGAAGTCCGAGCAGCGGAATATGAATGGCAGTTTTACTGGTGTTTTCGACAAGGTCAGTTATCAGTTAGACCTTCCCTAGGACGAGCATTGATTCAAGAACCCCTCGGTCGATTTTTAGAGCGTTACGATTATCAGCTAGAACCCGGTGGAGATTACGCCTTCACTATCCGAGCAGAGCTTTGAGGAGTTGCTGAGTAGGTGCAGGGAGCAGAGGAGCAGGGGAGCGGGGGTGCAGGGGCGCAGGGGAGCGGGGGAGCAGCGGAGCAGGGGCGCAGGGGAGCAGGGGAGCAGCGGAGCAGGGGAGCAGCGGAGCAGGGGAGCAGGGGAGCAGCGGAGAAAATAACCAACCCTATTCATCCTTCACACCCTTCATACTTCACCCTTCATCCTTCACCCTTTATACTTCACCCTTCATCCTTTATACTTCCCCCTTTCTTCCTACTCAGGACTCAGGACTCAGCACTCAGGACTCCCTAAAACTAAGTAGCGCTCGATCAGGAGGATGGCGACAATGTCATCAATCGGGCGGGGGGGTTGGCGCATTCCTTGGGGGATGAGGCGTGCCAAACCTTTGGGGGGGTGCATTTGCCAATAGCGATCGCGTGCCTCTAAACTGCTGTAGCGCTCATCAACTAAGACAATGGGAAGTGACGTTGAGACGGCCATTTCGATTTGCTTTTTCCAATGCTTGGCAGTGGTTTGATCCCCCATCACTAGCCGCTCAATCGTAAAGCGCTGCAACAGAGACCCAATGGTTGCGATCGCCTGCTCGGAAACAACAACCTGATGGTAATGCAACTGTCGATTGCGTTCCATGACTGCCACCCCACATTTATCGCGCCCTGGATCAAATCCCAAAATCATGTTGATCGCTACTTTCAAGTACTAAAAATAACTTGCCCATCTTGTATAACAACCAGCCGCACTTTCAACGGCCCAGCGGTAGCCGTTGGTTCTACAGCTACCGCTTTCACATCTACAGGTTTGTCGTACTGATTGAGCTGGTCGATGAAGTTGATCATGGTTGCCACTCGACCATCTTCAATTTGGATTTCGCCTAGTATACCCGCGCGACGGGCACGGAACTCGGAAGCTGCCAGTAACTGATCGAGCCGTGTCCGCACTTCCCTATCACTCATTGTTGAAGAATCAGCAGAAATAGCAGCAAGGACATCACCGGGCTGGAAGACGACTTGATTGACTGCTGCATCTGCAAACACTTGGATCGGTCTTTCACCCTCTACATAGTTGGCGGCGGAAATAATTCGCACCACATAGTCTCGACCGTCGTTAATTTGTTCAACAAGCTGCTCCACTTGAGCTTGGGTAATTTGCACAATCTGATCATTACCTGTGTCCGTCCCAGTGCGAGTAATCTGAGCGGTTGTCCGATTAGCTTCTCGCAGTAGTTGATCGACAGCAGACCTAGCCGCAGCGGGATCGGTAATCCTCACTACCCCTGATGCCAACACGCGACCGCGAACAATCGCCACATTGCCCTGACGCAGCACTTGATAGTTTTGAAAATACTGCTCTAGAACTTTTACTTCCTGTTGTAAATAAGTTTGCTGTTTGTTTAAAGTATCAAGTTGGTTATTTTGTTGTGCCAGTAGAGTTTCTTGTTGGAGCAGGAATTCTTCAAGTTCTTGCAGGCGAGCTTCCCGTTGAGCGATCGCCACTTCAAATTCTTGTTCAAGTTCCCGCAGACGAGCTTCCCGTTGGGCTATAACTTGATTGCGTTCTGTAATCGTCTGATTACGCTTGGCAATTTCTTGGTCGCGCTGGGCTACCAGGTCTTTAAGTTGCTCATTTTGCCCTTTAAGTTGCTCGTTTTGCCCTTTGAGTTGCTGATTTTCTGCGTTTAGTTGGGCAATTTCCGCTCTAACTTGATCCCGCTGTCGAATCAGTTCTTTCCGTTCTTCTAACAACGCCTCAATTTCTGACCTCAAGGCTGCCCGTTGCTCAGAAACATTGGTCAGTTGGCGTTCCGTCCTCTGAAGTTGTGCGGCTGTTTGGGCTTGTTCAGCACGAGCCTCCTTTAAGGATTCATTAATGGTATTCAGCCGACGTTGCGCCTCAAGTTGCTCAGCTCGCGCTTCAGCAAGTTCCTGTTCAATCTGCTGTTTTTGAGTATTAACTGTTGTCAAGTCGCTACGGGCAATTCTCAGTCTTTTCTGAATTTCATCCAGTTCAAAGATTCCTTGTCGCAGGGACTTGCTGGTAGCAAATAAAATGCCCAACGTCGAAGCAGAAATTAAACTACCCGTCACAATCGTTACCACAACGGCTGTATTGCGGGGACGGAGATTAAATAAACTCAGACGCGCTTTACCGACTCGCGTGCCCAAACGATCGCCCAGCGTTGCGAGTAAGCCCCCCAACACCAAAATCGCCGCAATTAGGATGTAACCGCTGGTCATCGCATGCGCCTAGTTCACCCAGATACAGCCTATCTCATGGCAATCGGGCGTTATGTGCTTTTTCTCTGTCAAGGGGTTTAATTGTCTAAATTCTTCTTTTACTGTAATTGGCGAAGGGCGTAAATGGAGCGGATTTCTCTTCTAGTGCCGGGATTTTTAGGTAAATTGTTGGCTGAGAGCAACAGGATTATGCACTGTAATCTTCTTTTTGTGAATGGAGATCATGTTTTCGGTGCGGAGATCTCCCAGCAACCGCGTTACAGTCACACGGGTAGAGCCAATCGCTTCCGCGATCGCCTGGTGAGACAGCTTCAGATCGATCGTAATTCCTTCCGAACCCGGTATCCCAAAGTCCCGGCAGAGAATCAATAGAAAACTGACCAAGCGCGAACCCATATCCCGGTGCGCCAGAGTTTCAATCATCATCTCCGTTTGCAGAATGCGAGACGAAAGCCCCCGCAACAGTAACATCGACAAGTCAGGATTATCCTTCAGAGATTGCTCAACTTGATCGATCGGAGCAGACAGCAACTCCACAGGCGTAAATGCCACTGCATGGTAAAAGCGATCGGAGCGATGCCCAGTAATCAGTGACAAGACTCCAAAAACGCTATTTTCCCTCAGCAGTGCCACAGTGATTTCTTCCCCAGCTTCATAAACCCTGGAAAGCTTCACCGCTCCTTTCATTAAAAAGTAAACCCGTTCTGCTGGATCGCCGGGGAAAAATATGGTTTTGCCTCGCTCAAAGGTTTCAACAACTGGAGGAAACGATCCCCCACCCAGTTGACGAAACACGGCTGCCAGCGGTCTATCTTGCGTTACCACCATACTTATAACCCTCACCAATGACAAGCACGACTAGTTATCATTCATGGCTGGTCAAGAAGTGAAACTTACCGACCAGCCCTGCAAAACACTGAGTGTATCAAAGACTACTTAATCTGAGTCTGGAAGAGTTTTTTGTACAGATTGATACATAATGACTTAAAACGCCAGCTCTTCGTCTAATCCTTCACATTGAGACAGAGCCTTTGGGAGTTAAAATACACCGGGCGACAAGGGCAATTTCCCCTTTCACCTCACCCTCCAAATTACCTCTAAAATTAAAATACTATGCTCGATCTGACTGGAAAAAACGCACTTGTCACTGGTATTGCTAACAATCGTTCGATTGCCTGGGGGATTGCCCAACAACTCCATAAAGCAGGAGCAAACCTCGGCATTACCTATCTACCTGATGAAAGAGGTCGCTACGAGAAGAAAGTTAGAGAACTGGTAGAACCACTGCAACCTAGTATCTTTGTCCCCTGCAATGTTCAAGAGGATGCCGACATCGAGGCGGCGTTCGACACAGTTGCCAAGGAATGGGGCAAGCTCGATATCCTGATTCATTGCCTTGCCTTTGCCAATAAAGACGACTTATCTGGTGAATTTAGTCAAACTTCGCGGCAAGGCTTTGCCCTGACATTGGATGTCAGCACGTACTCGCTGACGCGATTGGTAGGTGCCGCCAAACCTTTAATGACCGAAGGTGGCAGTATCGTCACCATGACCTACCTCGGTGGCGTGAAAGTTACTCCCAATTATAACGTTATGGGAATTGCCAAAGCCGGACTGGAAATGAGCGTTCGTTACCTCGCCTCAGAATTGGGCCCAAACAATATTCGCGTTAATGCGATCTCCGCCGGGCCAATCCGCACCCTCGCCTCCTCAGCGGTAGGGGGCATCCTCGATATGATTCATCATGTAGAAGAAGTTGCCCCTCTGCGGCGGACTGTGACTCAAACCGAAGTCGGCAACGCGGCTACATTCTTGTGCAGTGACTTGGCAAGCGGGATCACAGGTCAAATTCTCTACGTTGATGCCGGTTACGAAATCATGGGGATGTAAAGAAAGGGAAAAATACAAGGTAGAGATGTTTTGGCAAAATATCTCTCCTATTGAACCATTACTGCCAAATTCATCAAAAAATCACTTCATTCCTCTCATACCTAGTTAGCCGAGTCTGCCATGCAAACCAGCAATAACCCTAACGGGATTTCTACGGATCGCTCCCTTCCCCATCGCGACCTGCCATCAGCCCGTAGCGCTTCTGTTAACCGCACCACTAAGGAAACTGATGTCAAGGTGAGCATCAACCTAGATGGGACGGGCACTTGCTCTGCTGCGACGGGTGTGCCATTTCTCGATCACATGCTCCACCAAATCGCCTCCCACGGATCGATCGATCTGGATGTATGGGCAAAAGGAGATTTAGAAATTGACGACCACCATACGAACGAAGATGTGGCGATCGCTCTTGGTGAAGCTTTCAGGGAAGCTTTAGGCGATCGCAAAGGGATTGTCCGTTTTGGTCACTTTTTTGCCCCTCTAGATGAAGCCCTCGTGCAAGTAACTCTGGACTTTTCCGGACGCCCACACCTGAGTTACGGCTTAGACATCCCCACCCAGCGTGTTGGTACCTACGACACCCAACTTGTGCGGGAATTCTTTGTCGCCGTGGTCAATCATAGCCGCATGACGCTGCATATCCGTCAACTAGATGGCATCAACTCCCATCACATCATCGAAGCAACTTTCAAAGCCTTTGCACGAGCCGTCCGCATGGCGGTGGAAATCGATCCCCGTCGGGCTGGAATGATTCCCAGCTCTAAAGGAGTTTTGGAATGAAGTAAAGGAGGTTATGGGTTTGCCCCATCTCCCCCGCACTTATACCTCTTGGGGGCCAAAAACCATTTGTAGAACTACAGGCTCTCCATTAGAGCAATGATATTTGTCTGCCCAATCACGGATCAGATGATCGAGTTCTTGTAGGGCTTGCTCAATATTTTCTGACGGAATATCCAACTCCTCCAATACCCGCATCACTTTTGGCTGTCGATCTGCCCAGTTTCCCATTAGTCGGAAGTACCGAGCGGTATCCTCGATCATGATGTAGGTGCGTTCTTCATCAGCGGCGGGAGAGTAAGAGGCGCGGGTAAGGGCGTAGAATGGCAAGCCCCAAGGATGATCGATACGCGTTACCGTACCTGAATACAGCAAGCGCCGCTTAATGTGTTCGGCTAATGCCTCACTCAAGGGCGTTCGCCGCTCTTCTGGCAAGTCTTCCTGAGAGCGAGCGTGAAGAAATTCGATCAACTCTATGAACTGAAATGAATTTACCAGTTGGACATCGGGTAAATTCTCTGGCAGTTTTTTTTCTATCTGGCGCTTTTCCTCGGAGGTGAGGCTAATACTGGCAATACGCGATCGCCCCGGTTGCCAGGGATATTTTTCCAGCCACACGTAGGGGAACTGAATCAAGTAACGAGGTTCTTGAGAACCCAGCATCTTGAGCAATTTTCCTTCTGTCAATGCTTGCCGGACTTCTTCGACAATTACTTTCACCCGCTTAGGCTCAATATGATGCAAATGCCCGGTCATGCGGGTGTTTTGACCTTGTTCTAGATAAGTTATGTAAATGGCACACTTTGCTGCTGTTGCCGCTGCATCTAGAAAGGCTCCGTGTCGATGTCCTCCAGTACGCATGGCACTGAAAGCCAGATATAACATGATCTGATCCATCGAACTAGGACTGAGGCGCTTGATCAGATCGAGATTGTTGCTCATGTTAGGGGCGGTTAAATCGCATGGTACAGAAATTTTGTTACTTAATGAAAGACTCACTGTTTTACCTGAGCCGTGAGTTTAATCACAAAGCAGCACACACGCTCAACGAGTAGCACCCTAAAGCAAGAACTAAATAATTCTCTCTAATTATAGAAAAAAAAAGGTAAATCGAAAACCATAAAATTTCCCCTGTTACCGTTAAAAACAGAGGAAATTGAAATGTTTAACAAACTTCACATTTAGGAAGCAAAATGATTTAGGAGACACAGAACTCCCGGCGTCCACTACCACGATGGCAAATCAGATTACTTACAGAAGTTGCTTGTGATTGACGAAATTCTCGGCGATCGCTTCCCCGATGAGGAGAAGGTTGAGGATTGCTGGGTACGATGATTTTGCTTAGTAACTGAGGAACAATTGTCGATGTTTGTCGTCCAGTTGAGCGAAAATTTATCAATTTAGCATCAACAGAAAGCGAAATTGATAGTATGCTCAACAAGAAGATAGAAGTGTAAGTACGCATAGCAGATTTCCGTGTCAGGGCTTCTAACTCCCTGATACGGAGTTCCTACTATGGCGTCAGGATAAACTTTGTCAGAAGGTTAATTTAAGTTTGTTCATGAGTAATTGTTAATAGCTAATTCCCGGTTTCTACTACATGACAAATAACCTTTTCCACCACTAACCAACCCCCCGGTTTGTTCAGATATCCCCAGAGAATAAGAGATTGCCCCTCCGTGTAAGTCAGTAGCTGTTGGTCTACCTCAGGTTGCAGAGTAATGAGCTTCCAGATTTGACCCGCGTGGGAAGTGGGTTTAGAAAGGGTAATGGTGTAGGTTTGGGTGTCATGGTAATGAAAAACGCCGCTAAACTCATCAGCCAGCGGCTGTTTTAAGCTTGAAAAGACAAAAGCCGCAGGGCAGTTGCCACTGCTAGGATAGGCGTCTGGATTATCTAGGTAGTAACGTTGCCAGTGCAGCCAGTCTGGGTGCTGGGAGGGTAGGTTGAACAAAGGAGCAATACTGGGGGCAACTTTGTCTTTTAGCAACGACTCCTGCAGGCGTCCTACGGGTAAATCTTGGGGTTGACAGCCGAGTTGAACGCACAGGGCTGCTGCCATTCCCGCTGCTTGACCAATATTCATCACCACCGGTTGTAACCGCGTGGAACCATTAGCAATATGAGAGACAGAAATATTCTTATCGCATGCCAAAAGTCCCTCAGTTGACTCTGGCACCAAACACCCATAGGGAATAGTAAATGGTGTTCCCGTCCAGCGTCCTCCCCAGCGAATTGACTTTGGGGCTAGCAGGAAATCGACACCTGGATAGTGATGGTCATTAGCATAGTTGCCGAGGGCTACTGCTGTAACTTGTCCCCCTGCATCCCGAGGCAAAGCGGCGACTTTTCCTCCAGCCATTGGCAAAATATCCTGTTCTCGGAGGGTCGTTAGTCCGCGCAGGCGTCGGCTTTCCCGGTAGTAAGGATGTAGAGCATAAGCACCTCCTCCTGGGGAGTTCGGACTCAAAGGTGAAGGAAAGATGTTTTCTGCTAAACCGTAGCGACGACCGAAATGAGTTTGAATGAAACGGACAAAGCTTTGAGTGTGCCAAAGAGCTTCTTGGAGAAACTCCTGGCGCGATGCCTCAGACACAACTAAGCGCCCTAAATCTTCACCATAATCATTGCCCTTAATCGGCCAGTTGATCATCAATAAACCCCCTGGCAAGCGTCCATAATTAACAAATCGCTCCCCGTCCCCGATGTAGTTTTCCCAAGCCCCTATAAACTGGTTGGGGTTCTCTTGGGGGGGAGTAGGAATTTCTGGTGCTTCGCCGCCCTCGCCAAAATCCTGCATCATCGCCACCCAAGTAGGGGCTTGCACGGGATATTGCCTTGTCAGCTCGTTGTGAGCCACGGGGGCGCTAGGTTCTCCAAACTCCGATTGCAACTCCCAGCCCCAACGATAGGGGACTTCTGCCAGGGCTAGTAAATCTCCCAATTCTGTTGCATCCAGAGTAATCTGAGCATTGACGGTGAAGTCGCTAAAGCGCACCCCTGTAATCCGGTTCCCTGCTTTGAAAACCTCTATTGGCACTCGTTTGGCAATCCATTTGAGATTAGGTAGGGCTTGCACCCAGTCTGTAAAGAGTTGAGCCGCAACGCGAGGGTCATAGGTAAACATGCTGACCCAGCTATGATTTAAGCCTTCCGGTTGCCGAGACCGTAACTCCTGCAAAAATGCTCCCCACAACCCCGTCTGAAAGGCGGCGAGTTCATTGCCATCGGGAGCGCAAACCCCCGCCGAGGTGAGCATTCCCCCCAACCAAGAAAACTCACTCACTAAAACCGTCTGAACTCCTCGACGCGCGGCTTGAATCGCTGCCGCCGTTCCCCCTGTGCCACCCCCAACAACTAAAACATCGGCTGTAAGTGTTTGATGAACCATGCCTCAACTCAACCTGACGCGATTGAGGACATCATACGGGCATCTAACAAGCTTGTCCTACAGTTGAGCTTATTTGCCCGTTGTCGCGAATCAAACATTAGTCAACGAACAAACTTTTAACTGGCTCTACATAAGGTAAAGATGATGTATTTTGTCCTTGTTTCGGATATTGCGTTTAATGGCATGTAGTCTATTATTGTAGACATATAGCCACATCAACACATAGCTACACTACGCAAAAGACTCCTCTAAGCAACATATACATTTATGAAAACCACAATACTTAGGAAAAATATGCCTGTAGAGTCAGTCATTGCTCAAAAACAAGAAGCGCACTCTATTAAGCAACTGGAGCGTCTACTTGAACAACCGCAGGCACAACTAGTAGCAGCTAACGGAGAAGCCATTCGTATTCCTGAACCGATATATCAAGTGCTGCGTCAAGTCGTACATGCTATGGCATTAGGTCAGGCTATATCTATAGTTCCTGATGAACAGGAAATGACGACACAGGAGGCGGCTGACTTGCTGAATGTCTCGCGACCTTATTTGATTAAGTTGTTAAAGCAAGGAGAAATCCCCTACACCAAAGTGGGCACGCATCGTCGTGTTCGTTTTCAGGATGTGATGGAATACAAGCAGCAACGGGATACTAAGCGTAGTCAACTACTGGATGAGTTAATACAGTTGAGCGAGGAAGCAGGATTTTACGAGAATGAATAATTTAACCTACATTTCGCATTACTAGCCGCAGTATCGAAGTATTTCAATTGATTAATAACCCTAAACAAATATTACTTTTTTTATTCAAAAGGTAATAATACGCATAATTATCTCCTAAGGTAAGTAAAATCGCTATTGCAATATAAATTTAACAGAGCCATAGGTAACAATATGACTTCGGAAACACCACAAGGTTCATCCTCTAGTTCTCAGAACATTAGTGATGTAGTAAAACTTGTCACGCTTGGGGAAGATGCAGTACTAGTAGCGAAGCTTGAAGAACCCCTTCCTGATGGCACAAAAATTACAAGGATTGAGGTTATTGCAGAATCCCCTCTTGGAGGCGGTGGCAATTCTTGTATCATTCAATTTAATTAGAAGAAGTGGTTTTCAAGAACCTACTTGTTTAGAGTTAGTCTCTCCATACTAATTAATCTTTGCTGTTAGAACCAAGTATAGGCTTATCTAGAAAGTAGCTTAACAAGGTTCTCTAGTAAATATTGTTTGCTGTTGTAGTAAGGAGAGACTTACTTTCTATGCTAAAAACTACTTATGAGAAAAATATGAATTCTAATCTTTTTCAAAAATCAAACTATAACTACTTTGTTAAACGTGAAGAAGGTCTAGTAGGTTATAACGCTCGAACTGGAGTTCTTGCTCTTCTTTCAGAAGAAACAGGAAGGATTCTGCAAGAAGATAAAGATAAAGCTATTACAGCATCTGATATTGGTGAGACTAATCTTTGTGAACTCACGAATATGGGTTTCTTGCATAACGGAAATGAAGTTGAACAGATATTGTCTAAATTCAACAAAGTCAAGGACAAGAAAGAGACTTTAAATTTCACAATACTACCAACAATGCTATGTAACTTCTCCTGTGACTACTGTTTTCAAGGAGGCCATGAAGACGGTAAGAGTATGTCTTTGGAAACTCAACAATCTACTCTTATTTTCATTCGATCAGCTATGGCAGCGTATAAAAAAATTACCTGTACTTGGTTTGGAGGTGAACCTTTAATTGCAAAGAAAACTGTGCTTGATATGTCCCATCAAATTAAATCTATGGCTGATGAGCGTGGGCTAGAAATCTATATAGATATTGTAACAAACGCGATTCTCCTTACTCCAAAGACAGCTAAAGAACTCGCAAATGCTGGAGTAAAGCAAGCGCAAGTTTCTTTTGATGCGTTAATTTTTAAAAATAGCAAAAAACGAGGCGTACTTGATGTGGCAGGTCATCCCTCTTTAATTCTCAAAAATTTAATTGAAGCTCGAAAATATTTAGATATTAGAATCCGAGTTAACGTCTCTACTGAAAACTCTAATGATGTTTCCAAAATTGTTGAAGTTTTAAGCCAAAACGGCTTTAAAGATAATTACTACATTGCACGGATTCATAATCATCAAAATGAGTTTCAAGTAGGCATTGATTCACCAAAACAGACAGAGAATACCTGTGGAGCCACTGGTTGTAACTCATGTAGTTCTACAAGCTCAGAAGTTCCAGCTTGTGCTACCCTTAGCCGCTCAGATTATGCCCGCTTTGAACATAATTTCTTCCTGAATCACCCTGAAGCATTACAAAGAGTTGTGCAGAAATTAGTACCCAAATCACATTTTTGTTCAGCAACTCTTGGCAGTATGTTTGTTATCGACCCAGAGGGATACGTGAGTCGATGCTGGCATAGTGCTGGTTCACCTGCTGAATCAATAGGAAACGTTCACGATCTCGCAGAAGCTGCAATAAGCTCAAAAGTATCTAGGGATTGGGATGAGTTTTCTCCATTAGCATACCCATCCTGCAGAGGCTGTAAGGTACTGCCTTTATGTATGGGAGGATGTTCCCATCCACGTATGTTTATGGAGACAACTAAGCCTCCATGTGAATCAATTAAGTATCAAGTTCAGTTTTGCGTAGATACATTAGGAAGGATAATAGCTACTACGCCGGAGCAATAAACAGCTATTTGGCGAGCAGCTAGAATATTTACTTTGAGTGACTCTTTCTAAGAAGAATATGTTTAAGGATACTCGGTTATCAGTCTCAAGGTTTATTCAACAAAGATCATACTATTGTGGTCCTGCCTGTGCTCAAATGTTTTTATCCCTCCCTAGCTTTTCTATTTCCTCTCCACAACAAGTTGCTTTTGAGGAAATTCAAAGACTTAATGTAGAGGCAGGCAAATGGTACTCAGATCCGGAGGGATTAGGTAAGTATATTAGTAACGTTTTACCTGATATGCTCAATAGAGATGTAGATGATATTGCAACTCCATCAACCAACTTTCAAAAAGCATTAGATATAATTAGTTATACAATTGATTTTCTGAAAATTCCATGTATTGCTCTTGTTGATGGAGGGAAACACTGGGTTGTTATTGACGGCATTCGCTTTAATAGAGAACCAAGCGGAAAGCAAGATGTCGTAGGTCTTTTCATTCGCGATCCTTGGAAAACATCTCCAGATTTTAGTTATATAAGTGTCACGGAGTTTCAAAAAACCAAGTTTTTACCTAACATGGTAGGTAGTCGATGGAAGGATCAGTATGTTGTATTAACTAAGCCTACTAGTCAAGAGCTTTTAGTTACTAATGCGAATGAAATTATGATTCCAGGTGGTGGTTTTCCAGATGGAGCTAGCTCAGAGGAAATTGCTATTGAAAACCTGCGACTTCAAGGTTTTGAAAACGTGGAACAAATTACAATTGAGGGGGGTGGAGCACCAATACTTGTCCCTGTTCATGTTGAGGGATTAGATGGTGCTTCTAATTACACAATTGTTCCACTTGATGCTACTAAAACAAGAGAATTTCAAGACTTTATCTACGCTGCAATTGAATACGAGACAAATACTCTAATTGAAGTCTCTAGTCTTCCTGATGTTCTTCAAATATTTAGTGATCAGGAAGTACAGGAGCGGTTAGAAGAAGTTTTTCCAGGAAGAAGGTTTGAGATTATTCCTGGATACTTTTGGAAGCCGTCTTTTGAGTTAAGAAGCAGATTAGCGGTTGCACGGCGCTTTAAGCTTGATGATCAGGAAATGATTTTATTACCTGATGGATCTGTGGTTAATACCCTAACTGACTCCATTAAGGGAGGTTAGCAATTAAACTACTAAACCACTCTCCACTGAAAGTACAGAGGTTTGGTAGAGACTGAAAGTCTGGACTTAAGGAGGACTTTAGTCCTCCTCTACTAGAAGCAAGCCTGAAGATACTCTGACTAGACAGGCAATAGGCGACGCAGAATAGAAGGTAATCATCAAAGCTGATGGCTGACGCTGCCCAAAGGTGCTAAACCTAGTTACGTCGAGCGTTGGGCAATCAGCATGAAAGCACAAGTATTTCGAGGCGTTAATCAGCTTAGTTACGAAGAGCTACCAGTCCCGGAACTGCAACCGGATGAGGTGCTGGTGCAGGTGCAAGTTGTCGGCTTGTGCCAATCAGATATTAAAAAGATTCGCTATCCCCTCTACGAAGCACCGCGCATTTTTGGGCATGAGACAGCAGGGGTAATTGCGGCAGCGGGAGAGGCGGTTCAGGGATGGGAGGTTGGGCAACGGGTGGTGGTGATGCATCACGTCCCCTGTATGCGTTGTACCTACTGCCTCAATGACAACTTCTCAATGTGTGAGGTTTACAAGAACATCACGACAACCGCAGGGTTTACGCCTAGTGGTGGCGGCTTTGCCGAGTATGTGAAGGTGCCAGGGCATATTGTACAAAATGGGGGGTTAATTCCCATCCCTGAGAGCGTTAGTTTTGAGCAAGCAAGTTTTGTGGAACCGACAAGCTGCTGCTTGAAGGCAGTGAAGAAAGCCGCTGTTGCGCCGGGGGAGACGATTTTAATTACTGGGGCAGGCCCAATTGGGCTGATGTTTATTATGCTGGTGAGGTATTTTGGGGCGAGAGCGATCGCTACTGATTTACTTCCTTCCCGCCTAGAAAAAGCATTGAGCGTCGGTGCAGAAGCCGCATTTGATGCACGAGACTCGGATTTACCTGCCAAGATTCAGGCGTTAACGAATGGGATGGGAGTTGATACAACTCTCTTAGCCGTTCCGAGTCAGAAGGCATTTTTTCAAGCACTAGACTGCACGCGCAAAGGCGGCAAAATTCTCTTCTTTGCTGAATTTCCCGATGAGGTGGAAATTCCGCTCAACCCCAACATCCTGTACCGCCGGGAAATTGATTTGATGGGTAGCTACAGTTCCTCTTACCGCCTCCAGTCTCTAGCGGCGGATATTGTCTTCAATCAGCGGATTGATGTCAATGCTTTAATTAGCGATCGCTATTCCCTTAAACATTTAGCTGAGGCAGTTGAACAAGCGATCGCTCCGCGTCCTGACACCTACAAAATTTTAATCTATCCCACTATGAGGGCAGGGGATGAGGAGTAGGGGAGATGAGGAGCGGGGGAGCAGGGGTGCAGGGGTGCAGGGGTGCAGGGGAGCGAGGGAGCAGGGGAGCAGGGGAGAGAAAAATTGATGACGATTAGCCATTACTCCAATCGTCTATTTCATCCTTCATACTTCACCCTTTATACTTTCTTCCCGCTCAGGACTCAGGACTCAGGACTCAGGACTTAGGACTCAGCACTCTGACTTCAATGTAGATACTTTGCCAAAAGCTCTTCTAGCTCCTCAATAACGTAAGGCTTGCTGATGTAGTCTACACAACCAGCAGCAATCATTTGCTCTTTATCTTCTGCTCTTGCTAAGGCTGTGATTGCAATAACAGGGACTTCTGCCGTTTGCGGATTAGCTTTGAGATGGCTAACAACCTCCATTCCGCTCATGTCGGGGAGCATCATATCCATCAAAATCAAGTTCAGCTCATTATTTGCAGCCAAATCGAGAGCCGTTTGAGCATTCATAGCTGTGAGGAAAGCACAACCAAATAACTCCAGTACAACCGCAATCAGCGCTAAATTGTCTTCATTGTCATCTACTGCCAAAACCAACGGTCTATAATCCGCAGACTGCTTGTTGGGCAGGTGCGAAGGTTCTTTATCCACTATTAGCTCCAAGGAAATTATTTAGTTCCTGAGGCAATCTTCCATAACAGAGTGGACAGAGCACTCCCCAAGCGGCTAGCAGGCGCTTGACACAGACTGGCTCACGTAGGATCAAGTTGATCAACAGATGATCTTTATGAGATTTTGATGAAGAACATCTGTATAGGGTTGGACTTTATCATAATCATAAATAGCCAAAAAGACCAGATATTTAGACATAAGTGGTGAAATATTGCCAAATTGAGGCTTTTTTGAGTTACATAGCGAGTAAATAGTGAAAAAAAGCCTACGGGGAGTTTATTTAGACCTATCCCTCCTGATTTATCCCTTACAATGACTTAACAAAAATTCTTATAACCCTTGACCTTCCTTAACCTGTGGCAGCAGTAGAGATTAATAAATTACTAAATATTTATTCAAATATACCTTAAGATACTTTTATTTATATACTTTCCCAACTATGGAGCAGCAAAAAAGAAAGTTGACGCGTGGTCAGTTAGAACGCCTTCTCTCACAGCGTCTCCAATCGCTTTACCGTGACCAGTTGGGGCATCAACCGAGTAAGGTCACCTGTCAGCTTTTTGATGAGAAGCTAGCAGTAGTTCTTGAGGGCGCAATTACGGCACCAGAGCAACTTCTAGCAAGCAATGGTCAAGTGGCATTAGCGGAACAAGTGCGGTCGGATTTGGAAAAAGCGATAGAGCCACAACTTAAGGCATTGATAGAAACAGTACTAGGGGTGCCAGTTCTGGACTTGTTAATTAATGCGGCGTTGATAACGGGTCGCTCCGGCATGATCGTAATTTTGGGAGGAACCCCAGAGGTTAGCAATCCTGAGACTATTTCAAAAGTCAAGAGATAATCAATGCTGAACTCAGATAAGGCTGGATTAAGGCTTCTAGATCTTCCAAGAGATAAGGCTTACAGATATAGTCATTACAGCCCGCAACGATCAGACGCTCTCGGTCTTCTGGTTTTGCGAATGCCGTCACTGCAATCACTGGAATTTTTGCAGTTCTGGGGTCTTGTCGCAATTGAGAAACGACTTCGATCCCGCTCAAATCCGGCAAAAGAATATCGAGCAATATCAAGTTAGGTTGATAGGTTTGTGCCAGGGAAAGAGCGCTTTTACCATCTTTAGCTGCAAGCAGTGTACAGTTTGGTTGCTCTAAAGCATAAGCCATCAACAACAAGTTATCTTCATCATCATCGACTGCCAAAACAAGTGGCCGACTACTCTGGGAGAGTTGAATCCCACTGCCAACAATAGACTGTCGAAGGTCGTAAAAAGAATCTTCTAAGTAACCCATGCTCTCTTTAGAGGAAGTCGTGGATTTTACAAATTATCCTCACAAGAAGAGTGGACAGGGCACTCCCCTAAGCGGCGACTAGGCGCTTGCTATGTGCTAGTTCTTGTCTGACCTCAGGTTGTCAAGCCTTTGCTTTTTTCAAGGAAAAGGCTATCCAAGCTAGGAGACAAAATTAGCAACAGTTTTATTTTAACGCAGGTTCAGGAATCTAAAATATTTATAAAGAAAATCTGAGAGTTTAACTAACTGAATTTAGAAAAATTTAAGAAAGTTGGCAATGTCTTACCAGTTGGCGATCGCAATTCAACAGAGAACGTATTTCTTCTGCAACATATCAGGTGGGGAAATTTGGCTTCGCAGTAGACTGGGGGGGGAAAGGCTATCCCAATCACTTGGGAAGGGAGAGCGAAAAAATGGGTATCGCTACAACTAACCCGGCAACAGGTAAAACCCTAAAAACTTTCGAGCCGCTAACCAGCGAACAGATAGAAGAAAAACTAGAGCTGGCGCACAAGACCTTTGAGGAATATAGAAAAACGACATTTGCCCAACGGGCTGAGTGGCTCAATAAAGCCGCCGAGATTTTAGAACGCGATCGCGCTAAATTTGGCGAGATTATGACTATAGAAATGGGGAAAACCCTCAAAAGCGCGATCGCAGAAGCAGAAAAATGTGCAGTAGGGTGTCGCTACTACGCCGACAAAGCCGAATCCTTTCTGGCAGATGCTCCCGCCTCCACCGATGCAAGCCGCAGCTTTGTGCGCTATCAGCCCCTGGGCCCTGTTCTTGCCGTCATGCCCTGGAACTTCCCCTTCTGGCAAGTGTTCCGGTTTGCAGCCCCCGCCTTAATGGCAGGGAACGTGGGCTTACTCAAGCACTCCTCCAACGTGCCCCAATGCGCCGTGGCAATTGAAAGCATCTTTAACGAAGCTGGTTTTCCCCCAGGTGCGTTCCAAAGCCTACTGATTGGTTCCGAGCAGGTAGAAGCAGTTATTAACGATTCCCGCGTCAAAGCCGCCACTCTCACAGGTAGCGAACTGGCAGGGGCTAGCCTTTCGGCAGCCGCCGGGAAGCAAATTAAGAAAACCGTTTTAGAACTAGGCGGGAGCGATCCCTTTATTGTTTTAGAAAGTGCCGATTTAGAGGCTGCCGTCAATACTGCCGTGACCGCGCGGATGCTCAACAACGGTCAATCCTGCATCGCTGCCAAACGCTTTATTGTCGCCCAAAGTGTGGCGGATCGTTTTGAAGAACAGTTAGTGCAGAAATTCCAGGCGCTGAAAATCGGCGATCCCATGGATGAAAATACGGATGTTGGCCCCTTGGCAACGCCGGGGATTTTGGCAGATTTAGACGAGCAGGTACAAGCCTGTCTGGAAAAAGGAGCGAAAGTTCTCACGGGAGGCAAACCCTTATCAGACCGATCGGGAAACTTCTATCCTCCGACAATTTTGAAAGACTTCCCCCCAGGAACCCCTGCCGATGAGGAAGAATTTTTTGGCCCTGTGGCGTTACTCTTCCGGGTGCCAGATATTGACGCTGCAATAAAGTTAGCAAATGCGACACCGTTTGGCTTAGGAGCCAGTGCTTGGACAGGGGATGAAGCAGAACGCGATCGCTTAATTGAGGAATTGGAAGCGGGTGCAGTCTTTATCAATGGCTTAGTTAAATCCGATCCCCGTCTTCCCTTTGGCGGCATCAAGCGTTCTGGTTACGGGCGCGAGTTGGGCAGCCAAGGTATTCACGAATTCGTCAATATCAAAACTGTCTGGGTTAAGTAACACACCAACACTTCAGGGCAAACCGCTCTGTTGCTTTGCTCCAAAAGCGATTTTATAGGGGAAGCTAAGAATGGACGCAATGAATACCGCCGAGCTACTAGTACGTTGTCTAGAAAATGAAGGCGTTGAATATATATTTGGGCTACCAGGCGAAGAAAACTTGCACGTACTCCAAGCCCTTAAGAATTCTTCAATTCAATTTATTACTACCCGCCATGAACAAGGAGCAGCGTTCATGGCAGATGTATACGGACGACTGACTGGGAAAGCGGGAGTGTGCTTATCTACTTTAGGGCCAGGGGCAACTAACTTGATGACTGGCGTTGCCGATGCCAATCTTGATGGCGCACCCTTGGTGGCAATTACAGGTCAGGTAGGAACAGACCGGATGCACATTGAATCCCATCAATATCTGGACTTGGTGGCAATGTTTGATCCGGTGACGAAATGGAGTACTCAAATCGTTCGTCCTAGTAATACCCCAGAAATTGTCCGTAAGGCATTCAAAATTGCCCAAAGTGAAAAACCAGGGGCAGTGCATATTGATTTGCCAGAAAATATTGCAGCGATGTCTGTGACTGGCAAACCCTTAAATAGGGACAGTCAAGAAAAAACCTATTCATCTTTGCGGACTCTCAATAACGCCGCTAAAGCGATTTCTGCCGCCAAATATCCGTTGATTTTAGTCGGAAACGGGGCAATTCGTGCCGATGCTAGTGAAGCGCTCACAGAGTTTGCTTCCCGCTTGAGTATTCCTGTGGCAAATACCTTCATGGGTAAAGGGGTGATGCCTTATACCCATCCTTTAGCTCTGTGGACGGTGGGACTCCAGCAGCGAGATTATGTGAGTTGCGCCTTTGATCGGGCTGACTTAGTGATTGCGATCGGGTACGACTTAATTGAGTATTCTCCGAAGAAATGGAATCCTACTGGGGAAGTTCCGATTATTCACATTGGGGCGACTCCCGCAGAGATTGACAGCAGCTATATTCCGACGGTGGAAGTCGTGGGCGATATTTCTGATTCCCTGACGGAAATCTTGCAGCGAGCCAACCGTGAAGGAAAGACTGTCTCTGATATTGAGGACTTACGGTCAGATATCCGAGCAGATTATGAAGAATACGCCAACGATGACGGTTTTCCCATTAAGCCCCAAAAATTAATCTACGATTTGCGGCAAGTGCTGGAACCGGAGGATATTGCTATCTGTGATGTTGGGGCGCACAAAATGTGGATGGCACGACACTATCATGGCGATCGCCCCCGTACCTGTATTATTTCTAATGGATTTGCGGCAATGGGAATTGCTCTACCAGGAGCGATCGCTGCCAAGCTGGTTCATCCCCATCGCAAGGTGGTAGCCGTGACGGGAGATGGCGGCTTTATGATGAACTGTCAGGAATTAGAAACAGCATTGCGCGTCGGTACGCCGTTTGTGACTTTGATTTTCAATGATGGCGGCTATGGATTGATTGAGTGGAAGCAACAAAATCAGTTTGGAGAGTCCGCCTTTGTCCATTTCAGCAATCCAGATTTTGTGAAACTTGCCGAAAGCATGGGGTTGAAAGGCTATCGCATCGAATCGGCAGCAGACTTGATTCCCACGCTCAAAACCGCCCTGGCACAAGATGTCCCGGCTGTGATTGACTGTCCGGTAGATTACGGTGAAAATCTCCGCTTTACACGAAAAGCTGGAGATTTGAGTTGCAAGATGTAACCAGCCGATAGGGTAGAGGCTAGGGGCTAGAATACTTTCTGTTGCCTACTTACCCTTGAAGATGAAAGTCGCTACGTGGAATGTCAATTCAATTCGGACTCGCCAGGATCAAGTGGTGGAGTGGTTGCAAAATAATCCTGTGGACGTTTTGTGCTTGCAAGAAACGAAAGTGATGGAGGTCCAGTTTCCGCGATCGCCTTTTGAAGAATTAGGCTATCACCTCTATATATCTGGGCAAAAATCCTACAACGGTGTCGCCATCTTCAGCCGCACTCCCCTGGAACAAGTCAGTACAGGCTTTTCCCCCCTCCTTGATGCCGAGACTGTTGGCGAGTTAGACGAACAAAAACGGGTAATTACTGGCATCGTCGGAGATGTTCGCATCGTTAACCTCTACGTTCCCAATGGCTCGGCAGTTGGTAGCGAAAAATATGACTACAAACTCCTCTGGCTCAAAGTCTTGCGGGAATACTTGCAAACCTTACTAGATAAGCAGCCCTACGAGTTGTGCATTTGCGGAGACTTCAACATTGCTTTAGAAGACCGGGATATTCATAATCCCAAAGGTAAAGAGAAGCACATCATGGCGTCTCCCGTTGAACGCCAAGCCCTACAATCCGTCTTAGAGATCGGGTTAGCTGACGCCTTCCGCAAATTCACCACCGAAACTGGACACTATAGCTGGTGGGACTACCGCACCAATGCCTTTAGCCGCAACATGGGTTGGCGAATTGACCATCACTACCTCACCCCCAAACTTTACGAGCAAGCCTCCAGTTGCAGAATTGATATTGCCCCTAGGAAGCTACCCAAACCCAGCGATCACACCCCGGTGATTGTCGAGTGGATTTAAGTGAACTCAATCGAGTCGGGCGGGTTCTGGAAAAGTGACATTAACTCTACTGTTAGCAATGTTTTTGGCTAAGGCTCATCCCGACTTGGTTTTCTACTCAGTAGCCTGATATCGCTCTAGCAAAGATTTAATTAGAACAGGTGAAGCGCGAAAAGTAGTCTGTTGTAAACGCTCAATAGCAACAGAGAAATTAATCAAATTTCGCTGTGTGGCAACACCCAAAATACCAAGTAAGCCAATAATGTTTAAACCACGCTGCAAAGCTATCTGTCTTGCTTGCCTATCATCTAAGACAATAAAATCCGCTCTAATGTGCTCAGCTAGAATGATTGCTTCTTGCTCTCCTAAATCCAGTTGACCTAGCTCTACGTCCGGTAAATCTTCTATTGGTTGAACTTCAAGCCAATCAGGAAATTCTTTACCTATCCAAGATTGAACCCGTTCAGGTGATTGAGGTACAGATAATTCATTGAGTACAGCCTGAGGAATAATCACCTTGCCATATAGCTCTGGTAACAAATCAATCAAATCAATTAGCACCAGATAGCATAGAGGTGAAGTATCTGAGACAATTGCCATTACATTTCTGCTTTTCTTTGAGCCTCTATTTTTTGCATTGTTAGCAAATCCTGCTCAAAATCAGCTTCGTTATAGTGCAAATAGGCTTGTGCTTGCTTGAGAAAACTATCGACCTCGTAGCGAGAAGATATGTTTAGCATTCTCCCCACCTCAGCAGAAGTGATTACTCCCTGTCTGTAAGCTTCTATTGCTAAAGACTCCAATACTTTTCGAGGGAAGTTATCCCACTTTGCCTTGATTGTGCTCGCAATTTCGTCTGGTAAGTCAATGGTAATTTGCAAGGTAATATCCTCTAGTCAAAACTGGTCAAGTTTAGTCTAGCCTGTTGTAAGTGCGATCGCCTCGGACACGGAGCTACAGGCGATCGCTTCCCCTATGAGACGTTCTTTTCTGCGTAGTACATCAAGCGACACGTTGACCATACTCAAGCTTAATCAGCCGATCGGCAAGATGAAAGTAGCGGTCGTCATGACTAATCGCCAACACCGTTTTGCCCCGCTGTTTCAGCTCAAGCAAAATCTGCTTGTAAAAGATTTCTCGAAACAAGGGGTCTTGATCGGACGCCCACTCATCAAATAGATAAATCGGGCGATCTTCTAAATAAGCGGTGAGCAACGCTAATCGTTTGCGTTGACCTTGCGATAACTCCATCGTTGAGAGCATTCCTTCATTAACACGGACTTTGTGCTCAAGTTGAAGTCGTTGCAGATACTGTTGTGCTTGGTCATCCAAATTTTTGAGCTGGATGCCGAGGAGTCGTTCAAATAGGTAAAAGTCTGAAAACACAGCAGAAAAAAGCTGACGATAGGAGTCGCGATCGCGCTCTGTCAATCTTCGACCATCCCAACCAATCTCTCCCGAATCCGGCGCATACAGCCCCACAATTAGCTTTGCTAGCGTAGACTTACCACTCCCGTTCCCCCCTACAATAAAAACCAATTCGCCGGGCTGAAATGACAAATTAATAGGGCCAAGCGTAAACTGTCCCTCCTGCTCCGTATGATAAGTGTGGGTGACATCAATCAGCTCAATCTGATGTTGGAACGACTGTGGAGATAAAGCCGTTGCATTCGATGACTCAGCGTGAGTCGCGAGAGACAGTCCTAACTCCTCAATCTTCTTGAGCGCCACGCCGCCCCGACTCAAACCGGGCAGAACCCCTATGATGCTTTCAATCGGTCTTGCCAGATAGGTGATGGTCAACGCATAGGCTGATAAAACTGGAGTTGTAACGCTAGTAAATTGCGGCAGACCAAATACCAGTACTCCTAGAATGCCAAAAAACAGCAGACTACTGAAATTTAGCGTCACGGCGGCAATGCTTTCTGCCCGAATTTCGTAGTCCCGAAAGGCAGCAGCGGTCGCCTGAAAGTCTTCATCCAGGAAGGCAGCACGACGAGAGGTATGCAGCTTTAACTCTTTAATCCCATCCGTAATAGAGCGGAAGTGCTTAAGCAGCAAGTCTTGCTGATCGCGAGCCAATCGCAGCAGTGTATAAACATGATTGAGCATCAGTTGGATGATGACGATCGCAATCCCAATCACCACCAGCGTTGTCAAAAACACACCCCACGACAGCCATGCCAGATAGCCCAAACAGCCAATGACTAGCGCTCCATTGACACATATAAACGGGATATTCAGCACCGTATTAGAAATTGCTTGAATATCGTCCGTCAGCGTTGCTAGGAGGCGATTTGCTCCCAATTCCTCCAAACTTCGTAGCGGGCAGGCAAGAATCCGGTGGCTAAGTTGAAGCCGCATTTTGTAAATCGCCTGCTGAGATAGCCGAGCCAGCAAAATTTGCGAACCGATACCGGAAATCAGTGTAAGAATCGCGAGTCCAACAAAGCTAGCTAGTAGTTGATTGGTTGCTTGATTGGGATTGCTAATGGCAGCATTAATCGAGGCAATCAACATCGCACTGCCAGCACCGCTGAGTCCTCCGGTGACTATTGCGATCGCCACTGTAATCCAGGAGGAGCGCAACAAAAAGGTGATCAGGTTCATTGTTGTTACCGTGGGAAGATATTGACTTGTCAGACTGCCCTGAAATTACACCCGAACTATACTATTTAACCCCTAGATGCGCGATCGCTTTTTGATCGGGTTCTGGCGAAAGAGAAGCGATCGCCTTAAATTAAGGGTGGAGCAACGGAACTGAACCGTTTGCTGATATTCCATCCTTTCTAGTAGAGAGCAATCAACACATTGAAATTATGTTTTTAGTTACTGGAGCCACCGGATCGATTGGACGCCGCGTTGTGCGAATTCTTCGAGAACAATCTATGCCTGTGCGGACGTTTGTTCGCCTCACCTCTCGCTATGGTGATTTAGAAACCAGAGGTGCCGAAATTTTTATCGGCGATTTGCGGCAAGACAAAGATATTCAAAAAGCTTGTCGAGGAGTACAGTACATCATCAGCGCCCATGGTTCTGACGGCGATGCCCAGGCGCTAGATTATCGAGCCAATATAGAATTGATTGACCAAGCCAAGGAGAATGGTGTTCAGCACTTCGTTTTCATTTCTGTGCTGGGTGCAGCTCGCGGTTACGAAGATGCTCCCACCTTCAAGGCAAAGCAGGCGGTGGAAAAATACCTGCAAGCTAGCGGATTGAACTATACGATTCTGCGTCCATCGGGGTTGGCATCAAACTTATTACCGTTAGCAGAACAATTCCGGCAGACGGGACTTTACCTGCTCAATGGCGATCCCAAAAACCGCACATCAATTGTCAGTACCGATGACTTAGCCCAGATTGCAGTTGATTCTGTTTCCCTTGAAGGGGCAAGAAACCAAATCTTTGCCGTAGGAGGGCCGGATATTCTCAAACGTGAAGATATCCCGCGCATTTTTGGACGCATCTTTAACCGAGAACCGATTGTGATCAATGCACCGTTATTTGTGTTTGACGGGATACGCAATACGGTGGGATTGTTAAATCCTCAAGCCAAAAACAGCCTCGGTACGCTGCGGACGTTGCTGGGGAATGAGTTTTTCTGTACAGCCGAAGAGATTGCTCGTTTGCAGATGACTTACAACATCAAGATGGAATCGCTAGAAAGCTTTTTGCGGCGTTATTTGGGGCTTTGAAAAATAGAGGCGATCGCGCTTGTGTTGCAATTCTTTGGTGAAGTTTCTACCCATCCTACACAGCCCAGATGAATGAATTCCTAGATGCCCGACAGTATGCCCCCGCTACACAACGCAATCGAGAAGCCATTCTGGAGGTGCTTTTACAAGTTCTACCACTCACTGGCACCGTGTTGGAAGTCTCCAGTGGGACTGGGGAACATGCTGTCTTTTTTGCACCCCGACTCCATCGGCGTAAATGGATTCCATCTGACCCCAACAACGTAGCACGAGCGAGCATTGCAGCATGGCGGGAATATTGCCCTGCGGATAATTTGTATTCCCCAATCGCGTTGGATGTTTGCGATCCGGTTTGGGCAATCGAGCAGGATGAACTGCCAGAATCGTTGCAGGGTATAGACTTTAACCAGGAGCCAATTGTGGCGATCGTCAACATTAACATGATTCACATTGCCCCTTGGTCAGCCTGTCTGGGATTGATGGCAGGGGCAGGGCGGATTCTTCCTCCGGGTGGCATTTTGTATCTATACGGGCCTTTCAAACAAGGTGGCAGGCACACAGCATCCAGCAATGCGGCTTTTGATGAGAGTCTTCAGATGCAAAATCCAGAGTGGGGTGTGCGGGATTTGGAGGAGGTGGTTGCAGTTGCACAGGAGCAGCACCTCTCACTCATCAAAACCTATACGATGCCAGCGAATAATCTTTCCCTGATCTTTCAAGCTTAGTGTATCGCACGAGCTTATCCACCTTAGAAGCAATATTCTGTAGAGACGTGAAGCTTTTTCTGCCCCTTTCGGAGGCGGTGCGATCGCTCTTGTCGGATAGGCATTGCCGTTATTTCATCGCTCATATCCCAAAATTTGGGTGCAATACCCACCCTACCCGGATTCTTTACTGAGTAAACCAATGAGAATACCAATCAGTATCTCTAACTCTTCCGGAACACGATACAGCTTGAAATCCTGAATAATTTGTCGTTGTTGTCGGTGAAATTCACCAAACCGCCAATCATTCCCAGTGGTAACAGACCCATAAAGAATCGGTGTATCCGAGTTTGTCCATTGATCCAAGGCAATCAGTTCAACTGCGAGTTGAGTGAAGCCATTCTCAAGATTATCTCGCTTTGCTTCAATCACCAGCAAATCTGGAAAATAATAATTCAATGTACCCTTGAGCCAGTCATTGACAGTAATCGGATATTCAACACGGACTCGCTTGTGAGTTTGACGGCAAAGATGGCTTCGCGGCGTTTGCCGAACTCTGCCCGTTTTGCAACAAGGCGGAAGGTTGCGGCTTCCAGCTTCTGGACGTTTTGTGAGGAGACGATCGCGAAGTGTCTCCGTTGGCGAAGCCACCCTGAAGGGGCTAGGAGAATCGCGGCAACATCTCCAACCCCCTATAAAATCCTGAATTTAATCATAAGATAATACTAACTTAAAAGTAGAAAACGATAGTTAAACTTAATACCTGTAAAGACATGTAATTGAATTGCATAAAAGGAGGCGACCGATGGTAACCGTTGCTGAAAAAGTTCAACGCCGACTGACGATGCAGACTGTCGAAATTGCACCTGAGACAACGGCAATTCGCTCCCTGGATTGGGATCGCGATCGCTTCGACATTGAATTCGGGCTACAAAATGGCACCACCTACAACTCATTCTTGATTCAAGGCGAACAAACTGCCCTAGTAGACACCTCTCACGAGAAGTTTCGCCAACTGTATCTCGACACCGTGACGGGACTGATTGACCCCAATCAACTGAATTACCTAATTGTTAGCCATACCGAACCCGATCACAGTGGGTTGGTCAAAGATATCCTGGCACTCGCCCCGCAAATTACCGTTGTTGGTTCAAAAGTCGCCATTCAGTTCCTTGAAAATTGGCTGCATCAGCCATTTCAATCACGGATTGTGAAAAATAGCGATCGCTTAGATTTGGGTAACGGACACATGCTGGAATTTGTCATCGCGCCCAATCTGCACTGGCCCGATACCATCTTCACCTTTGATACCAAAACGCAGATTCTCTACACCTGCGATGCCTTTGGGATGCATTATTGCGATGACCACACCTTTGATGAAGATTTAGAACTCATTGAAGAGGATTACAAATATTACTACGACTGTTTGATGGGGCCAAATGCTCGCTCGGTGCTGTCTGCTTTGAAGCGGATGAAAGAGTTGCCGGAGATTGAAACCATTGCTACGGGTCACGGCCCCCTACTGCATCACAATGTGACCGAACTGGTGAATTGCTACCGTCAGTGGAGTCAGGAGCAAGCCAAGGCAGAAACGACGGTTGCCGTATTTTACCTGTCCGATTACGGATTTAGTGATCGCATGAGTCAAGCGATCGCACACGGCATCACGAAAACAGGTGTGGCGGTGGAAATGATGGATTTGCGATCGGCTGACCCCCAAGAAGTGAAAGAGCTGGTAAGCATGGCTTCTGGGTTGGTTATTGCTACCCCACCGACTACAGGAGAAGCAGCAACTACAACTCAAACAGCGATCGGCATTATCTTAGCGGCGACCAATGCTAAGCAATCGTTCGGTGTATTTGAGTCTGGCGCTGAGGATAGTGAATCAGCTTATCAGCTAGTCAACAAATTCCGAGATTTAGGTCTGAACCCTGCTTTTCCGCCAATTCTGGTCAAGGAGACACCACACGAAGAAACCTATCATTTGTGTGAAGAAGCAGGAACAGACTTGGGGCAGTGGTTGACTCGCGATCGCACTATCAAGCAAATCAAAGCCTTAGATTCCGACCTAGAAAAAGCCTTGGGAAGACTCAGTAGCGGACTGTACATTCTCACGACCAAGAAGGGCAATGTCAGCAGTGCCATGTTTGCCTCTTGGGTGGCGCAAGCTAGCTTCAAACCCTTGGGGATAAGCGTTGCTGTAGCGAAAGACCGCGCTATTGAGTCGTTGCTGCATGTAGGCGATCGCTTCGTCCTCAACGTGCTGGAAGAAGGCAATTACCAAGGACTGATGAAGCACTTCCTCAAGCGCTTCCCTCCCGGTAGCGATCGCTTTGCAGGTGTTAAGACCTATCCAGCAACCGATGGTTCTCCCATTCTGGCAGACGCTCTTGCCTATATGGAGTGCGAAGTCAAAAGCCGCTTGGATTGTGGCGACCACTGGACGATCTACGCCACTGTTTCGGTGGGTCGCGTTTCCAAACCCGATGCTCTGACGGCAGTACACCATCGTAAAGTCGGGAATCATTATTAACTCACCTCTTCAGCCAAGTTCTCTTGCAGGTTTTTGTAGGGGCACGATATCATCGTGCCCTTAAGCATTGCTTGCTCACGAGTTTTTGAAGCTCAATCACAAAGCTCTGAACTCGGCGGGTTTCGATTACTACTGCTCTCGTTCCTCTTGAAGCAGCCCCAAAAGTTTAAAGCAGAGTTTCAAGAGGAAAATGAGAAACCCTACGTTAGGGTTCAGCCAGGTGGCAAAGCCGACGACGGCAAACTCGATAAATTTTAGCCGCCTGCGAGCTTTGCTGGATTTAGGTTTCGAGTTACTGAGTTGAGTCGCTTGCGATCGCTGTTGATTCTGTTCTGAAGCTGGCTGTTTGGGGGTGAAAGTTTTCATGAAATTTTGCTCCTAGTGAACTTCCAACAGCATGGCACCCAAAGCCTGAAGCTCTTCTGGAGCAAGAATTTGAACTGGTTTGAGTTGTGTTTGAGTTGTGATTTGAGTTGATTTGAGTTTACTGTTGAGTCAGTAGAATGTGATTTGAGTTCGTTTGAATTCATATCAAAGCTGAACTCAAAATTGTCTTAATAAAGATTTAATATTTACAGTGTGATTGGGCTTGAGAGCGGGATATGAAAGTTCGGGCATCTGAACAAGGCATTCGGAAAGCAAGGGAAGCTCTCATCCCGAAGGGTTGGAAGCAGACAAAACTCCTAGAGGAGGCAAAGTCACGCAACCAAATATTAGGCAGTCAGCAGCTTTCCAACTTTTTCCAGAGCAAAACTGTTGAACGTTCCACTGCTGACAAGATAGGCTTCCTCCTCGGTTTGACTTGGGAAGATGGAGACTTTGAACCTGCACTAGGGAAGAGAAAGCAGGACAATGGCACTGATATTGATGAGCTGATGCGAGAGGTGCGATCGCGCTGTTGTGACAAAATTCAAGACCAGTACAGCAAAATCCAATTGTTGAACCTCCAGCGGATTGACGTAGATCAGCTTTATGTTGATGTCTATGTGCTGGAGAAGCTTTCCAGCGAGTCTCATGCAACTATTCCAGATCTGCTGAAAGGTGCAGACTTACGGGATTGCTTTGAGCGCTTGAGTTTGAGGAAGAGAGAGAAGCGATTGTCCGGATTTGAAGTAGTAGCCCATCACCCCAGATTAATGGTGTTAGGCAAACCAGGATCAGGCAAAAGCACATTCTTGCGACACCTAGCGGTTGCTTGCTGCAAGGGTGAGTTTCAGACTAACCACATCCCAATTTTTGTTGAACTTAGAGACATCAAAGATGCCAGTTGTTTCAACTTAGTTAACAAAATCCATAAAGAATTTGGATTGGCTAATCAAGCGCAGACAGAACAAATCCTAAATCAGGGTAAGGTCTTGATTTTGCTGGATGGTTTGGATGAGGTGCCGGGTCAGTCGCGGCGAGATATCCAAGACCATATTTATGAGTTTTCTCAGCAGTATTACAAAAATCGTTTTATCCTCACCTGCCGGACTCAAACGACAGAGTACACCTTATCGACGTTCGATTACGTTGAGGTTGCTGAATTCAAACCGTAACAAGTCGAAATCTTTGCCAAAAACTGGTTTACTGCATTAGCTGAAACGCCTGAACAGGGAGCAGAACTTACAGTAAAGTTTCTGGGCGAGCTGAGATGGTCTAAAAACAAGCAAACTGCTGAACTGGCTGTTACACCCATTCTACTGAGTTTGACCTGCTGGGTTTTCAACAACCTAGAAAGCTTGCCCCCTAAGCGTTCCGATTTATATGAAAAGGGAATCAATCTGCTGTTGGAAAAGTGGGATGAAAAAAGAGGAGTCAGGCGGGAATTAGGGAGTGAAGCCTACAGAAACTTGTCGGTTGGAGAAAAAAAGAAACTCCTAAGTTATCTGGCTGTGCGTAAGTTCGAGCAAGAGCAATATGTATTGTTTGAGCAAGGCGAACTTCAGGGATATATTGCGGAATATCTGGGGATTTCAACCGAGGATAGTGAAGCCGTGCTGGATACTGTAGCAGCACAGCATGGCTTATTGATTGAACGGGCACAGGGATTCTGGTCTTTCTCTCACCTGACGTTTCAAGAGTATTTCACAGCGAAATGGTTTTGCGATCGTGCTGATTGGGCTGGTTTAGTAAGTCATATAAAAGAAAAACACTGGCGGGAAGTATTTTTGCTGGCAGTCGAAATGTTGCCAAAACCAGATTGTCTGTATTGTCTGTTGCAGTTAATGAAGCGGCAGGCTGATGCAATTGTAGCTGAGGATGAGATATTACAGCGATTCTTGATATGGATAAATGATAAATCAAGTTCAGTCAATGTAACCTATAAACGAGTAGCCATTCGCTTTTTTTATCTTTCCCTTAGTCTTGATATTCATTACCCAACTAGTTTTTTAAATGAATTTGGTTGGGTTCCTCTTGTACCTCCTCCTATGCGTAACCTTGAGCATAAGTTTGACAAGATTATTGACTCTGACCTTGCTCTAGCCTTTACTCTTAAGTTAGCTCATGATATTGATCAAAGTTGCCGTACAGCTTTAGATAAATTTCATGATGAAGAAATGGCTGAGTTTTTTGTATCTATACATACTGATGCCCTTTGCTGCGCTCTTGTACGGGAGTTTGAGCCAGAATTAAATAAAGCTATTGAAGATCTTAAAAAAACACTACGAGACTCATTAAAAGAGAATAAATTTATGGTGTGGTGGCAAAAGCAAGGTCAAGCATGGACTGAGAAATTAAGAGAGGTGTTGATTAAGCATGACAAGTTTCATGATTTTGATTTTAATGACACTCAGCAGAAGCACTTGCTACAGCAATACTATGATGTGAATAATTTATTAGTTGATTGTCTGAATAGTAATTGCGCGGTGAGAGACGGGGTAAAAGAGCAAATTGAGGGCAAGTTGTTGCTGCCTATTGCAGAGATGGGAAAGTATCAGCCACAAACAAAGCCTGCCTCCGCAGACTAGATGTATTAGTCAGTGCAGGCGGACGCAAGTTTGTATAGCCCTAGACTTCCAGTCTGAGGGGCAATTTACACATTCGGGATGCTCCCCCTACAACGTCTGAGGTTCAGATTCCCGACTTCTTAGAGAAGTCGGGAATCTCGCCTTCACAAATCATTTACTCAGGGAGGGTGGGTTGGAACTCCGGGAGTAACGCTGATAAAAACCATAAAGAAATTCAATTAATCAGTAGGCAGCTTATAAGTAAAAATAATGTAGTCTGGATTCTAGTGACACAGGTTAGAGGAATCTCAAATGCAGAAGGCTTTGACGAACCCGCCAAGTAACAGCTACGAAGGGTTGAAGCGCAATCGTATTGTGCGCGTCCTGGAAACCGTCCAAGATTTATTTGTCATTTCCCTGTGTATCGCTCTATTCGCCTTGATGGCAATCCAGCTACGAGAGATGTTTTTCGAGCTATTGCCTCCGCTTGATTTCCCAGGTGTTACCTCAGATATTCTGTTCTTGCTGATTTTAGTCGAGTTATTCCGACTGTTGATTATTTACTTACAAGAGCAACGAGTTTCCATTGGGGTAGCGGTGGAGGTGTCTATTGTTTCCGTTCTGCGAGAAGTTATCGTGCGGGGAGTTCTAGAAACCTCCTGGATTCAAATTTTAGCCGCCTGTGCGTTCTTGCTAGTTATGGCTGCACTATTAGTTGTTCGAGTATGGCTTCCACCAACCTTTGATAGGGTTGACCCGGAAAAGCACTTGTCGATGAGGAATAAGCTCATGACGACAGATAACTCATCAAACGCAACTGAAACGGCAACTAATCTAAATTCTCAACCCCTTAGTTCTATCGTTACAAATGGGACGAACGGTTTAGGACATCACGATTGAAACGGTGGATCGAAGGTTTGGAAAATTACTCAAACTCCACCATTTACCTCTGACAAACTATTACCTAGAGAATTAAAACTATGCTGGATATTAAACCTCGCGATGTTCAAGTCGCCTCGATCGCTGCTGCCGATACTACCGTTTTGCGATCGCGCACTTGGGATAGACTCAAATTTGAAGTCGAATACTCCCTGCAACGCGGCACCACTGCCAATTCCTATCTGATTCAAGCTGATAAAACTGCCCTGATCGACCCGCCGGGTGAGTCGTTTACCGAGACTTTCCTGCACCAATTGCAACAGTCTTTAGAGTTGCAGCAGTTGGATTATGTAATTTTGGGTCACGTTAACCCGAACCGGATGGTGACGCTCAAAGCCTTGCTAGAGTTAGCGCCACAAGTCACATTTGTTTGCTCTAAACCGGGTGCGATCGCATTGCAAAGTGCCTTCAGAGAGTACCAGCACTTATTAAAGATTTGGATACCAAGAGCGGAAGAAACCTTAGACTTGGGTAACTCTCATCAACTCCAATTTATCTTTGTTCCCACCCCGCGCTGGCCCGATGGACTTTGCACCTACGACCCCGCTACTCGTATCCTGTTTACCGATAAACTCTTTGGTTGCCATGTCTGCGCTGATCAAGTCTTTGATGAAAATTGGAAGCGCTTAGACGAAGACCGACGCTTCTACTATGATTGCCTCCATGCGGCTCAATCCCGGCAGGTGGAAGTAGCCCTTGATAAATTGGCGGCTTTCTCAGCCAAGATGTATGCTCCCGGTCACGGGTCAGTTGTACGCTACAGCCTCAGCCGACTCACCCATGACTATCGGACATGGAGCCAGCAGCAGAAAGAGCAAGACTTGACAGTAGCGCTTATTTATGCGTCAGCTTACGGGAATACGGCAACGCTGGCGCAGGCGATCGCAAAAGGCATGACCAAGGCAGGGATCGGCGTAGAAACGATTAACTGTGAATTCACCGACCCGGCAGAAATTGAAGCCGCCGTGCAAAAATGCGATGGCTTTATCATCGGTTCCCCGACTCTAGGGGGACACATGCCGACCCAAGTACAAACTGCCTTGGGAATTGTCCTCTCCACGACTGCTAAAACCAAATTAGCGGGTGTTTTTGGTTCATACGGCTGGAGTGGGGAAGCGGTTGATGAGATTGAAAGCAAACTCCAAGATGCCGGTTATCGTCTCGGCTTTGAAACAATTCGGGTCAAGTTCAAACCCGATGATGTTACCCTGCAACAGTGCAAAGAAGCGGGGACGGATTTTGCTCAGTCGTTGAAAAAGTCCAAGAAATTCCGCACCCCCTCGCAACCCGTTAGTAACTCCCAAATTGACCGTACTGCCCAAGCAGTGGGGCAAGTTGTCGGTTCGCTTTGCGTATTAGCTGCCAAGCGCGGCGAGGTGAGTAGCGCCATGCTGGCGTCTTGGGTTACGCAAGCAAGTTTTAATCCCCCTGGTTTGACTATTGCAGTAGCCAAGGATCGGGCGGTAGAATCTCTGACTCATACGGGAGATAAATTTGTCTTGAATATTTTGAAGGAAGGGATGAACGTAAGGCGGCACTTCCTCAAACCCTTTGCTCCGGGAGAAGACCGTTTTGCGGGTTTAGATACGCAGGAAGCTGCAAACGGCTGTCCGATTATTAATGATGCCCTTGCCTATTTGGAATGCACGGTTAAGAATCGGATGGATTGCGGCGATCATTGGTTAGTCTATGGGGTTATTGACAATGGCAAGGTGATACAGCCTACGGGGATGACGGCAGTGCATCACCGCAAATCGGGCTGCCAGTACTGAGGTCTTCAAAACCGCTCGAAATCTGCATAAGATTCCCTTTTAAACTTTGGACAAAAGGAAATTTCTTCGCCAAAATTTTTAGGAAGGAAAAGCTTAAATTAATCAAAAACTGAGTTATTTAAGCGGATATAGACAAGTGTTTCTCAGGTTTTGACCGTTTTTAAGAACTTCCTGTTTAGGACGAGGTGGAAGAGAACATCCTTACTTTGTTGAAGAACATTGCAAATGTGCGATCGCATTATCCTAAAAATAATTTATGCGCCAGACTATTACTTTCATCCCAATAGCGACCGCTATGATTCCATCCCATGAGCCGCCGCAGGTTCACCGGGCTAAAAGCGACCGCTCAAAATGTCATCTATTGAGTAGGGGCATCTTGCGGAAATGTTTTAATGGGTAAATTTGTTTCTCCAGAAGCCAGTGCAATTCCTTTATTTATTGCTCCATCCCAGTATTGCAACACAGCCGCCGCAACTGTTCAGCGACCCAGTTGGGGTCTTCTAAGGGTATCAGGTGCCCCACGCCCTGGGTAGTAATCAGCTTTGCATGAGAAATAACGCCCAGCACATCACTCTCAATGGTGTTATAAGAGATGACGGGATCATCTTTAGAGGCAAGCACTGACACTGGCATCTGGAGCTGTGGCATCTGATCGGCAATAGAATGGTTCATCCCCTCCAGTAGCCACCATCGCCAAGCAGTCTCTTCTACAATCAAATGAGTCTCGATCGCCAAAGCCTGCTGTTCTTGGCTCAAAGCCCGCTGAGTTGCACTGCTAAGGGTTGTTTCAGCATTAGACTGGCTAGGATGATTGTTTAGCAACCGCTGTTTTTCCTCATCGGGCATCGGTTCTTGGGTTGGGGGTGAGGGCGCAATCAAAACAACTTGTTCAGGGGGGCGCTCGCTCTTGGCAGCAACTTGCAACGCAATTTTACCGCCCATCGAATGCCCAATCAACGTATAAGACTCCACATTAAGCGCAGCCAGTTCTGCACAGACAGCATCGGCATATTGGCGTAAAGAAGGCGAAGCGATCGCTGGCGCTTTTCCAAATCCAGGTAAATTGATGGCAATACAGCGATAGTCCGGTAATTGCTCGGCAACCCAGCGCCAACTCATCGCTGCACCCCCAAAGTAGTGCAGAAACACCAGGACTTTGTCTTGGCGACCCCACTCGATCGCGGATGAAGTTTGACTGATCATAGTAATAGATATAGTTCTGCTGTAGAGCGGCTTTATTGATGCACCGTTGCCACAGAGCCGCCATCAACACGGTAGTTGGAGCCAACCACAAAGCTAGATTGCTCAGAACACAAAAACGCAATAACAGAAGCGACTTCCTGCGCTTTACCGCGTCTATCTAGCACGAGATGAGGACGCTTTTCATCTAAAAAGCTATCGATGGCACTGTCAAAATCAACTCCTAACTTTTGCGATCGCTGCTCCATCATTGCGTCAGTCATGGGCGTTGCAATGAAGGCAGGGGAAACAGAGTTCACTAAGATACCATCCTGGGCATAAGCATTAGACAGGTTCTTGGCAAAATTAAGAATGGCAGCCTTTGCCGCACAATAGGGCATTTCTTCCACATACGGCTGCACCGCATCTTCTGAACCAATCAAAACAATGCGCCCCCAACCTGCCTCACGCATAGCCGGAATGAAAGCCCGACAGACGCGCACTGCCGCCATAAAATCTACATCAAGAGACTCATACCAGTCAGCATCGGTTAGCTCCAGAAATTCTTTCTGCGCTCCCGTAATTCCGGCAGCATTTACCAGAATATGAACGTTTCCAAACTGGTTGAGAATCTGTTGTTTAGCTGCTTTAACTTCTTCTAGGTCGGCAAGATTTGCTTGAACTGAGATTGCTTCTCCAATCTTTTGAATTTCTGCAACCGCTTGCTCCAACTTTTTAGATGTTTTGTCGAGCAGGGCAATCTTGACGCCTTCGGCAGCTAGCAGTTTAGCTGTTGCTAGACCAATGCCAGAATCCCCTCCGGTAATAACCGCAACTTTTCCTCTAATTCCTAAATCCATAATGTCCTTGTGTACTCAACTTCTAGCTGATGCTCTTTAAGCTTTAAGCAGGCAGATCAATTGACAACGCTTTGAAGCCGAGCTATCTAAGCTATTTCATTCATTAAGAATTGTAAACAGAATTTTAGAGCTAGAACTCTATCAAAGGTAGAAACAGCTGATGCAGTGGCGATTTGTACTCCATGAGGCGATCGCCTTTTCCCAAAAAATCTATCCCAAAAACAGTTTATATGCGGGATTCTTATTCTCATCCCAATAGCGATAGCCAAGAGTATCGAGAAAAGCCTGCCACTCCTCCATCTCGTGCGGTGGAACCTGCATTCCCACAACAATTCGCCCGTAGTCTGCACCATTGTTGCGGTAGTGAAACAAGCTGATATTCCAGTTAGGACTCATGGAACCGACAAACTTCATCAATGCGCCGGGACGTTCGGGAAACTCAAACCGATAGAGCAATTCATGGTGGGCGAGGGGAGAACGTCCGCCAACCATGTGCCGCAGGTGCAACTTCGTTAGTTCGTCATCCGTTAAGTCAAGGGTTTTGAACCCACACCCTTCAAACTTTGCCACCATCTTTGCGGCGTCGGCACGGTTTTGAATTTGCACCCCCACAAAAATATGGGCTGCTTTTTCATCGGCAATGCGATAGTTAAACTCCGTCAGGTTGCGTTTGCCCATACAGTCGCAAAACTTGCGGAGACTGCCCGGTTCTTCCGGAATCGTGACGGCAAAGATGGCTTCGCGGCGTTCCCCAAACTCTGCTCGTTCTGCGACAAAGCGGAGGCGACCGAAGTTCATATTTGCACCGCAGGCAACGGCAATTAACGTTTGTTCTTCAATTTGCTCTCGTTCTGCGTAGGCTTTGGCGGCGGCGATCGCTAATGCTCCAGCGGGTTCCAAAATCGATCGCGTATCCTCAAATACATCCTTAATCGCCGCACAAGTGGCATCCGTATCCACCAGAATGATTTCATCCACATATTCCTGACACAGGCGGAAGGTTTCTTCCCCCACTTCCCGCACCGCCACCCCATCAGCAAATAAACCCACATTCGGTAAGCGCACCCGTTTCCCGGCTTTGAGGGATTGACTCATGGCATCAGCATCGACGGGTTCAACGCCAATAATCTTGATTTCCGGACGCAACCGCTTCACATACGCGCCAATCCCAGAAATCAATCCCCCCCCCCCAATCGCCACAAAAATCGCATGGATCGGTTGCTGGTATTGCCGCAGAATTTCCATCCCAATCGTTCCCTGTCCAGCAATCACATCCGGATCGTCAAAGGGATGAATAAAGGTTAATCCCTTCTCTGCTTCCAGCTGACGGGCATAGGTATAGGCGTCGTCGTAGGTATCCCCATGCAACAGCACCTCTCCCCCACGGGCTTTGACTGCATCTATCTTTACCTGGGGTGTGGTAACTGGCATGACGATAAGCGATCGCGTCCCCAGATGACGGGCAGCCAGGGCGACTCCTTGGGCATGGTTTCCAGCAGATGCCGCAATGACGCCCTGTGCGAGCAAATCCGGCGGCAGTTGCGCCATCTTGTTGTAAGCACCCCGCAGCTTGAAGGAAAAGACGGATTGCATATCCTCCCGCTTGAGCAGGAGTTTGTTATTGAGTCGTGCGGATAGGTTTGGGGCGTATTCTAAGGGCGTTTCTTGGGCGACATCGTAGACACGAGCCGTCAGGATCTGTACCAGGTAGTCGCAGAGCATGGGGTGAAGGGGGTGAGCAGAGGGCGGATGTAAAGAAAATTTTACTTTATCGATGGGTTGAGATCCCCGACTTTTTTAAGAAGTCGGGGATCTGGGGGAACACTACTAAAGATGTTGTGCAACTCGTATTCATGCCCCAAAGACGGATTCCACTGCAAATCGGGAACTTTTACCATATCTACAATCGGGGGAACAATCACCAAGCGATTTTTTTCGAGCGTGAGAACTATCTTTATTTTCTGCGATTAGTGAGGCAGCATCTCACAACAAACGGAGTAGATGTTGTTGCTTACTGTCTCATGCCCAATCATTACCATTTCTTGGTTTACCTGAGAGATGAAACTCTGTCTAATGCAATGAAATCTCTCTCACTCTCCTACACAAAAGCAATTAATCTGCGGTTCAATCGGGTTGGGGTATTATTTCAGGGGCGGTTTCAAAGTATCCATGTTGACCGAAGTGATTATCTGGTCAATGTCTCACGCTATATTCATCTAACCCGGTGAAAGCAGGACTGGTGCAGCAGGCTGGAGAATGGGAGTTTTCCAGTTATTTGGAATATGCTGGATTGCGGAAAGGAACGCTACCCAAAAGGGAATTAATTGGAGCGCTTATCGAGGGAGAATTGGCTTATCAGCAGTTTTTAGCAGATTGTCAATTGCCTAGTAGCATTAGTTTCAAACAACTCTTGCTGGATGAGTAACCTTGCAGATTAGATCCCCAACTTCTTCGAGAAGTCGGGGATCTTAAATCATCGTAAGCACCCCGCAGAAGGAAAAGACGGATTGCATATCCTCCCGTTTGAGCAGGAGTTTGTTATTGAGTCGTGCGGAGAGGTTTGGGGCGTATTCTAGGGGGTTTATTGCACGACATCGTAGACACGAACCGTCAGGATTTTTACTAGGTAGTCACAGAAGCATTAGAGTCAACAGGGAGTGCAAAGAATATCCCAGTTAATTTGAGATTCAACACAGTTTATTGGGAATACTCAGAGTAAGCAGGTACCAAACCAAGACTGATCTCTGGAGATTTCTAATGTTGCGTCATTTACAGTGGGTTAAGACAGGTATTTTAACGCTACTAGCGTTGATTTGGCGGCTGGTGCGATCGTGTAGAACATCAATGCAGCGATCAGAGGGATTGGTTTCGTTAGGAGAAGGCATGGAGCAATATGAACGTGGAAGATATCTAGATGCCTTGAGCAAATTTAATCAAGCCTTGGGGTACTTGCAGCAAGCGAATGAACTGGAATACCAAGGGCGGACTCTCAACTATATCGGACGCACTCACCGTAGTCTTGGTCGATATTCCAAAGCTCTGGAGAGCTATCAACAAGCCTTAGTAATTTATCGACAAGTTGGGAATCGGCTTATGGAAGGAGATGTAATCTGTGGCATTGGTTCAATACATTACTTCCTAGCAGAGTATCCAACTGCACTAGAGCATTATCATCACGCCCTCATCATTGCTAGGGAAGTTGGTAATCAAAAGGGTGAAGCTGGCGCTCTTAATGCTATGAGTATGGTTTACGACGCTCTAGGGCAGCCTAGAGAGGCGCTAGCGAATTATCAGCAAGTTTTGTCTCTTGTTACTAAAGACAAGAGTCAACGAGCTACTATCTTAAGCAATATGGGACAGGTTTACAGTGGAATCGGGGAATATGCGAAAGCATTAGAACTTCATCATGAAGCGTTGGGTATCGAAAAAAAGATTGGCAATTCAGCAAGCATTGCTTCTACACTGAACAACATTGGTGTTGTTCATCGCAGTCTTGGTCAATACCCAAAAGCACAGGAATATTATCAAAAAGCTTTAAAGCTCTTTCGGAAAGCAGGTTGTCGTGCAGAAGAAGCTACAGTTATTAATAACATTGGTGGAGTGTATGACCAACAGGGTAAATACTCCGAAGCATTGAAGTGTTATGAGCAAGCTCTATTAATTCATCGGGAAGTGAGGGATCGACATGGTGAAGGAGTAACGCTCAATAATCTGGGAGCAGTGCATCACTTTCTTGGGCAGCTTCAGCAAGCATTGGAGTACTGCCACTGTGCTTTCGATATCTATGAAGAAATTGGTCATGTTTCCGATCAAGCTTCAACTCTCAACAACATTGGACACTTATATTTCTTATTGGGCAATGACTCAGAAGCACTGAAATACTACCGAAAAGGTTTAGTTATTGCCAGTAAAGCTGGAGTTCGTGATACTGAGGGTGTTATTCTGGACAATATCGGGTTAATCTATTCTCGTCAAAATGAGTTTGCAAAAGCTTTAGAGTATCATCAACAGGCTTTGATGTTGCAGCAATCCATTCAAAATCTACCCAATCAAGGAACTGTTCTTAGCAATCTAGGCGAGGTATATTGCAATTTAAACAATTTTACCAAAGCACAAGACTGCTATCAGCAGGCGTTAAAAATTCAGCGGCAAATTGGTGATAAACGAGGTGAAAGCTTCACTCTCGCAGGTCTGGGTGAGATGTACGACCGTCATCAAGACTATACAAAGGCAATGGAATACTATCAACAAGCTCTAAAGATTCGCAAAGCTTTAGGAAATTATTCAGATGAAATGAGAACTCTTAGGCTTATCGCAGAAGTTTATACTAAGCTAGAACAATACTCAGAGGCACGAGAATGCTATCAAGAAGCTTTGACGAGCGCTAGAGTTCGTGGAAATCGAACTCTTGAAGAGAAGCTGGTAAATAGTATTGAGGAAATAAATAAAAATATAAATCAATAGCATTGGAGTGTTATGGATAAGCTCTGTGAATCTGTAAACAGATTTGTGTGCGTACTGAGGTAATCTCGATATAGAAGAGATTAACTAGCTGCACGAACAGCCATAGGTTGGTTACATCAACGCTGCCAAATAGCTCGCTCACTACGATGCCCAAGTACGATCGCTCATCGCCTTAAGTTGAGTAGACGCAGGAAACCCAACATCTCATCATTCGCTACCAACACGACTATCCAATTTAATTGCACTATCCACATACCAATCTCTTGTATAAGCGCCGTCCCGCATATAGCAATGAAAACTGGAAGCGAAGGTTGAGGCGTAACAGGCACAATGCTCATCTTGAAGCTATAAAAAAAAGCGCGATCGCAATCATGAGTGAACAGAGCGATCGCTCATATTAGTTTTGGCTGTATGTAGAAGCGCGATCGCCTTTGGGACGTTACGCGATCGCACATCAGCAACAGGTTTTTAGGACTTATGATTCTCCCACCATTGCCAAAATTTGGTTATACAGAGCTTGAGAAACTCTAAACTGGGATTTAGCAATGAGGTCATCCATTAAAGGTCGAACAGCAGGAATCAATGATCACTGTTTGGCTTCCACCAGCACCCCCAGCAAACCAGTAATCCGGATGCCCAGACGGTTTGCTTCTGTTCTACCACGACGCTTATCAATGAGTAACAAGTCAGCATTGATTTCCAGCGCTAAAGCGATCGCTTCGGATTCGCCTGGATGAGTGGCGCTGTGTTTTGCAATTGCTCAACCATTGCGCGATTAGTAACAGATCGAACCTCACTCAATCCATTGAAGAGTTTGTACTTCAATAGTTCCAGGAACAGGCGGATCGACAGTCAATTCTTGGTAAACCACTGTTGGAATGAAGATGCGATAGCCAAGCGCTGATGTAAGCAGCAGATCGCTCTCTTAATCAAATCAAACCAACAGGAGCGATCGCTTTCTTCATTCCTGCTGGCGATCGCTCACCTAGCATCGCCTATCTCCGGAAATTATTCCTTCTCTAAAGTAATTAAAAATTGCTCTTTCCTTAGTAAGGAGTTGATGCAAACTATAAATTATTTATATGGTACTGACATTTACAATTGCAAATACTTAACAATAACCTGAAATAATATCTTTAGAATTTCAGAATTTCCGTTACTACAGGGCTTGACCAGGAATTGGATTAGCTTCGCCATGCCCTAGGGGACTCATAAAACTATGTATACTCAATCAAACTTTCTAGGCTTGACCCAGTCCCCCAAATGTCGAGAGGCACAGGCATTGCTGAAACATAGCGAAGAACGATTTAGAACGTTAGTTGCTAATATTCCGGGTGCTGTGTACCGCTGTATTTACGATGGAGAATCACAAAAATCGCCCCTACGCACGATGGCGTTTCTCAGTGAAGCCATTCAAGAGATTTCTGGCTATTGTCCGAGTGACTTTATCAACAATCGCGTCCGGTCTTTCGTCAGTATTATTCATCCTCAAGATCGAGCGCGAGTTGAGCAGGCTGTGTGGCAGAGCGTTAGAGTCAAGCAACCTTATGTCATTGAGTATCGGATTGTTCGAGCAGATGGCAGGATAGCTTGGGTCTATGACAAAGGTCAAGGCATTTTCAGAGAGAACAATGAGAACGAGACACAGCAACGACAAATACAACCCTTAGAAATGGATGGGGTGATCCTAGACATTACAGAACGTAAGCAAGCTGAAGTCGAGTTGCAGTCTACCCAAGCGTTTCTTAATACTGTTGTTGAAAACTTACCACTTGGGGTGTTTATTAAAGATGCTGTTGACCTGCGAGTCATGTACTGGAATAAAGCCAGTGAAGAGCTGTTTGGCTACTCCAGGGAAGACGTGTTGGGTAAGAACGACTATGACTTTTTCCCAAGAGAACAGGCTAAATACTTACGTGCTAAAGACCGACGAGTGCTAACTGGAGGTCAGTTAGTAGAAATCCCAGAAGCGCCGTTGAACACGCCCCATCGTGGCGAACGGTTTATGCGTACAAAAAAAGTGCCTTTGCTGGATGAAGCGGGTACACCCCGGTATCTTTTGGGAATTAGTGAAGACATCACCGACAGTAAGAAAGCGGAGGAGGGACTGCGGGAATCAGAGAGACATTATCGCCAGATCTTAGAAACGGCGTCAGAGGGCATTTGGATGTTTGATGTCGATAGCAAGACGACCTTTGCTAACAGTTGGATTGCCGAGATGCTGGGCTACACCGTGGAGGAAATGCTGGGGCGATCGCTCTTTGACTTCATGGATGAAAACAATCAAGTGCTAGCACAAACCTATGTGGAGCGACGCCGCCGAGGCATTCACGAACGACATGATTTCAAATTCCGCCGCAAAGATGGTTCTGATTTGTGGGCAATTGTCTCGGCTACGCCGATTTTAGACGCACGGGGGCAGTTTGTTGGTGTGTTGAGAATGATTACGGACATTACGCCTCGCAAGCAAGCTGAAGAGGCTCTGAAGTCATCGCACCAGGAATTTGTCAATATCATAGAACGGATTACCGATGCCTTTTTTGCGCTGGATCATCAGTGGCGGTTCACCTATATCAACTCAGAAGCGGCACAAACTTTCGGGCGCACTTGGGAAGAACTGCAAGGGAAAAATTTTTGGGAAGTGTTTCCTGAAGCTGTCGGTACGATAGTTGAACGAGAGTACAAGAAGGCGATCGTTCAACAAATTCCCGTTATCTTTGAAATCTTTCATTCATACTTGAATAGCTGGTTTGAGGTGCGTGCTTATCCCTGTGCAGAAGGGCTTTCTATATTCTGGCGCGACATTTCCGAACGCAAACAAGCAGAGGAAGCACTGCGGCAATCTGAGAGGGAGTTGAGAGCTAAAAACCAACAACTTCAGCAAACCTTGCGTCAGCTAAAACAAACTCAAGCCCAACTCATTCAGAATGAAAAAATGAGTAGTCTGGGTCAAATGGTTGCAGGAATTGCACACGAAATTAATAATCCAATTAGCTTTATCTACGGCAATGTTGCCTACGCTCGTCAATATGCCTCTGGTTTACTAGACCTAGTGCAGCTTTACTCCAAGCACTATCCAGAACCCTTGCCAGAAATCAAAGATGAGCTTGAGGCAATCGAACTAGATTTTGTATGCGCGGACTTTCCCAAACTGCTGGCATCGATGAAAGAAGGAGCAAACCGCATCCAAGAAATTGTCCTCTCATTACGCAATTTTTCCTGTCTAGATGAAGCGGAAAGGAAGGCAGTTGATATTCATGAAGGCATTGATAGCACTCTGCTACTCTTACAGCATCAATTGAAAAAGCATTCCTCTGATTGTGAGATTCAGCTAAGAAAAGAGTATGGTTCACTGCCTCTGGTGGAGTGTTACCCAAGTCAGTTAAATCAGGTCTTTATGAGTCTCCTGAGTAATGCCATTGATGCACTAGAAACGCATTCTTGTCCGAGACTTATCGCGATTCGTACCGAAGTCAAGCATGAAGGGGAAGGGATTCATCCTTCTCATGTCGTAATTCGGATTGCCGACAATGGCTGTGGCATTCCAGAGAAAGTGAAGCAACGCATCTTTGACCCCTTCTTTACTACCAAACCAATCGGTATAGGCACAGGTTTAGGGTTATCTATTTCCCACTCAATTATTGTTGAAAAACACGAGGGTCAGCTAACTTGCATCTCAACACCGGGGGAAGGAACAGAGTTTGTCATTAAGTTACCAATACAGCAAAAATAAGTAGCTCCATCTAAAATCGTGCTTGCGATCGCCCCAGCAGAAATAATCCTCATGAGCTAGTCCGCCTCTACGGAACCCACAAACCACCCCTACTTTTAGCGGATAAAAATGGAATTGGTGTGGGAGGACAAGCTTGACGCATACAGGAACCACCGGGTTCAATCTGTCAAAATAGTGAATTCATTCAAAAATTTTTCAGGGAAAAACCTCTATCTGTGGAACGATTTGACCCATGAGCCAGATGAAGTAGAAATAGAAGGCTAAATCTCATGGAGATTGTATTCTATGAACGGAAATTATTTTATGAAACAACTTTCGACTGTAGTACGCTGGATGGCTACAACTGTGTTTTGTCTGTCAGCGATCGCCTTCGTTTGGCAAGGTGCGTTTTTCTCGAACACCGCAGCAATGGCGGCTCCTGCTGCAAACTTGATCGCCGCAGCAAACGCGGACGGTGCAGTTCAAGAGAAAGCCGATGATTTTTTTGATTCCTCCAGAAATTTGATCGAAGATACGAAAGATCAGGTTAAAGAAACTGCCAATAAAAATGCCGCTCGAGTTGATCAATCAACGGATGACGATGGTAGCATTCTTGAGGGCAAAGCCAAGAGAGATAGAGATCGGATCGAGAAAAAAGCAAATAAAGATGCGGCTCGGACTGAGAAAGCAGTAGACAACACACAGAATTTTGTTGAAAGCGCTATTGAGAACATCAAAGATGCTTTTAGCGATTAAAGAATAGATACTAGCGATTAAAGGTCAATGTACAGGATTTCATTCATCGCCTCTAGTTGAGGCTGAAGGAACGATGTACATTGATTGGCTTTTGCAATTCTTCTGGATTTGATGGTGCCAAAAGCGGCACGTATTCATGAAGCGAGCGGTGAGCGATCGCCCCGACTAGAATTGCAGATACTAGCTTAGATCCCCCACAAGCTAGTCGGGGAATGCAAGTCCCGTGCGAGGATCGCGGATATAAAGCCCCAAAACTAACGATTCCATAACTGTGTCCCAGACGGGGATTAAGCGTTCCGCATCGTCCACCCAGTAGTCAAAAGTAATGAGACATTGAACTCCAGAACCTAACCCAATACAAATTCGGGAATAAGCTTCGCGGTTTTCTTGAGGGTCAATAAATTTGATTTGAGTCCAAACAATACGAGCAGTTTGGCGCTTGAATTGAATAAATTCCCCTCGCTCAACTACATTGCGCTTTTCATCTCGAACTGTCTGCTTTAATAGCCTAACCAGCGGAAAATCTGCCCAATTGCCAGGGGGTAGTAAATTAAACGAAGCTTCTAAGCGGCAATCATCGTTCGGCGGCTCTTTGTCTAAAAACCGGAACGACTTTGTATCTAGTTCAAAATGCCAATTGCTGGGAACATCAAAGCGCAACGCTCCTCGCCCTGCCACAAAGATCCGAGTTCCTGGCTTTGATTTCCAGTTGTGGTCTTCTTTTAACTCTAGAGTTTCCTTGATCCATTGGAGATTGTGCTTCTTGCGCTTAGACATAGCCACTCCACTTTATGTATTGACGTTTTCCTTATTTTGCCGTAGGTTGGGCTATTACTATAACGGACGCATCGCGTCAGGTAATTTTGTTGTAGGCTCGTTGTTTTGCCGATCGAGTTCTGCTGAGATGGAAGAGAGTGCATCAACAATTCAAATCTAACTAGAATGGGCAAACGGCAGCTAACTTTACTGATTGGAGTTCCCGGTAGCGGCAAATCTTCTCTAGCGCAACGACTGATGGAAGAACGTCCGGGATGTCATTTAGTTTCTACTGATACCATCCGCGCTCAGTTATTTGGGGATGAAAGTATCCAGGGAGCGTGGGAAATTGTCAGGGAACACCTACAGCAACAATTTAGACAAGTGGTGAAGCAGGCAACTAATGGGGTAATTTATGACGCCACTAATGCTACTCAGGCTCATCGACAAGAAGCGATCGCCTTAGCTCGTGCCGCAGGCTTTAGTAAAATTACAGGCATCTGGCTAGACACTCCCCTCAATACCTGCCTAGAACGCAATAAAGAGCGATCGCGCACTGTCCCGGAAACTATCATCCGGCAAATGCACGCCTCCCTCCAAACAACACCCCCAAGCTTGCAAGACGGGCTAGATCACTTAGTTCACTACACAGATAATTGTCGGCGTTAATCTCCACGAGAACTAGCAAATATTCAGCCAACTATTCCTCCTTTAGCGTTCATCCTTCCTTAAGTACGGGAATTGCGACCTTGCCCTGTGAGGAAGAACCGAACATAACCTTCTTGACTCCTTTGTTACGCTTAGTGGTGTTGAGGTATGTGAGTAAAGTTTTGGTTGTTAGGTTGTTAGTTTTATAAATTAGCAACGCTTCATGCTAGTAGGCTCCTTTCCTCACGTTAGCCTAGCTGCTATACATTAAGTTTTTTCTAACAACTAGCAACTAATAACTAAAAGCAACAGGAGATACGCTTCATGGCTGCAACCGACTTCAAAGACTACTACGCTATTCTCGGAGTAAACAAAAGCGCTAGTGCCGATGACATTAAAAAAACTTTTCGACGGCTAGCGCGGAAGTACCACCCTGACATGAACCCTGGCGATAAACAGGCTGAGGCTCGTTTCAAGGAAGTTAGTGAAGCCTATGAAGTCTTATCCGATGCTGACAAACGTCGAAAATACGACCAGTTTGGTCAGTACTGGAAGCAAGCAGGGGAAGGATGGCCGTCAGGAGCAGGAGCAGGTAGAGCAGGTGTCGGTGTCGATATGGGCGACTTCGACTTTAGTCAGTACGGCAGCTTTGATGAATTCATTAATGAGCTGCTCGGTCGCTTTAGCACAGGCGCTGCTGGCACAGGCGGCTCACGGGCTTATAATTACCGCACTACTACAAAGGGATCGACTGGATTCAACGATTTTGGTGGCTTCAATGACTATGCTGGGTTTGACAACCATGCGGCTGGAGTCGCTGCTGACCAAGAAGCCACAATTAGCTTGAGTTTTTCTGACGCCTTTCATGGTGTTCAGAAACGTCTGAACCTGGGTAATGAAGCGATTGATGTGCGGATTCCTCCCGGTGCTAAACCGGGTAGCCGGATTCGTATCCGAGGTAAGGGACAACTCAATCCCTATAACCAACAGCGGGGAAATTTGTATTTAAACGTTGAACTCCAACCGCACTCGTTCTTCCAGTTTGAGGGAGACAATCTGGTTTGCGAAGTGCCTGTAGCACCCGATGAAGCGGTGCTAGGTGCCACGATTGAAGTGCCGACACCGGATGGTAAGGTTAAGGTCAATGTTCCTGCCGGAATTCGTTCTGGACAGTCGCTCCGGCTGCGGGGGAAAGGATGGCCTCGACCCAAAGGGGAACGGAGTGACCAATTGGTGCGAATTATAATTGCAACGCCCAAAGATATTAGTTCGGTTGAGCGAGAATACTATGAGAAAATCCGCGATAACCGCAGTTTCAGTCCTCGCAGCCACTTACAGCAAGTGACGTTATAAGGGGTTTATTCGCGTTTGAGTCAACTACAGATACAGGATAGGGGAAGAAAAGGGTGAAGGATGAACTAGGAAGTAGGTAATTAGTTCTCCCTATCACCCCATCATCAAGAGTTCCCCTAACCCTCCTTGTCTTTAAACAGGGAAGCGGCGGCAGCTTGGAGCGAGAAGTACTCCATCTCTGGCAGACCATTTACATAAAATTTGCCATCTACAGATTCACAAATGGTGCCAACGACCTGTTCGCTAGAATACACAGCTAGCAGTTGTTGAATTTCCTCTGGCCCAAACCCTTGTAGTGTGGTACTCCAGTCGTTTCTATCCACTGCACGAATCTTGATCGTTTCTTCCATCTAAGCAACTCCTGTAGAAGGGTCAATTGACTGTATTTACCACGTTTATATCAGTAAATCCCAAAAATCTTACAATTGATCGATAGCATTTAGCAGTGTCTCGATCTCTGCATTGGATGAAAGGAAAGAAAACAGGTGTTTAAACCGTAGATGTCCTTCTCGATCCAGAATAAACTGTGCTGGCAAAGGTGCGCCTAACGCCTGACCGACTTCGTAGGTTTGAAAGCTATTACAAATTGGGTCGCTCAAGAGGGGCATTTTTAGCCCGAGGTCTTTGATAATTTGTTGACTTTGCTGTTTGTCAGTACTTGTAATCATTAGCACTTCCACCCCTTTTTCTGTAAAACGCTCGTAGTTCTCATTTACAGCCTTGATGTGGGGGTAGCACAAGGGGCAATATTGCTTTTCTGTGAAGATGCGAGTAAAAGCAAGCAGCAGCGGTTGTTTGCCACGATAGTCAGACAATTTGACCTGACGGTTATTGGTGATGTCTGGCAATTCAAAATCCGCTGTTTTTTGTCCTAGCTTCAGGGTGTTAGTGGCGGGTACGGGAAAGAAGTTACGCAGGAAGCGCTCGTTGAGTAAACCCCGAAAGTCAGTGGAAGTCAGCATTGTTGTAGTCTCCTGAATCAATAAAAATTAACCCCAACACCACTTTTTGACAAATCCTAAGTCTTGGTGTTGGGGTTAATATACAACTGTGGCGTTATCGACGCAGCTAACTTGTTAATTACACAGCGGCGAAGAAAACCTTGGACTTAACGGGGTCAGGAACCATGGTTTTGTCTCCGGGTTGCCAACCGGCGGGGCAAACTTCGTCGGGGTGAGCCTGAACGTACTGAATGGCTTGCAGGGTACGCAGGGTTTCATCGACGTTACGACCGAAGGAGAGGTTGTTGATTGTCGAGTGCTGAATTATTCCGTCTTTATCGATGATGAATAGACCGCGCAGAGCAACACCAGCTTCAGGGTCAAGAACGTTGTAGGCGGTACTGATTTCTTTTTTGATGTCAGAAACCAAAGGATAGTTCAAGTCCCCAACACCACCAGACTTTCGGTCGGACTGAATCCAGGCGAGGTGTGAGAATTCGCTGTCAACCGAAATTCCTAGGATTTGGGTTCCTACTTCCTTGAATTCTTCAGCGCGATCGCTAAATGCTGTAATTTCAGTCGGGCAAACAAACGTGAAGTCTAGAGGGTAGAAAAACAAAACGACGTATTTGCCACGATAGTCAGACAGTTTGATCGTTTTGAATTCTTGATCGACTACAGCAGTTGCAGTAAAGTCAGGGGCAGTTTGGCCTACCCGGAGACATCCTTCTGTCGGGTTGGTCATGAATAATTCTCCTTAAATGCTATCAGCGTATACGTTTGCTATACACCCAGGTACAGTTGCTCTCTCGCACTGACCTGTGCTGGTTACAGTTGAGTAGTTACGAACTGTTAACACTATATCATACTCATAACGATTTTGAGTAGGCGTGATAATCTTGAGAGTCCTGAGTGCTGAGTCGGTGATGAATGGACGTCTTGTACCACCCTGCTAATTATCTGGGAAATAGGTTTTTAATATTCACAGTTAAAGATGAAGTGATATGGATAATTTAGACACGCGGGAATGGCTGCTGACGAATGGGCTGGGGAGTTTTGCCAGCGGAACGGTGGGCGATGCCCGGACTCGCACCTATCACGGTTGGTTGATAGCGGCGCTGAATCCTCCGGTCGAGCGGACGTTATTGCTCTCTCATCTTGATGCCAGCTTAGAAGTCAACGGGGAGGTGTGGGCGCTTTCCAGTAATTTTTGGCAGGGGGGCAAAGTTGACCTGTGGGGTTATCAACTGCTGCGTTCCTTTACCATCGAGCCAGTTTTGAGTTGGACTTGGGGTAGCGATCGCTGGCAATTAACGCGGCAACTTCTCATGCCCCATGCATTCGAGTCTCAAGGGGTGAAAGAAAAAAGCAACAATGCTCATGGTGAATTTTGTCATCGTATTTTGATTCAGTATCACTACCAAGGTATTGAGACAGCAACGCTGCGGCTGCGACCGATCATTGGCGATCGCAATTTTCACCACCAACACTCTATAGAAGCGGGGTTACAATTTTCCCAACTAGTCGGAGAGCAGCAAATTTGCCTGCAAACGATCGCCCCCGTTTCCGGAACTCCTTGGCAACTGCGCTGGAGTAACGGTAACTATCAACCGGAAGCGGCTTGGTACGGGAACTACTACTATCCGGAAGAACATCAGCGCGGATTAGGCGATCGCGAAGACCTCTACAGCCCCGGCTATTTAAGCGTGAGTCTGCAACCGGAAGAGAAACTCACCCTAGAAGCGAGAGTAGGATGGCCAAATCCAACGCTTCCCCACCTAAACAACTGGGAGTTTGAGCAAGCACTACAAGCCGAACAGGAGCGTCAGCAGCAATTATTTACCCAGTTCCCCCACTCTCCAAAACCCGCCTTACAGCAATTGTTACGCGCCAGCGATCAATTCATTACTCACCGCGCCTCAATTAATGGCCCCACCGTAATCGCCGGGTATCCCTGGTTCAACGACTGGGGACGAGATACTTTGATTGCTCTACCAGGACTGGCGTTAGCAACGGGGCGCTTTCCTTTAGCAAAAGGACTATTAGAAACCTTTGGCAGTTTTGTCCAGAATGGTTTGATTCCCAATACATTTCCAGACGCAGGGGCACAACCTATCTATAACAGTATTGATGCGTCGTTATGGTGGATTGAAGTCCTAGGACTGTATTTAGAAGCAACCCAGGATTGGGAATTTTTAGCCGCGCAATATCCTGTAGTGCGGCAAATCTACAAGGGGTTTTCGGCGGGAACGTTGTACAACATTCATGTTGATGTCTCAGATGGATTGCTGACTTGGGATGCGCCCAATGTTGCCATTACCTGGATGGATGTAGTGATTGATGGGGAGCCTGTGACACCACGCCGGGGAAAAGCGATAGAAATTAATGCCCTCTGGTATTCAGCATTATGTTGGCTCATCCAGTGGACGGAACACTTAGTGAAAGATGCAGGTGCGGATGCGGTACGGATGCAGAATCAGTCCCGACGCTATAAGCAACAAGCACAGCAGGTCAAAACCTCGTTGCAAAAGTTTTGGAATGCAGACTTAGGTTATTTCTTTGATGTGATTACCCCGGATGATCAATTAGATAGCCGCCTGCGTCCCAATGCCGTATTAGCGCTGTCGCTGCATCATTGCGGGTTTCCGGCAGAACAGGCGCGTCGAGTCCTGACGGTAGCACGCGATCGCCTACTCACCCCCTATGGATTGCGGAGTCTCGATCCAGCCCACCCTGACTATATTGGTCACTACGCAGGCGATCGCGTTCATCGTGACAGCGCCTACCATCAAGGAACCGTCTGGAGTTGGCTGATTGGCCCTTTTATCGCCAGTGAAAAGCGCTTTTTTCCTGAAAATGCGATCGCCTTCGACTGGCAACCTCTGCTAGCTCACCTACAACAACAAGCCTGTATGGGTTCGATTTCCGAAATTTTCGACGGCGATTGGCCCCATTTACCCCAAGGAGCGATCGCACAAGCTTGGTCAGTGGCAGAAATTCTTCGTTATTATTCAAAATGAATTTCCCACGGTGAATCTACAAAGCGTGTTTTTGAGTAGATTTGCGGCAAGCGTTTTTTTCCAACGATTTTTAAGGTTGCTTAGAAGCAGACGAATTATACTAAGTACAAATACACATTCACCCTCACAGGGTTGAACTAGCCATGAAAAACCTACCCTACACTTTTGTAGTTCGGCGACTGGCTACCATTTTGTCTGTAGTGATCCTCTCCTTAAGCTTGATAGCAGCCGTCACAGGAATTCTGCTCTCTTTCTATTACGAACCCACCGCAGGTGGAGCTTACAATTCCCTGAAGATTGTCGAATCGGAAATTCCCAATGGTTGGCTGATTCAGAGCCTCCATGAGATTGCAGGTAATGGGTTAATTGCTGTCTCTTTAGTAGAAATTGTGGTGATGTTTCTTGGGGAGAAATTTCGCCCTAGCTGGCTCACGGCTTGGATTAGCGGAATTCTATTAACTTTAACCGCGATCGCCTTAGGCTGGACAGCAATGCTCCTCGACTGGACGCAACTTGGATACTGGCGTTTCGCCATTGAGTTAGGAACTTTAGAAGCTATCCCGCTTATTGGTTCTCAACTGCGAGACATTTTAACAGGTGGGGGAGCCGTTAATACCGTCACCGTCGCACACCTGTACACGTTGCACAGTTATATTCTCTCAATTGGGGCGCTGATACTGGCGATTATCCATTTAGGAGGATTGTTAATCCAGGAAAAAGAAGAGAAGAAGCAAGCAATAGAATCAGAGGCTGAACTCTCTTTTTCTGAGGGTAACTAAATTCAACAACTCGATGTAACTAGGCATAAGCTAGTCACACACTTATTGTCAGGCAGAGGAACTCAACTTTCTGCGAATGGTAAGGGTGCCTGATTGACTGACAAAAATCCTACACCTCTTGATTTACCGATTTGTTGACGTTGAGCAATAGTTATCTGCATGGGTTCCCCACTGCTCAACCCAACCTACCCGAAAAGATTTGTCAGTCAATCAGGCTAATAGTGTCTGAGCCAAGAACTAACTCTGCCTACATTTTAGTGCTGTTTAGTCCTGAAACTAAGTAGGTAGACATGAATAAATATAGTAAGGTCAGCGATTCCTAAGGAATCGCTGCGTCAGATTGGCTATAAACTATAACAGGGCTGTATCAAAAACAACTTTTTGATTTTTATAAAACCTAAATTAGCAGGCGCGATCGCCCTTTAGTAACTTTTTCTGCTAGGGATAGCTAAAGTTCTGTTCCGATGGCGATCGCTCAAACCAGTGTATTACTACTAATTGTGACATCCCCAGAGAAAAGGCTCAGAATACAGCCCGCTAACTTACTTTTTAAACCTAGAGACATTTCTCCACAAACTTAAAATTTTCTACGCAGCTATCCCTTTAACTAATTGTTTATTTGCTAAGGAATAATAATCAGTCTTCTAAAGGAAATACTATTTTTTGCTGCCAAGCGTAACCGTGCAATTACCCTCATCAAACCTTCCTCCGCCCCAGAAGCAGGTAATCATCGTACAAATACAGAGGTAGTGAAGAAAAATAACCTCTATACTAGGCAATACTCCTCTCATAGTTAATCCATAAATTATCTAAAGCAAGCGCTCTCAACGACGTTTCAGTATTATTTCGGCTTAACTCCTAAAGCGTAAACAATATTTAGTCAAAAAAAATAATAAAACCATTAGCTAGAGGAAGTTACAGGAAGTCAGGGGAAGCTTGACTTCTTCTTTCTGTAAAGCTTAATAAAGTAGTGTTAGCCAAATTTAGTATAATTTCATTTAAGGTCAAGTCGGTTTGATGCGGAACCTAAAAATGATTGAAAGCAGGATTTTGGAAGCCCAAGAAGTCGATCTTACTAATTGCGATCGGGAGCCGATTCATATCCCTGGCTCCATTCAGCCCCATGGGTTACTTCTTGTGCTGAAAGAGCCAGAGCTGACTATTCTCCAAGCCAGCAACAATACTTTCGACTTTTTAGGTATAAATACTAGTGATTTAATTAATAAAAACTTAGACACTTTGCTTGACGATTATCATATAAATTCTATCAAAGAGAGTTTATTCGATGAAAATCTGCAAGCGAAGAACCCAATTAAGCTGGTTTTAAAATCTCCAGACCAGAGAAATTACCTATTTGATGGTATTATCCACCGTTCTAATGGTGCTTTAGTTCTTGAACTAGAACCTGAGCGCTTTCCTGGAAGTATTTCATTTTTAAACTTCTACGATTTAGTGAGGGCGTCAGTCGCTAAACTACAAAGTAGTTGCAATCTCTACGACCTGTGTCAAAGCATGGTTCAGGAAATCAGAAAAATTACTGGTTTCGATCGAACCATGATCTATCGCTTTAACGAAGAAGGTCATGGCACGGTTATTGCAGAAGATAAGCAAGAAAGTTTAACTCCCTTTTTAGGATTAAACTATCCTGCCTCCGATGTTCCCAAACAAGCTAGAAGGCTCTACTGTTTAAATTGGCTGAGATTAATTGTAGATGTCAACTATCAACCCGCAGAAATCACTCCTGCTAATAATCCCCTAACTAACGCTCCAATTGACTTAAGCTTCTCGGTTTTAAGAAGTGTTTCTCCCATTCATGTTGAGTACTTGCAAAACATGGGGGTGAGAGCATCAATGTCGATTTCTTTAATCAAAGATGAGAAGCTTTGGGGATTAATTGCCTGTCATCATCATTCGCCGAAGTATGTTTCCTATGAAGTACGAAAGGCTTGTGAATTTCTTGGGCAAGTGATGTCTTTAGAACTGGCTTCTAAAGAACAAAATGAAGACTACGACTACAGACTAGAGTTAAAAGTTATTCAAGCGAAAATTCTTGAATACATGTCTGTAGAAAAATCATTTGTTGACGGATTAGTGAAACACAAACCAAACCTCATAGATTTGGTAGGTGCTAGGGGTGCTGTTTTTTGTTTTGAGGGGGATTACCAGGTTGTTGGTGCAGTGCCTCAGGGCGAAGATTTAGAAAATTTGATGATATGGCTCAATGCTCAATGGCAGGAGGATGTATTTTATACAAATTCTTTAGCCAGTGTTTATCCCGACGCCGCAAACATCAAAGATATTGCTAGCGGTCTCCTCGCCATTTCTATCTCTAAAACTCAAAATAGTTACGTTCTGTGGTTCCGTCCGGAAGTTATTCAAACATTGAATTGGGCGGGAAACCCTAACAAATCTGCTGAAATAGCAGGTGATGGAGGAGTGCGCCTATCGCCTCGCGGCTCCTTTGACCTTTGGCAAGAAACAGTTCGCTGTAAATCGTTACCCTGGAAAAAGTGTGAAGTTGAGGCGGCACTAGAACTAAGAAATGCCCTGATCAATATTGTTCTGCGGAAAGCCGAAGAACTGGCTAAATTAAACATAGCTTTGCAGGAATCTGAATCGCACTCTAGACAGCAAACTAGTCAGTTAGAAAAGATTGTGTATGAATTGAAGCGCACTCAGACTCAGCTTATTCAAAGTGAGAAGATGTCGAGTCTGGGACAAATGGTAGCTGGAGTTGCTCACGAAATTAATAACCCGATTAACTTCATTTATGGCAACATCAATCATGCCAACGACTATATTACTGATTTAATTAATCTGCTTTATCTCTATCAGAAGCATTATCCTTCCCCCGGAGCAGAAATTGTAGAAGAAAGGGAGGCAATGGATCTAGATTTTCTGGTTGAAGACTTGCCTAAATTACTATCTTCTATGAAGCTGGGAGCTGACCGCATCCGAGAAATTGTCCAGTCCTTGCGGAATTTTTCACGGCTAGATGAAGCGGAAATGAAGTTAGTTGATATTCATGAGGGCATTAATAGTACCCTGATGATTTTGCAATATCGACTGAAAAATAAATTAGATGACGCGGGAATTCAAATTGTCAAAGAGTACGGCAACTTACCCCTAGCTGAGTGCTACGCTGGTCAGCTTAATCAGGTGTTGATGAATTTGTTAGCGAATGCTATTGACGCTCTCGAACAGGCTACGGAAGGAAAGCAGGCGGCAGATAGACCGCAATCTTATACTCCTACGATTTGGATTCGGACTAGCCTCCTTGAGGGAACGAAGGCGGTAATTAGCATTGCAGACAATGGGTTAGGCATCTCAAAACATTTACAAAACCGCATATTCGATCCCTTTTTTACAACGAAAACAGTGGGGAAAGGTACGGGTATTGGGTTAACTATCAGTTATCAAATTATTGTGGAAAAACATCGGGGTCAGCTTACCTGCACTTCAACGCCAGGTCAGGGAACGGAGTTTGTGGTCGAGATTCCGTTGAGCCAGCGATAAGTAGGGTGACGGTAGGTCGTGTGATGATTGATGGGATTGTTTAATAATTGTTCTTTTCAGTTCAACTTCAGGTACTCGATCAGAGACAATATCAACAAACAGTTACCACGGATACATTCCGTAAAACTCGCCTCAATTGGTTGCGTCTGATCGCTTAGATACCATTTCCTTTTTAAGAGGCTACACCTAGATTCCCCCCAACAGAGTTAAAAGAGGGGAGCCAGAAAAGTATCTGTAGCAAGCATTGAGAGAATTGGTATAAGACAGAGTTGGCACGGGGGCGAGAGGAGGTAAACCGTTTAACTGACGTTGACCACCACAAGCGAAGTTGTTAAATAATCATGCCTGAAACCGGAACAAGAGTTTGTCCTGCCTGCGGAGTCAAGATAGTTGGAGAAGATACGGTGATATTTTCTTCCGGATCTCCAGGTACAAAAGCCAGACTATGGGCGCGGGTTTGTCAGTATGCCAAGAAACCAGGTTGTATCAATCAAGACCAATCGGGCGAGATTCAGCAAGATGATTACTATATTACGGAAATATAGTTGTAGGCGATCGCCAATTTCTATAGGCTCGCTTTTGTAGAATCTTCCACAACCAACGGTGGAGAATATCAGATTTAGTTGAGCGATCGCTTCTGTGTCTTCAAAATAAAACCACCACCCTAGGCAAGTTCATTCGCTAGAATAGCTGTTTGACCAAATTGTCTGGGCAGATAATAGACGCTTAGTAGGTTGCAGACATTGGAGAAACGCCGGACTTAGGGCTGGCGAATGTTTAAATTCGAGAGCAAAGAGGGTATCATGGCAATTTTGCAACTGGAAGACGGTACTACTTACACCGAATTAAAAGAGATTGCACGGGAACTTGCGCCGCTAAATATTCACCTCAAGCACTGGCCCGTGGGCGACAACCCGGAAGTCCGCCACTTGCTGACAAAAGATAGCTTGAGCGACGATGAAAAAGAGCAGGTATTGCAAGCCCTAGATGAGTATTTCCAGGAGTTGAAGCAAACGGCAGGTTATCAGTCTCGTGACTTAATCGTCCTGCATCCAGAACTTCCTAACTTGGATGCGTTGCTGTCAAAGTTTGACCCCTGTCACTACCACACAGATGCCGAAGTCCGCTATATCATTGCGGGTGAGGGCACTTTTGGTTTTGTGCGTCCCGATGGCAAGCAGATGGAATTAACCGTTCAACCGGAAGAATACATCAACGTTCCCCCCAACACCGAACACTGGTTTTACCTGACAGCCTCCAAACGCATCAAAACCGTGCGCTACTTTACGACTATGGAAGGTTGGGTACCGGAATACACAGCGACAGAAAAACGCTTTCGTTCCCCAGCGGTTATTTAGGTACGGAGTAAACAAGTAAGCGATCGCATGACTTTTTCTTTCGGTTCTCTTCCAGAGATTCCCCCCGTGGCTCAAGCCATCGCCGCCCACTACAGTGCTCTACCCCAAGTAGTTGCCGTGGTGTTAGCAGGTTCCCAGACTACTCAAGCTGCCGATGATATCTCGGATTACGATATTTATGTTTATGCTACCGAAGCGGTACTGCTAGAAGAACGTCGGGCGATCGCTAAACACTTTGCCCAACAGGTAGAAATCAACAATCAATTCTGGGAACCTAGTGATGAGTGGATTGACACTAATACTGGGTGCGGCGTTGATATTATGTACCGCTCTCCCCAATGGATTGAAGTACAACTAGAACGGGTACTAGTAGACTACCAAGCGTCAGTCGGCTACTCCACTTGCTTTTGGTGGAACGTCCTCACCTCCGTAACATTGTATGATGCTGATGGCTGGTTTCAAAAGTTACAAAGAAAGGTCAATCATCCCTATCCAGAACCATTAAAAAAAGCCATCATTGCCAAAAATTATCCTATTTTGCGTGGCAACATTTTTTCCTATACTCATCAAATTGAATCGGCGCTCAGACGAGAAGATTTAGTGAGTATCAATCATCGCACGGCTGCATTATTAGCCAGTTATTTTGATATCATTTTTGCTGTCAATGCTGTGCCTCATCCGGGAGAAAAACGCTTACTCAAAAAAACCAAGCAGCTTTGTCCGAAATTGCCTAAAGACATGGAACAACACATTCATGGATTAATTAATTCTATGTCCTTGGGGTATCAAGATATTCTCCACCACGTCGATACATTAATCGAGCAATTAAATGAGTTATTAATTGCAGAAGGCTTAATTACAAGCTCAGGGCAGTTGGTGGAATAGTATAGTGGTCTTCAATGATTTATGAAGTCGAAATTCAGAGGCGATCGCCTCTGAATGATAGCAGTAGACCTCTTGCATAAGTCGAATAGACCCCCCTTAATCCCCCCTTAGTAAGGGGGGAGACTTGAAATCTTGCCCCCTCCCCTTACTAAGGGGAGGGTTGGGGAGGGGTCTGGTACATTTTTGCAAGAGGTCTAGTGAAAACAGTTTTTAAAAGTGCCTTAAATTTTATTCAGTGATTTTAATTCTTGAGCGTGATGATTGAAGTTGACTACCGTTTCCCGCCGGGTGTTGATGGGGAAAAACAAGCGAAAGTAATTGCGATTGGGCAAACAGCAGGGACTTGGGATGCGCGTTTTGCGGATCGTGAGGAGGTGTTGCGATCGCATTTAGCTGAAGTTGTCGGGGTAGTCACGACATCAAACGGCTCTAGCATCGCCACGGTGCGCTTCCCGGAAATCAACGTAGAAAATGACATTCCTAGTCTGCTGACGATGATTTTCGGTAAATACTCAATGGCAGGGGCAGCAAAGGTAATCGCCCTACGCCTTCCGGAAAACTACGGCACCCGTGCAAAAGTGGGAATGACGGGGATTCGGCAACGCCTGGGAGTAAGCGATCGCCCCCTGATTATGGCAATTTTCAAACCCGCTTTGGGACTGTCTGCTGCCGATCATGCTGACATTTTTGAGCAGGTGGCTCATGCAGGGTTGGACATCATTAAAGACGATGAGATTCTGGGTGACTTAGAAGTTGCCCCCACCTTAAAACGCCTAGAAGCTTGTCGGCGGGTAATGGAGGAGGTAAAGCAACAAACTGGGCGCACGGTACTTTATGCCGTCAATGTCACAGGTTCGGCAACTCAATTAGTTGAAAAAGCCCGTCTTTTGGTACGGGAAGGGGCAAATGCGCTGCTGCTGAATGTCCTGACCTACGGCTTCTCTGTGCTGGAAGCCTTGGCGGCAGACTCAGAAATTGACGTGCCGATTTTTGCCCATCCTGCTTTAGCTGGAGCGATGTGTGCGGCTCCGGAACATGGGCTGGCGTACTCCGTGGTATTGGGAAGCTTGATGGCCCATGCCGGGGCAGATGCGGTGTTGTATCCGGCTCATTACGGCAGCTTGCCCTTTGATGCTACTGAAGAGATGCGGATTCGGGATAGTTTGCGATCGCGCAACGTTTTCCCCGTTCCTTCGGCTGGTATTCACCCCGGCGTGGTTCCCCAAGCCCTCGCAGACTACGGGCAAGATGTCATCCTAAATGCGGGTACGGGCATCATGGATCATCCTGATAGCCCCTCGGCGGGTGTGAGAGCCTTCTTTGAAGCCTTAGAACGAGTTAAACAAGGCGAGCCTTTGAACCCCGAATTTTTACCTGATGGCCCATTGCGGCAAGCCCTGCAAAAATAGACCTCTTGCATAAGTCGAATAGACCCCCCTTAATCCCCCCTTAGTAAGGGGGGAGACTTGAAATCTTGCCCCCTCCCCTTACTAAGGGGAGGGTTGGGGAGGGGTCTGGTACATTTTTGCAAGAGGTCTAATGGGCTTAGGGCAGAAAAAGTGGGTTTCCCCTTTACAATTTAGTGAGGCTCAGGACTAGTTGCCCCGTTTCTCTAACTATCTAGATCCGAGCGTGGGCATAAAGAATACAGGAAAAACCTATTAATAGCGTGCTTGCTACTCGCTAATCGCCATGAATCCGCCACCAACTCCGGATCTATCTCTTTATCAATTGGCGTTAGACGCCCCCGCACCGCCGCAGGCGCTTGCTGCCAGTCCTGCTACTCTTAAGTCTTTAGTAGGCTCATTGGTTGATGTCTTGATCGAGCAACAAGTCCCGGCGAAGCTGTGGGTGAAGTTGCCGCCGGGGGATGCCTGGTGGGAAGAAATCCATCGATACCGACAGCAAGTTGGTATTCCTCAAACCATTTACCTGTGTTACTGCTTTGGGGATGACCCAGAGGCGGTACTGGCTGCAACGAGTCAGGGGGGGGCTGATGGTGACAACTGCGAGGTGGCGCTGGTGCAGTTGGCAGCAGGTAGTCAACTGCGGCGGGAAAATTTTATCTTGATGTTGTCAGACCAGTTGTGCAGTGTGGTTTTGACTCAACGGCAGCTTCCTAAACTCCCTGCTGCTGAGACGAGTTCGCACCAGGAAGCCAGTCTTCAGCCGACTGTGTTTGCCTTTAACCGCCCTGTCATTCAACGGGTGTTGGAGGGGATAAAAGAGACGATTGTGGTGACGGATACGACCCCAGATGAGTTGCTGGCAGATGGGGACTTACAATTTTCTTGGCCCCCGTCTCCTGACCCGACTTTACTGACGCAGCTTCTAGTGAAGCAGTTGCAGCACCGCGAGGAGATCGGGAATGGAGCCGCAGGCGGTAGGCCCAAGGGCAGATCTCTATCGGGTAGCGACCCTTCCCCCTCTGAGGAGGGAATGCTGCTTAGGGCATCAGCCACAGAGAAGGGGAATGAGTCTTTGCTGAAGGATGAGTTTTTGAAGAGTGTTGCTCAGGAATTGCGGACGCCGCTAACCCACATGAAGACGGCGCTGCGGCTGCTGGATTCGCCAAATTTGAAACCCGCCCAGCGTCAGCGTTATATGCAGTTGCTGCATAGCGAATGCGATCGCCAAAATTCTTTGATTGCCGGGTTTTTGGAATTGGTCTATTTAGAACGATTATCCCAGGAAGCCGCGTCTTCCCCTGTGCAGCTAGCAGATATTGTTCCTGGCATTGTCAGTACTTATCAACCCTTGGCGGAAGAACAAGGCATCCAGTTCGGTTACACGATTCCGGCGGGGTTGCCAATGGTGTCTTGTCGGGAGACTTGGTTGCGGCAAATTGTGATTAATCTGCTCAACAATACTCTGAAGTTTACTCCCCCTGGCGGTCAGGTGCGGGTAAAAGCGAGTGTTCAGGGGGATTATGTGCAGCTAGCTTTTACTGATACGGGGATTGGGATTGCGCCTAATGATTTGCCGAAAATTTTTAGCAGCTTTTATCGCGGACGTTCTGTAACTGGGGAAGAGGCTGGGGCGGGGTTGGGTTTGACGATTGTGCAGCAATTGCTGCTGCGTTGTGGCGGCTCGATTTCTGTTACGAGTCGTCTGGGTGAGGGGTCTAATTTTAAGGTGCTGTTGCCTGTTGCTGTGTCTTCTCTGGGCGCGGATGGGTAGGTGTTGGGGAGCGATCGCGTTTTAAAATGGCTTCATCCCTTTTGTTACAAGGATTTGGCAGCACGAAGCGGGGCAGTCGATCCGCGCAAAGGCTGAAAAGATTATTCTGCAAGCACTTTTGCCAAAAGCGATTTGCAATTTTTGCTCTGTTCTTTATTTCTAATGCTATAATTCCTTTATTCCGCGCAACCGCACCTCGAAAATTGAATACAGTAAGCTTTTCAGGCTGCCGCAGTTTCAACTTTCACTAATCCCTATTAGGGATTGAAACATGACAGCCTCAACAGAGGAAGTACTAGAAGTATGTTTCAACTTTCACTAATCCCTATTAGGGATTGAAACCTCCTTTGTTGTAAGCGTCTAAGAGTTGTTGTGCGGTCATGTTTCAACTTTCACTAATCCCTATTAGGGATTGAAACGGCAACCAAAGGCGCGCCAGCCCTCCGCAGGGAAGTTTCAACTTTCACTAATCCCTATTAGGGATTGAAACAGGCTTTTTGGAGAGGGAATCTTTCCCTGCTCAAGTTTCAACTTTCACTAATCCCTATTAGGGATTGAAACACGCCCAATAGATTCAATCCGGGAACGAGTTGCCCGATAACGTTTCAACTTTCACTAATCCCTATTAGGGATTGAAACCGATTCTAAGAAGACATTAGAATCCTCAAAAAGAGTTTCAACTTTCACTAATCCCTATTAGGGATTGAAACGAAAGCCACGGGCAGATTCATAAACCTGCTCAAGATAACGTTTCAACTTTCACTAATCCCTATTAGGGATTGAAACCTTATTGCTTGCTCTTCCAAATCTGATACTTAGCTTGTTTCAACTTTCACTAATCCCTATTAGGGATTGAAACGCGATCCCTTAAATCGAACGCGATCACCCAAAGGAACTATGTTTCAACTTTCACTAATCCCTATTAGGGATTGAAACCCGATCAGCCCGCAGGTGAACTGATTGGCTTTCCCGTTTCAACTTTCACTAATCCCTATTAGGGATTGAAACTGCCAGGAAGAAGACCTACCCCCCATTGATCGCCGTTTCAACTTTCACTAATCCCTATTAGGGATTGAAACAAAAGACTCCCGGAACGCCCTCTGTTTGTAAGCCTGGAGTGGGTTTCAACTTTCACTAATCCCTATTAGGGATTGAAACATCGCTACCTGGTTGCCCCAGCTGCCGAGCATTATTTGTTTCAACTTTCACTAATCCCTAATAGGGATTGAAACACTAAGCGGCGTTTAGCAAACTTGCCGCCGAAGCGTTTCAACTTTCACTAATCCCTATTAGGGATTGAAACTGCAATCTGTTTCGGCTCGGTGAATGCTCCTTGTATCAAGTTTCAACTTTCACTAATCCCTATTAGGGATTGAAACAAAAGTAGATCTCCTACTTCTATCGTCTCTATTGGGTTTCAACTTTCACTAATCCCTATTAGGGATTGAAACTAATTCCCATTACCTCACCTCCAAGATGGCGGCTTGTTTCAACTTTCACTAATCCCTATTAGGGATTGAAACTTAATTAATCTAAGTGTATTGGTTTGAGCCTGAAAGTTTCAACTTTCACTAATCCCTATTAGGGATTGAAACAAAAGGCATCGTAGGCGATCGCTTAGAAGAACGAGTTTCAACTTTCACTAATCCCTATTAGGGATTGAAACAGCCCGCTAATTCCAGCTTGAGCCGCCGACGCCTTTTGAGTTTCAACTTTCACTAATCCCTATTAGGGATTGAAACTTTTAGATGCAGTCGGCGCGGCGCGTTGTGGAAGAGTTTCAACTTTCACTAATCCCTATTAGGGATTGAAACTTGCACATTAGTCAGAAGCGCGTGTTTGTCTCTGTTTCAACTTTCACTAATCCCTATTAGGGATTGAAACCTTACGGCGTTCCAGCGTAGCGGGTACTGTGCCCCTCGTTTCAACTTTCACTAATCCCTATTAGGGATTGAAACCCGTCAAGGAGGATGTCGAATCTTCCAAGGGTCTGGGGTTTCAACTTTCACTAATCCCTATTAGGGATTGAAACAGTACCCTAGATTTCAGTACAAAACGGAATTTACCGTTTCAACTTTCACTAATCCCTATTAGGGATTGAAACAACTTCACCTCAGCCTTGGTGGCTGTGCCAGTTTCAAGTTTCAACTTTCACTAATCCCTATTAGGGATTGAAACCTGCCTCGTGGATCGAAACTGTCACGGGCGGCGGCGATGAGTTTCAACTTTCACTAATCCCTATTAGGGATTGAAACTCTTTGCCTATTGACTTAGCCGTATGGATTTTCCGTTTCAACTTTCACTAATCCCTATTAGGGATTGAAACAGAGCGATATCCTAGTACTAAAAAAACTAAGCAAAGTTTCAACTTTCACTAATCCCTATTAGGGATTGAAACTTCCAGATATCATTCATATAGGCTCTAGGGGTTGGGTTTCAACTTTCACTAATCCCTATTAGGGATTGAAACACCCAGGATGACACCATGATCACCATTCCCAAGGGTTTCAACTTTCACTAATCCCTATTAGGGATTGAAACAAGAACCCCTTAGATATCTTCTCAGATGTGGTGCGGTTTCAACTTTCACTAATCCCTATTAGGGATTGAAACGAAATCTGCTCCTCCAGCCTCTTTGTACTTGTACCGGTTTCAACTTTCACTAATCCCTATTAGGGATTGAAACTTAGCTGACCAACCGGATTTAATAATCGCTCTCAAGTTTCAACTTTCACTAATCCCTATTAGGGATTGAAACTGAGGAAGGCGAACCGAAGTAGATAGTCCACCCTAGTTTCAACTTTCACTAATCCCTATTAGGGATTGAAACTCATTTCAACCTCGAACTAATTTAAACATCTTAAAGTTTCAACTTTCACTAATCCCTATTAGGGATTGAAACGATGAGTTGGCAGAGACAAACCGAGCGCTACTAGTTTCAACTTTCACTAATCCCTATTAGGGATTGAAACCGTGTGTAAGAGAAAGTAGAAACAGAGTTCTAATTCCCAAGTTTCAACTTTCACTAATCCCTATTAGGGATAGAAACAGCGATCTCTCAACCCGCCACTGTAAAAATTAGCCCCAACTAAAAGCCCCACAAATCTGCCAGCGTCAAGAGAGCCAAATCAAGAATTAGCATTCCTGCAAAAATATTTCTTGTTGACCGTAAACATCATCCTGACTCACCTCCAACGGTAAGAAGATCGTCATCACCTCCCCTTGCTGCGGACGCTGTCTGACGATTAACTTGCCACCCAATGCTTGAAAGAGATTTTTAGTCACATTCAGATTGAGGCTCAGACAGCCAGTTTCCGGCTGGAACATCAACAACTGACCAATAGATTTTAGAGGAGAGCGATCGCCTTCCGTGTAGGAAGTATGACCCGCCTTTTCAGCACAAGGCTGAGACTGGAGTTGCAGCTTTAACTGTTCTCCGGCGGGAGAGACTTCGATCTTGATATGACTTCCGGCGGGTAGACTGCGGGTAAAGTTTTCCATCAAACCCGTCAGCACCTGCTCCAACATCCTAGGATTACTCACCACCGTCGGCATCTTTTGGGGTAAAGCAAAATCAATCGTCAGGTTGCGGCGTTCTGCTTGCTTTTGCCAGTGGGGGATGCTGTGGTGGAGGATTTGGGAAAGTGACATAGAAGTCAGGCTCATCGAAGCTGGCTTCGCCGCCGCCATTTCTAGTTCCGCCGCCCGGAAAATCAACTCCATGCGGTTGATTTGTTCAGTACACTCGCGATCAATGATTTCCAGACGCCGGATCACCTCTGGAGCAAGATCACGACGCTTCAGCAGCAGTTTCGTCAACGTCTGAATCGTCGTCAACGGCGTGCGGACTTCGTGCGTCAGGGCTTGCAGCAGCTCCACATCCGAGCTAGTAGAGTTACCAGATGCGGAAACTTTGCTAAGTCTCAACTCATCAGTTTTAGCTAAAGGTTGCCACTGGCGATCGCTATGATTGAAAGGATTAGCAGATGGCGATCGCTTATTCTCCCCACTAGACAATTCCACCGCCCCATCAAAAGACTCCGGAATCTCCTCAGCCTCCGGTAGTTCCGGCAAATGCTTCAGCAACTGGCGGCTAAATTCCATCACAGTTCGGTAATCCGGCATTCTCGGTGCGGACTTTGCCACCATCGCTTCTAGTTGACACAACTGTTGAGGGCGAGTCACCACCAGCCGCAGGCGCAAAGCTACCCAAGCCTGTTCCACCACTTGCGGATCAAAAGAGAACCGAAACGCGCTCACGCCCTGGCTATCTTCTCCCACCGCCATCACAAAACTAAAGCTGTGGGTGAAAACTAGACAAAATTGCTCATCTGCTAGGGGATCTCCCTTCAATAACGGCAATTCATCCGCAACTTCCCTCACTTGCTCCATTTTTCCAGCAGGTGCAGGGGAAAGCTGAAACGGCATCAAAGCCAGCGTCTCAAACGTTTCCTTAGTAAAAATTCCCGTCTGGAAGCCAGAAAGCACCGCCTGATGGCTAAATACAGGCACCGGCCCTGATAAAATTAATCCGTGATTGCCCTGAGGCGCAATAGCTAATTCTTGTAATAGTAACTGTTCCAACGCCGCGATCGCGCCCGACCATTCTCTCTGCGCCTTGACACGCGCCTTTAACTCCCGTTTTTGGGAACTTACAGCCTCATTTTTTTCAATTACCGCGTTTTCTGAAGACACACCAATGTTCGCCGCCGCCTGTTCCTGATGGGCTAACACTTCACTCAGAGTCGGTAATAACCACTTTACTTGCACAACTGAATCTACCCCTTCAACAGCAAATGCAGTCCTTTTCCAATCTGCCTTGTCTGATTATGAGCCTATCGTTCCTGCTGCACTTTTCGGGGTCGTAGAACCGAACTCATCAGTCGCGATTCCCGTTGCTATTACTAATTGCTGCTATAGATACAGCTTTCTGGTAGCCCAGAGCACACAATTTGTGCATAAACTGTCCACCGAGTTTATAGTAGGCGAAACTCCCCAGGATTAGAAAAAGCATCCCCTATAGGGGTACGCAGCCCTGGGGTATTTTACTTCAATTCTCAGGATTCAGAACCTGTAGAAACATTGCCTGCAAAGTCTTGACACTCTCTGCACTGTTAATCAGGGTAATATCTCGTGAAAATAAGTAGACTCATCCGAACCGAAAGCGGTATCAATCAGCTGCATATTTTAGCGATCGCTGTTGTCGGTCTAATTTTAACTCTCCCTACCTTTTTTTATAATGTCTTCGATGCCCATGACATTCTCTTTCACTTAAACTGGGCACAATATTTTGCCGAACAATTTTGGCAAGGAGACTTCTACCCCCGCTGGCTGCAAGACATGAATTCCGGCTTAGGAAGCCCCACATTTTTCTTTTATGCCCCCATTCCTTACTACATCACCAGTTTTTTTCATCCCCTAGCTTTTAACACCCCAGAAGTGTGGTTTCCCCTCTGTTTCTCTGCCTCCCTCTCCCTCATCGCCTCTGGAATTGCCGCGTATTTCTGGCTAGGAACAATTACCACCACCAACAGAGCTGCATTGCTCGCTGCTTTGGTTTATATGGCATTGCCATACCATTTAGTTATAGATTTGTACATCCGCTTTGCCTTCACAGAATACTGGGCTTTTGTCTGGATGCCCTTGATTTTGTACTTCAGTCAAAAAATCAGCAAAGGTCAAAAATTAGCCATTCCCGGATTGGCGATTAGCTACGCCTTGCTAATTATGACCCACCTGCCCACAACTCTGATTTTTTCTCCAATTTTTCCTTGTTATATCTTAGTAATCACCAAGCGACGGCGACTTAAAGACGCTGTAATTTATGGGGGATTGGCAATGGTGTTAGGGATTGGTTTGGCAGCCATTTATCTATTGCCCGCCCTACTGATGCAAGACTATGTTGCCATCAAAGATATTGCTAGCAGACCTTACTTCTATTTTGCCAATAGTTTCTTATTCACAATCAATAAAACTGGTGCAGTATCTTTACGGAATTACTTATCCTTTACCTTAATATTGCAAATTGGTTTAGCTGTCTGTGCTTTGCTCACTTCTCAAAATAATCCTAAATTATCTGTAAAACGAGAGGTTGTATTTTGGCTAACCGTGGCAGGAGTATCTTTTCTGATGACCACTCCTTTGAGCCACCTGATCTGGCAGCAACTCTTAATTATCCAAAAAATTCAGTTTCCTTGGCGGTTTAACGTAGCGACGACTCTAGCAATAACAGCACTCTTGGCTTTAGGAATTGATTCAGTCAAACATCCTTTAAAGCTACTTTCTCAAAGGTCGTCAGCCGTAGGATTTGCACTGTTAATAATCTTGCTAGCTAGCGGTTTTGTTGTCACTTATACCTACACAAAACCACTAGTATTCGACTCTGAAACATTGATAATGATGAGTCGAGATGCCTCAGAATATAAGCCAAAATGGGTGACAGCCGGACTGTTCGATAATGCCAGCATAATTCGGCAATTAGGAAGAAATTTACCGCCAGCACAAATCAGCACTGGAGAAGGTAGCGTAGCTGTTAAGCAGTGGTCGCCTAGATCCATTATTGTGCAAACAAGTACTAACACTGATGCTGTCTTAACTTTGCGTCAATTTTACTATCCAGGATGGACGGCTAAACTAAAGGGGCAATCTGTTACTCTGCCAACAAATCCTTCGGAAATTACAGGATTGTTAAATATTACAGTGCCTAAAGGCGAACAGGAGGTTAACGTAAAATTAGCAGCAGGGGGAGTAGAACGAGCGGGGCAAGTTATTAGTGGAATTTGTGCCTTGATTACGTTTTTATTGTATTTTCAATTGAATAAATCCGATCGTTTCAGCCGCGAGTAGAAGTTTGGAAGTTCTCTTGAAAGTAGTTAGGTTTAGATCCCCCTAAATCCCCCTTAAAAAGGGGGACTTTGACTCCAGTTCCTCCGCGTCAGGAAGCATCAAGACGGGGCTTTAACTGAATTCTCCCTACTTTTTAACCCTGGCTGGGGGGATCTCCGGGGCAAGAAAAAAATCCCTAGGGGGGATATAACGGTGACAAATTTGCTTTGGATTGAGGGGTAACCAGTGTAAAATCTCCTGCTGTACCCAGAGAGACAGGATTGGGTAACTGCAAAGCCGTCAATGTGGATTGATCTAAAAGTAGGTAAGGTTGGCTAGCCCAGAGTTGTTGCATTTGTGCTGTATCAGCAGGAATGACTCGGCGATCGCTATAAAAATCTAAACTTGGACGCCCATAGCCAAAGGATGTATAGACGACATCTCCCGGTGCGGTGTGAGTTTGGATTAACGCAGCTACAGGCTTGACGGGGAAGGCTTCGTTTAACTCCCAAATCCAGGAGTTTGACACCATCAGTAATCCAAAGGCGCAGTATAACCCGACAAAGAGAATGGGAATAAATTGGCGATCGCGCTGTTTAATTTGCCACGCGGCAAAACCAAAGGTGAGTGCCAGAACTATACTCATGACAATTAAAACAATCTCCGGCTCTGCCAGGATAAAGTAGACTGCACCACCTAAAGAGGCGATCGCCAAAAGCCCTAACACCGTCGCAAAAAACAAGGGATAACGCAGGCGATGCTGCCAAATTTGGGCAAGATTCGCCCCCACCGCTAAGGCAAAAAAAGGATATAGGGGCATGATGTACCAGGGAAGCTTGGTTCCCATCAGAGAGACTGCACCCAAGTAACCGATCGCGCCAACCAGTATCAACGCCCCCCAAGCCGTGTGACGTTTTTGCCACGCCAGATATAACCCTCCCGGCAAAAACAACAGCCAGGGCAAACTATACTTCAGCAATTCCAAAAGATAGTACCAGGGAGGGCCTGTATTACCGTGTACTGATTGTGAAATCCGCTCAAAGCCATGTACCTGAAAATGCACCTGCAAGAAGTTTGCGCCGTAATGATGCCACTGGGCGGCATACCAAGCGATCGCCATCCCCGCTCCTAGTAGCATTCCTCCCCAAAACGCCAGACTTTTTAGTAACGCCAATTGCCGATTGCAGAGCAAAAACACCGCCGCGATCGCTCCCAGCAACAGCACCAGCACACCCTTCGTCAGGGCAATCAGCCCCAGGAAAATGCCAGCCCCAAACGCCCACAGTCGATTGTGACGTGCCTTCAAGAGACACAACAACACCACCAAGAAAAACGTAATCGATATCCCATCCATCATCGCCAGACGCCCGTGACGCACGACTGGCAATAGCGTTAGATAAACCAACGCGGCAAATAGAGCAGGTAAACGTTGGGAAAAAACTTCTCGCCCGACTAGATAAAGCAAAGGTACGCCACAAGCGCTCAGTAAGGCGACAGGTAAACGAGTTGTCCATTCGTTCACGCCCCCGATTTGGTAACTGAAGGCAACCAGCCACTGCATCAATGGTGGTTTTTCTAGAAAAGGTCTTCCCAAATAAGTAAGATAAAGCCAGTTACCTGTGCGATACATGTCCCTGGAAAGGATCGCGTAATACCCCTCATCCCAGTCACGCAACGGCAATTGCCCTAACCCCACACTCCAGAGAATAACGGCGGCTAGCAGTAACAGCAGTAGCCACTTTGTCTCTGTGATTCGGCTTGCCGTTGCAATGAGTTTATGCATCTACTCAGGATTGTTCTACCAATTATTTCAAGATTGACGCAGACTAGGTGTAAATTGTTGATTCTCTCGTAGGGGCATTGCCATGCCATGCCCTTACTTAAGTAGAATGGCACTGATTTAAGAAAATTCATCACACACAACAAATCAACCCTTGTGCAGGGGGTCTGGGGGAGGCACTCATCCCCCACAGGTGTAGGTTTTTTACAATCAAGCGGAGTTGAAGAAAGTCACAGTTGTAGT
>NZ_JCACLG010000013.1:0-84476 GCF_059505785.1 Kastovskya adunca | reverse complement strand
CAACTGTGACTTTCTTCAACTCCGCTTGATTGTAAAAAACCTACACCTGTGAGGCGGGGGAGCGGGGGAGCGGGGGAGATGAGGGAATAGGGAGAACCTCTTACCTCTTTTCATACTTCATCCTTCACCCTTCATCCTTCATCCTTCACCCTTCACCCTTCATCCCGACTCAAGAACACGATCGCAAACGAGTCAACAACAGCACAATCTCATCAATCGCTTGACGTAGCGTTGCATTAGGCTGGTCAGACTGATTGACCATAATGCTGAAAACTAAAGGCTGATAATCGGGGACATCCAAATATCCCGATAATGCGCCAACACCGCTTAAGGTGCCAGTTTTGCCTTGCAGCTTACCTTGGGCGGCTGTGTCTTGGAAGCGACGGCGGAGGGTGCCACTTGTGCCAGCGACGGGTAAAGATGCTCGATATACAGCGGCGTAGGGGGTTTGTGCCATTGCTTGAAGGGTTTTGACGATCGCTTCTGGACTGACTAAGTTGTGCCGCGACAGTCCGGAACTATCACTGAGAATGTAGCTTTCTGGGTCAATACCCACTTGCGTCAATGTCTCTTTGACAACCTCTAAACCTGCTTCTGCGGTTGAATAGGTAGACTGTCTATCCTGACCAACTCTTGCCCCCAATGTCCGCAACAGCACTTCAGCATAGAGGTTATTACTCTGCTGATTTGTCTCCAGCACTAAAGTTTCCAGGGTGGGAGAATTCACTCCCGCCAACTCCCGTTGCTGATCAATCAGGCTACTGGATGCTACCAACGCCTGAGTCACCCTAATTCCCTCTGCTGCCAAAACCTGCTGAAAGTGCTGCAAGAAATACTCAGCCGGGTCAAGCACTGCTAACCCAAAAGAATCAGGTTCGGAATCAATTGCTAAGTGTCCTGTGATTTGTAGCAAGGGTTTCCCGAAAGCAGTTGTCACGGCGACATCAGCGGGTAATCCTGCCTCCCTCGTCAGTGAATGATTCACAACCTGCCACTGTGACGCGGCAATGGGGTCGCTCCAGCTCATTTTGAGGGGCTGATTTAGCTGCTGGGGGAAAAGCGTCAATTCCACAGCATTTTGGTTCAAAATCAGGCTATTTACGCTGGTGGCGTAATCTGACAAAACATCTTCCCACTCCCAATTGGAATTCAGCGCGTCTCCTTGAAAGTAACCGTCATCGACAATTAGTTGGCGCACAGAACGAATCCCTTGACCCTTGAGTTGCTGTGCTAAGTCTTTTAGTTGCGCTGCGCTTAAGCTGGGGTCGCCTCGCCCTACAATCAGTACACCTGCGCCTGTTTCATAAATAGAGGTGCGAATTTGAAAATCTGTCCCCAATTGCAGCAACGCTGCTGCGGTGGTGAGTAGCTTGGCATTCGAGGCGGGGATGAAGTAGCGTTCGGCGTCGTGACTGTAGAGGGGGCGGTCTTTTGACGACAATGGGGTAATGACAATTCCCCAACGGGAACGGCGGAACTGAGGGCGGTTGATCACCGTGGCGATCGCGTTTTCCAATTGTGCAGGACAGATATCTGCCCCTTGCTGAGTCTCCGCAACTGCATTAGGAGACTGGAAAGCCAGCAGTTTTTTGGGCGCAACTGCAACTCCAGACAGTAGTTGTGCGGTGAGAAACAGGAGCAGGAAAGGAGTGTTACGAACTGTTACTTGCCATTGAAACGTCATCAGGTTTTTAAGATTATTTTTCCAACTGCCTCTGTCGCCAGACTAATTTTTAGCAGATGAAGTTTCAGCAGGCAAATATTCGCCTTGAGAAGTTGAAATCTCGCAAATTTTAGGGGTTTGCTGACTCAATTCGGCTTCCCGCCCACATTTCTCAACAGGCAGATTTAGAGAGATTTAAGCAGGGTGCGATCGCTAATCAGTCCAATCCGTCGTCAAAAACTAGACTTTTATCCTTTGTTTGGGCATCACACAGGGGAGTTTTATACCGGGTATTGCCAAATATTGCGAATTTTTAACATACCGAAAATGATATTAAATTGTAAGAGTTTGCTAACATTTTCTATGTAACTAAGATTACAATCTTTTAACATTCTTTCCTCACCTACCTCTAGATTCTGTTACTTGCAGACTTTCTATAAATCCTTGGTGAGGTAGCCCCACCTGTTTTTTTTGATGGCAAAAATTATCCGCAAACGACGTTATGTTTCTGATGCCACATCTCAAGAATTAAGGGATATCATTCGTGGGACTTCAGGCGGTTTTCTATTTGGGATTCCGTTGTTATATACGATGGAAGTGTGGTGGATTGGTTCTCAAATTTCTCCACCCGTGATGTTAATAATTTTAGCAGTGACGTTTGTCGTTGTTTTTATGCTTAACAGCACAGAAGGCTTTCGTCAAAATAAACGAGTAACATTTCTCGATACAGTAATTGATAGCGTTGAAGCGTTAGCCATTGGTATCGTTTCTGCAACAATGATTCTGATATTGATCAGAGAAATTGATTTATCAACACCACTATATGAAACCTTAGGAAAGTCAGTTTTGGAAAGTGTTCCTTTTTCATTAGGAGCAGCCTTGGCACGAGCTTCTTTAAGTGGCGATCGCTGGACAAACTCTGATGGAAAATCGCCAGAAAAACAACAGCCTATAACCCGCAAAACCACTCATAAATCTCACATCCAGGCCACCCTGAGTGACATAGGTGCTACCTTGATTGGGGCACTTATCGTTGGTTTCAACATTGCACCGACTGATGAAGTCAGTATGCTTGATGCCGCCGTATCACCGCCGTGGCTACTGGCATTTATTGCTGCTTCATTGTTGATTTCCTACTGCATTGTTTTTGAAGCAGGCTTCACTTCCGAAAAAAAGCGCCGGAAGCAGTCCGGTCTTTTCCAGAGACCAGTCAGCGAGACAGTCATATCTTACCTAATGTCGCTAATTGCTGCTGTCTCAATGTTGTTTTTCTTTCAGAAGTTGAATTTTAGCGATCCGTGGACAATGTGGTTAAGTAGCACAATCATCCTAGGACTTCCAGCAACAATTGGTGGTGCAGCAGGACGCCTTGCCATATGAAAAATACCGATTCCTCCCCTGAAGTTGAGCAAGAATCTCAACGTTCGCCTGCTGAATGGATTAGCTTTTTTATTGCTTTATCTATTCTGGCGGTTGTTGTCGGCTTAGTCGTTTACAAGTGGTTCACCCAAAGCAACGAGCCTCCGGTAATTGTGGTGCAACCTGGTTCGGAGATCCGTGAGGAACCAGGGCAGTTTTACCTGCCGTTTTCAATTACAAATAAAGGTGGAGAAACCGTCGAGTCAGTGCAGTTGATTGCTGAATTTCGCATCAACGGGGAAGTAGAAGAATCCGGAGAGCAGCAAATTGACTTTCTTGCCAGTGGTGAAACGGAAGAAGGCGCATTTGTGTTTAGCCGCCATCCCCGTGAAGGAGAGTTAACTATGCGGGTAGCTAGCTACAAATCACCTTAAGTCGTGGATGAGATTTTGGAAGCATTTAAGTTTTATTTTTATCTATTCCTGATTTGGAGCAATTCGAGATAATCAAAAAAGAATAGGGCGAAGGGAGAAGAGGTCAAGCCTAAAGCCGAACGCTCTACATAGGAAAGGCGATAAATTGAAACTTAAACCCCATCTAAGACAGGAGTTACAAAATGACGGGTAAAAAAATCTTGATGCTGGTGGGAGACTTTGTGGAAGATTACGAAGTGATGGTTCCCTTCCAGGCGTTGCAAATGGTCGGACACACCGTCCACGCAGTTTGCCCCGATAAACAGGCGGGGGAAGCGGTCAAAACGGCGATTCATGACTTTGAAGGTGACCAGACCTATAGTGAAAAACCCGGTCACAACTTTCAACTTAATGCCAGCTTTGACGAAATTACCCCTGAGGATTATGACGCCTTAGTGATTCCTGGCGGTCGAGCACCGGAATACATCCGCCTCAATGAGAAAGTGTTGGAAATTACCCGCCACTTTGCCCACACCAACAAGCCTATTGCCTCTATCTGCCATGGCTTACAGGTTCTGGCGGCGGCGGGAGTTTTAGAAGGCAAAAGCTGTACCGCTTACCCCGCTTGTGGCCCCGATGTCACCCGTGCGGGTGGTCTTTATGTCCATATCCCACCGGATGAGGCGATGGTTGATGGCAACTTGGTGACAGCCCCTGCTTGGCCCGCCCATCCTAGCTGGTTAGCAGAGTTTTTAAAGCTTTTGGGTACCAAAATTGAACATCAAGAGATGCTTGCTGTTTAACTAGATAGTTCTATCTGGCACTTTAAAAGTTGGGCGCTATTGGTTCTCTGACAATATCAGAGGTGCGCCTGGGTGCCTTTGCAAGCCCTCCTCCTGAATAGAGAGAGCAGGCAAAGGAAACTTGACTTAGTTGAAGCGCTTCTTACGTCTTCTAGCGATCGCTTTACGCTTTTTCTTTTCTGTGGGAGTCTCGAAGTTACGCAGGCGTTTCATATCTGCAAAGATGCCTGCTTTTGATACTTGGCGCTTAAATCTACGTAGTGCGGACTCAATCCCTTCGTTTTCACCTACAACCACTTGGGTCATTCTGTATCCTCCTGTTGATAAACTACATGGTTTAGATCGGGGCGATCGTTACCTTGAACCTTTCATTTTAACTGGCGCGTACAACTAACTTGCCAAATAATCTGGTTTTAACGGTGGCTACCCCACCCTTTCTCCAATCACTTTGCTGAGAGAGAGCGCCTTTGAGCGTTCCGTTAAATCATTCCCGTAGAAAAATACTAGCGCCTGATCAAAGAAAATCACCCCTTCTACTAGGGTAATGCGTTAACGCTGAATATTCAAATCTACGCCAACGCTACTAAAGACCACCTAGCGCATTCGGTTGTGACACATATAGGAATTATCAATGCTACTTCATCAAAGTTCTGGTCGATGGCGTTTAGGGCTAGCGCTGTCGCTGCTAACTGTGTTCTTGTGGGGGATTTTACCGATTGCCCTAACGGTGACTCTTCAGGTACTTGATGTATACACCGTTACTTGGTTTCGTTTTCTCCTATCGTTTGGGTTATTAGGGGTGTATTTGACCTCACGCCAACAACTGCCTTTTATCAAAGTAAATAAGAAGGGAAGTAATGCAGAAGGAAAAGCATTTTTAAACTTCTCTTTTTCTCTTAATGATTTACCGTCACAAATTGGATTGTTAGCGATCGCGACGGTATTTTTAGGGCTAAATTATTTGTTTTATCTGCAAGGTTTAGCGCAAACCTCCCCCGCAACCGCCCAGGTGCTAATTCAGCTTGCGCCCGTTTTGATGGGGTTAGGAGCGATCGCGGTTTTCAAAGAACGCTACAACTTACAGCAATGGGCAGGCTTAGGCGTGCTTACCCTCGGTTTTGTCCTCTTTTTCCACGAACAACTACGGACATTAATCGCGTCTCCTAATCGTTACCTCACCGGAAGCGCCTTGCTCGTCATCGCCGCCGCCGTCTGGGCAGTTTATGCCCTCGCCCAAAAGCAACTGCTGCAAAAACTGCCCTCCTCCAGCATCATGCTGATTATCTACGGCATGTGTGCGCTGATGTTTAGCCCCTTTATCACTCCTCAACCCATACTCACCCTAACTCCCCTACACTTGGGGATGCTGCTGTTCTGTGGCTTAAATACCCTAATTGGTTACGGTGCCTTTGCCGAATCCTTGGCACACTGGGAAGCCTCAAAAGTAAGTGCCGTACTCGCAACCACTCCCATCGTTACATTGAGTTCAGTGTGGGCAGTTTCATTTTTCACACCGACTTTACTTGCACCCGAACAGATTTCCTTCTTAGCGGTTTTGGGAGCAATTTTAGTAGTTTTGGGTTCAATCGCGATCGCCTTAGGAAAGAAGCAATGAACATCCGTGATGAAACTTCCTCAGACTACAAGGCGATCGCTGAAGTAAATAGAGAGGCTTTTGCACAGGAAAACGAAGCGCGTCTTATAGAACAAATTCGTGACTCCGATCGCTATATTCCAGAACTTTCCCTAGTTGCAGAAGCTCAAGGAGTTATAGTCGGTCACATCCTCTTTAGCTACATTGATTTGGTGGGCGAAGAAACGCTTCCCGTACTCGGTCTAGCACCTCTAGCCGTGCGATCGCAGCAGCAACGACAGGGCATCGGCAGCGCCCTAGTACAAGCCGGATTAGCAAAAGCAGACGCCAGGAAAGAAGCGATCGTCATTGTCCTAGGGCATCCCCAGTTTTACTCCCGCTTCGGCTTTGAGCCAGCTATTAGTTATGGGATCGAGTCTCCCTTCCCAGTCCCGGAAGATGTCTTTATGGTCAAGCCACTCCAGCACTATCAGGATAAGTACAGAGGGAAGGTTGTTTATCCGCCCGCTTTTCATGGGGTGTAAATCTGGGTAAAACACAGAGGGCGCAGAGGGGTGCAGGGGCGCAGGGGTGCAGGGGCGCAGGGGAGAGAAAAATTGACGACAACTAGCCATTACACCAATCGCCTAATAATTTCACCCTTCATACTTCACCCTTCACCCTTCATCCTTTCTCCCCAACTCACCGACTCACCGACTCACCGACTTACCGACGTTCCAACCAAATTGCCCTGATCCCCACCGCTTTTGCACCCTGGTAGTCTTCCTTGAAACTATCGCCAATATGCCATGCCTCCGGGGGGCTGCAATGATGTTTGTTCAACGCCGCCGCAAAGATACGCTCATCCGGTTTAGCCGCACCTATTTCGGTGGAAATTGTCACCGACTCGAAAAACTGCGTTAGCTCCAGGGCTTCTAAAACCATATAAAGACGGGAATCAAAATTAGAGACAATTCCCATCTCAATCCCCAAACGTTGCCATGCTTCCAACGCGGGACGAACATCGGGATAGACAAACCAAGGTTCAGCCGTGGAAAAGTAGAGATAGAGTTCGTCAAAGAACTCGGTGAAGTTGGCAAATTGCTCAAAGACGCCGACTTGTTTGAAGGTGTGACGGGCAATATCCAGCCACCACTCAAATTCCCGCATGGCGATCGCTTCTGAGGGTACTCCTAGACACTCGAGAGGATCTGCCGCCGCGAAGGCATCAAAAAACGCTTGGTTTACGGTGTCAGCCTGGACATCGACACTATGGTGACGAGCGATCATACTATAAGCTTCACCCACACTGCCCCGGACGCCAAAGAGCGTCCCGACAGCATCGAGAAAAATAATCTTAGGTTGTGGCATTGAACCTGTAGAGAGTTGACACGTTGAACCTTAACCGATTTCAACCTCTAAGCCTTACTCCACGCTTGAGAGTAAATCTACGATCGGTTGGGTAATCCAGTTAAAGCCTACTTTCAGCTTGTGCTCTAAGGTTGGCATGCGGTAGAGATACGCCAGACGCCGTGCCATGTGGGCAAACGGCCCATCAAGTTTGATGCCTAAACCTGTCAAGGTGGCATTGTCTGTCCCTAAGGTCATCATTTCGCCGACGTGCTGATAGCGGAACGGCAGCAATGGACGTCCGGTGAGGGATGCCCAAATATTCCAAGCCGTATAATCTGCCTGCTGCAATGCTGCTTGTGCGGTGTTGGGAACTTGCTGTCCTTCCGCGTCGCGGCACTCTGCCAAATCGCCTAAGGCAAAGATTTCCGGACGATCGACCACTTGCAGCGTTGGCGTGATGGTCAGTTGACCGCGATGGGTTCTTTTGAGGGGCAGTGCTTGCACCACAGGGGCAACCTTTGTCCCCACCGTCCATAACACGATATCTACAGGAATGGTGTCCACCTGCCCCTTGTACACCAAGGAAATCGTATCCGTACCAATCGACTCAACTGTCGTTTCCAAATCAATCCACACCTTTTGTTCATCGAGGGCGTTCCGTGCGGCTTCACGATTAAACTCTGGCGAAGTGCGGAGAATCATATCCCCTTGCTCGATTAAGCGCACCCGTCCCCGTTCACCGAGACGTTCGGCAAGCTTGCAAGCCAATTCAACGCCAGAGTAACCCGCCCCAACGATCGCCACGCGAATCTTGTCAGCGTCCGACTCTTCCAAAATCCGTAAGCGTTCTTCTAGGCGATAGGCATCCGCTACATTCCGGAAAGGAATCGCATACTCAACGGCTCCTGGCACTATATCTAAAGGGGTTTCGCCACCTAGTGCCAAGACGAGTTTATCGTAGGCGAATTCCGGGCCATCCTGTAGCTGTACTTGTTTCTCGTCAATATTGATTCCGGCAACCGCCGCTTGCGAGAAGCGTACCCCTGTATTCACCAAAAGTTCTTCAAATGGCGGGGCAATTTCCCAGGTTTGCAGTTCCCCCGTTACCAATTCGTAGAGCAACGGCGAAAATAAAAAGCGGTCATTTTGATCGACCAAGACAATTTCCGGTCGTTCTAGTTTTTCCCACGGTAGCTGGCTCAAGCGCAAGGCAGTGTAGAGTCCACCAAAGCCGCCACCAAGAATACAGATGCGTGCAGGTTGTTCAGTCATGGTTTCAGTGCCAGGGCATTTAAGCAGGGCTATTTTCTTCAGGATAGCTAAGGAGAGGCAGAGATGGGGGAGGAAACCCCACTAAGTCCGCCAGTGCTAATTAATAGACCTATGCACAAAAATATTGAAAACCTCCCTTGATTATAGGCACTATTTTTCCTGTCTTATGGGAATTCAAGTTATTTGCACCCCATAAAAATCATGCGCGATCGCCTTTCTTTCCATAACACTTTTTCATCTTTCGGTAACAATTGTTACTCCCTTTAGAGGGATGCCAATTTATTCGGAAAATCGATGTACTGAGCGCACCCTATTGATTTTTGACCACAACCTTGTAGAGACATTGCATGCAGCAGGGATATCCGGTTTTTAAAACACCCTCTCCCCATCCGTCTTTCTCGCTAAATTAGATACGTGCAAATTTGTGTCCGAGTATCCTCACATTCGGTGGCAGCACTCCCTCGAAAGGATGACGAAATCTGCTCTTTTTTCCGCTCCTATAAAGGCGTTTGATTCACTGGGTAACGCTTCTTATACAAGCCTTAAGTACCAACCTGTTTGAGATAGGAGAACAACAAAATATGGCAAAGGTTGCAATTAACGGTTTAGGCAGAATTGGTAGAGCGGTTTTTAAAATTATCCACGACCATCTAGAATTAGAATTAGTTGCGGTTAATGACTTAGTGCCACCCGATAATCTGGCGTATTTGCTCAAACACGATACGGTTCATGGCAACTATGGCAAACCAGTAGAAAGTAATGGCAATAGTCTAAAAGTTGAAGGCAAAGAATATAAGGTATTTAGCGAACCTAGAGAAGCTAAAAGCAAAATAAACGGAAATTCGCAATCATAGAAGGGTGGGCAAGGCTCACCCTTTCTAATTTGTATTTGATATTTTTTCCTAAACAATCATGGCAACAAAAACTAAAACTCAATATATACGCTGGTTTGACAATCTCGGAAGTAATGATGTCCCAGAAGTAGGCGGGAAGAATGCCTCCTTGGGGGAAATGGTGCGATCGCTAAAAGAAGAGGGCATCAGCGTCCCCAATGGTTTCGCCACAACAGCGGATGCCTATAGGAAATTTATCGAGGCAAACGACCTCAACGAAAAAATCAAATCCCAGCTCAAAGATTTTGAAAAAGGCAAAATTCCCTTAGAAAAAGCCGGAAAATCTATCCGCCGGATGTTTCTGCGCTCAAGATTTCCCGACGAAATTGCCAAAGAAATTCGCAGTGCCTATCATGACCTTTGCCAACAGTACAACACAGAAGAAGTGGATGTGGCAGTTAGAAGTAGTGCCACGGCGGAAGATTTGCCAGAGGCAAGTTTTGCAGGTCAGCAGGAATCCTTCCTCAATATCGCTGGCGTCGAAGAACTACTAGAAGCCTGCCGCAAATGCTACGCTTCCTTATTCACTGATCGGGCAATTAGCTACCGCGAAACAAAAGGCTTTGACCACCTGCAGGTGGCGCTGTCAGTCGGTATCCAAAAGATGGTGCGTTCTGACTTATCGGGTGCGGGGGTGATGTTCTCGATTGATACGGAGTCGGGCTTCCCGGATATGACGTTGATTACTGCGGCTTGGGGCTTGGGTGAAAATATCGTCCAAGGTTCGGTGACGCCGGATGAGTATCGGGTGTTTAAGCCCTTGTTGAAGAACGAAAACTTGAAGCCAATTGTTGAGAAAACCCTAGGAACGAAGGAGAAAAAGCTAATCTACGCCCAAGGGGGCAGCAAGACAACAAAAAATACCGATACCTCACCGGAAGAACGGGCAGCGTTCGTTCTCAACGATGAGGAAGTGCTGCAACTAGCACGCTGGGCGAGTGTGATTGAAACCCACTACAAAACGCCGATGGATATTGAGTGGGCAAAAGATGGGGATACGGGGGAATTATTCATTGTGCAGGCGCGTCCCGAAACCGTACAGTCCCAAAAGCAAGCAGGGGCGCTCTTAACTTATTCCCTAAAGAAAAAGGGTAAGGAGTTGCTGACGGGGATAAGTGTCGGGGATGCGATCGCCTCTGGGAAAGTTTGCCTGATTAAAAGTGCCAAGGATATCGACCAATTTGAAGATGGCACCATTTTAGTAACGGAAATGACTGACCCCGACTGGGTGCCGATTATGAAACGGGCGGCGGGAATCGTCACCAACCAAGGAGGACGCACCTGCCACGCGGCGATTATCAGCCGGGAGTTGAGCATTCCGGCGATCGTGGGTACGGGAAAGGCAACTGAGGTTTTAAAAAAAGGTAAGGAGGTGACCATTTCCTGTGCAGAAGGCGATCGCGGCATCATTTATGAAGGCAAGTTGGAGTTTGAAGCAGCGGAAGTCAGCCTAGAAGACATCCCGCAAACCAAAACCAAAATTATGATGAACATCGCCAGCCCCTCCGCCGCTTTTCGCTGGTGGCAATTGCCCTGCGAGGGTATTGGCTTGGCGCGGATGGAGTTCATCATCAACAACATCATCAAAATTCACCCGATGGCGCTGGTGCGTTTTGATGTACTGAAAGATGAAAGAGCCAAAAAGCAAATTGAGCAGCTAACTAGCGGCTACAAAGACAAAACCGAGTACTTTGTCGATCATCTCGCACGGGGGATTGCCAAGATTGCCTCGTCCCAATATCCCCATCCGGTAATTGTGCGAATGAGTGATTTTAAGACCAATGAGTACGCTGAACTGATTGGAGGTCGGCAGTTTGAGCCGAAAGAAGCTAACCCGATGCTGGGCTTTCGAGGGGCATCACGGTATTACAGCGATCGCTACAAAGACGGCTTTGCCTTAGAATGTCGGGCAATTAAGCGCGTCCGCGAAGTCATCGGATTGGATAACGTCCTGATCATGATCCCTTTCTGCCGCCGCCTCTGGGAAGCGGATCGCGTTTTGGAAGTTTTAGCCGAAAATGGCTTAAAACGCGGCGAAAACGGTCTGGAAGTCTACGTCATGTGCGAAATTCCCTCCAACGTGGAACTCGCCGACGAATTCTCCAAACGCTTCGACGGCTTCTCCATCGGCAGCAACGACCTCACGCAGCTAACTTTGGGCGTGGATCGCGATTCCTCCGAGCTTTCGGAACTCTTCGACGAGCGCGATGAAGCCGTTAAGCGGATGATCCGCCGCCTGATTAAAACTGCCCACGAAGCCGGACGCAAAGTTGGCATCTGCGGACAAGCCCCCAGTGATTACCCCGACTTTGCCGCCTTCTTAGTGGAAGAGGGAATCGACACCATCTCCCTCAACCCCGACAGTATCATCCCCGTGAAGCACCGCATCGCGGAAGTGGAAAGACAAAGTCCTGAGTGCTGAGTGCTGAGTCCTGAGTCCTGAGTAGGCAAGAAAGTATGAAGTATGAAGGATGAAGTATGAAGGGTAAGAGGTTTTCCTCATCTCCCCTGCGCCCCTGCGCCCCTGCGCCCCTGCTCCTCCGCTCCCCATCCCCCGCTCTACTCACTAACAGGCGTCAACACAGATTCCGTTTGTTCCCTTGGTGTAGTGCTTTCTAGGAAATTTTGGGCTTTAAAGATGTCTAAAAGATGCACGTCAGTTTCTAGCAAGCAGGTGTGACCGCACATGGGTAGTATGGCTACCTTGGCGTTAGGTAGGTAGTTAACTAGGCGTCTTGCTTCTTCTACTGAGGGTAAAAGGCGATCTGCTCCTCCTGCAACGAGTAGCACGGGTTGGGTGAGGCGGCGGAGTTGGGCTGGGGTGACATCAAAGTCTCTCAGTAAAGACAGCCGCCAAGTGACGGTTTTAGACGGTACGGAGCGGATCGCCTGTAGCAAGGCTTTGCTGTCTTCTGGGGCCGTTCTTTCTAGGGCGCATAGAAAGGGGATGAGTGCCACTCCAGAGATGCGATAGAAATAGTCTGGTATCCAATAGGTTAGTTGCGAACCCCAACGCAGAAAGGGGCGCTGATTGAAGGCGGAAGCGGGGTTAACGAGAATAATGCGAGTAAACAATTCTGGGGAGTGGAGGGCGACTTTCATGGCTAGACACCCACCAAAGGACTCACCGCACAAATACACGCGTCGGCGTCGATCGTTTTTGAGTTCGGCTCTAACTAATTCCACAACTTGTCCGCTCAGGTCTTCCCAAGTGGTTAAGTCATCTGGGGGAATTGCCAAACAGCGCACATCAAATGCTTTTTCTAGTCCTTCCGTCTGCGATCGCAACAATTGACCTGTACCATCCATCCCCGGTAAAAAGACAAACAACGGGGAGGTGGGGTTCAATGTACTAGGCGTCAGAAAACAAGGACGACTTTTAACTTCTGGCATGATTCTCTTTCTATATTTCTCGACTTGAAAGATTAAAAAGTTAGTTAAGTTAATTGTCTATAAGGTTCCCCTAGCGGGTCTTTAACTAACAATTAAGTCTTTCGGCGTCCCTCGATCTTCTCTCAGGCTCCAATTTGTAACTGTACAGGACTTTACAGAGACTTTCTTTAACGACAGCCGTAATGTAACAACTTCTGAATCTCCCCGTGGCAGATGTCTGTGATTTCCGACACAACGGATTTTGCCTGCTTTCCTTGATATTTTTCCCGATGTTGCTCAGTAACCCAAAACGGATGACCGATCAAAATATTGGCACGGCGGTAAACAACCATAGGATGCCAACCCGATTGATCAAAAAGTGGCTCTGACGGGTCAATAGCTTGCAAAAGACGCAGAGGGATTCCGGCGTTGACAAATTCTTTGGTAGAAGCGATCGCCACAGGTAAGACTGCCAAATTTTGTACCGAGGATTTCAAGGCTAGGTGAGCAAACCCCCGGTGAAACTTCCCAACTTTGCAGGGTAAACTTTTGCTCACCATCGGCTGTCCCCCTTCTGGAAACACCCCTACAAGCTGCCTTGATTGGAGTAACTGCGTGGCTTGCTCGAAAAATGCCTGAGAACGATTTTCCGGGGCGGCTAGGGGAAAGCAGCCCAATTGAGAGACCACGTCTCGCATCACTGGTACTTGCCCCATATAGTGATGGCTAGCAAACCGCACAGGTTTTTCTAATGCTGCCATCAACATGGGGGCATCCATAAAGCTGCGATGGTTGCTGACGACCACAATTGCCGTATCTTGAGGGACGCGATCCTGGTAATAGAAAAACAACCTCGTTCCCATCGCGGCAAGGAGGGCGCGAGAAATCAATAGTGGATTGTCGGAAGGCATGCTTTGGAGTGTGCGATCGCTCGTTAATTTACTTTACCTTTCTTTACAATAATCACTCAGATTGCATCTTGACAAATGTCTTAAGGTAGAATTTAGTCCCCAATTTGAGCAACCATTAATTGTTACTCCTGAGCAGTTGAAGAGTGGCTACAGTAAGCTGCCTCTATGATTAGACGGGTTGTTAAGCGAGCAATATTGCTAATGCCTTTCTATTGGGAGTTGGATGTCATAAGAATGTCAGATTTTTTTGTATACCATGAGATCGGTCTCTCTGCTAACCCCTAAATAGTCAATGCAAACTTTGACGATGTAGTTGGGAACCCTAAGTTAGAAGGTGTCTTTTCTAACCTCAGCCTTGAGTAAGCCGCTCAGTCTGAACAAATCCATCCGTTTGGCTCAAAGTACCCTGGGGAGCGGTGGATTTAACAAAATAACTTGAAAACTTCAAATAAATAACTCTAAAGCCAGGGCATTGAATAATACATTAGTTACGGGGGTCGTTGTTGACATCTAATTTTTATGACTGATACCGAGACAAATAAAGATAATACCTTTGCCGTTACGACGCCACTTTACTATGTAAACGACTTACCCCACATCGGGAGTGCTTACACCACAATGGCTGCCGATGCGATCGCGCGATTTGAGAGACTACGCGGCAAATCGGTATTGCTGATTACAGGTACCGACGAGCATGGACAAAAAATCCAGCGCACCGCCGAAAACCGAGGACTCAATCCCCAGGAACACTGCGATCAAGTAGCCGCAGGGTTTGAGGAGCTGTGGCAAAAGCTGAATATTCAATATGACCGCTTTAGCCGCACCACCTCTTCTCGTCATCAGGCGATCGTCAACGAGTTTTTTCAACGAGTTTGGGAAAACGGCGACATCTACATGGGGCAGCAAAAAGGCTGGTACTGTGTTGCCTGCGAAGAATTTAAAGAAGAACGGGAGCTGCTATCAGAGCATCACTGTCCCCTCCACCCCAACCTCACAACCGAGTGGCGAGACGAGCAAAACTACTTCTTCAAGCTCTCCAAATATCAAAGCCAACTAGAAGCCCTCTACCAAGAGCGTCCAGACTTCATTCAGCCAGAAATCCGCCGCAACGAAGTTTTGAGCTTCGTTAAGCAAGGACTGCAAGATTTCTCCATTTCCCGTGTCAACCTCGATTGGGGCTTTGCGATCCCCGTTGACCCGAAACACACCATCTACGTCTGGTTTGACGCCTTACTCGGGTATGTGACTGCCCTGCTCGATCCGGACAGCGAACCAACGTTAGAGAATGCCTTATCCAATTGGTGGCCGATTAACTTGCATTTGATTGGCAAAGACATCTTGCGCTTCCATGCGGTTTATTGGCCGGCCATGTTGATGTCGGCAGGTTTACCCCTAGTTGGTCATGTATTCGGACATGGCTTTCTAACCAAAGATGGCCAGAAAATGGGCAAGACTTTGGGCAATACCATAAACCCAATTGAGTTAGTTGACCGCTACAGCGCAGACGCGATCCGCTACTACTTCCTCAAAGAAATCGAGTTCGGACGGGATGGAGACTTTAGCGAAACCCGCTTTGTCAATATCCTCAACGCTGACTTAGCTAACGACCTAGGGAATTTGCTCAACCGCACCTTAAAAATGGCGTACAAGTACTGCGATGGTCGGGTACCTGAGGTGGCGATTCAAGAAATTGCTGCCGATAACTCCTTAAAAGCAGCCGGAAAAGAGCTGGGATCGCGCGTAATTAATGCTTATGAATCTCTAGCCTTCAGCAAGGCTTGTGAAGACATCCTGACTCTGATTCGCGCCAGTAACAAATTTGTGGACGAGCAAGCACCCTGGAGCTTATATAAACAAGGGAATACAGCAGCCGTTGCCGAAGTGTTGTACAGCGTCTTGGAATCAGTTAGACTGTCAGCCTATCTACTTTCACCGATTATTCCCAGCCTTAGTACCGACATTTATCAACAGTTAGGATTTTCTACCGACTTTAACAACCTTTCTCTCTTTAAAGATTCCATGACCTTTTCTACCCATACAGCTTGGGGAACCCTCAGCCCAAATCAACAATTGGGAGAAGCTAAACCAATTTTTGCCAAATTGGAACAGCTATGACTGATTCGGTCGTCGTAGCGATTACAGCTAGCGGGAACTGAAGGCAAAGCAGTAGGGGAGGAAAGGAGGCACTAAACTTTTTTACATAACTAATCAGAGGTATAACAATCATGTTGAATAACTTTAATAGTGACCCGGTTTTCACGCCAGAACAAGTTTTAGAAAATCGCGGTCGTGTTGCCATTTTTATTGATGGCTCGAATTTATTTTATGCCGCTCTCCAGTTGGGCATTGAAATCGACTATACGAAGCTGCTGTGTCGTTTGACTGGGGGTTCGAGGCTGCTCCGCTCTTTCTTCTATACCGGGGTTGACCGCACCAACGAAAAACAACAAGGCTTTTTGTTGTGGATGCGTCGCAATGGTTATCGAGTGATTTCCAAAGATTTAGTGCAATTACCAGATGGCTCTAAAAAAGCCAATTTAGATGTGGAGATTGCCGTTGATCTGATGGCGTTGGTCGGTTCCTACGATACGGCGGTTCTAGTCAGTGGCGATGGTGATTTAGCTTATGCTGTCGATGCGGCGAGCTATCGGGGGGTACGCGTGGAGGTAGTGAGCCTACGTTCGATGACTAGCGATAGTTTAATCAACGTTGCCGATCGCTATATTGATCTTGACCACATCAAAGAATCAATCCAGAAAACGCCACGGCAGAATTACACCTACCGTCCCTTGTCCAGTATTGGCATGATGGAAGAGCAAGAAGACCTGTAACTTGGCGGTTATGAACCAGTGGTTAGGTATTAGGAAAACTCTTCCGTTTGTTAGTGGTGCAGTTCGTTTAATGCTCCTGGTCGCCTTGCTACTGAGCGTCAGTGCTTGTGGCAAAAAAAACCAGCCTCCAGAAAATCAAGTGGTGCAGGAGCCTAGCCCGACCTCTGAGTTTGATGAAAATCTGACTTTTAATAATGTCAGTCTGGATCAATCGGATCGAGATGGGCGTCCTGTATGGAGAGTAAAAGCAGAGCGAGCAGTTTATAGCCAGGATAAGAAAATCGCCCGGGTTGAGAAGACTTCTGGAAATTTGTTCCAGGATGGAAAGGTGGTTTTGCAGGTGTCAGCTGACCGGGGAGAAATTCAGGAAGACGGGCAGAAAGTCTTTCTCAACGGTAACGTTACGGCAATCGATCCCCGTAATGGTGCTGTATTCAAAGGAGATGAGCTGGAGTGGCTTCCGAAGGAAGATTTGTTATTTGTTCGCAACAACTTAAAAGGTAGCCATCCCCAGCTTCAAGCTTCCGCAAAAGAAGGGCGATACTTGACGCGCAAACAGCAGCTAGAGTTGATGGGTCAAGTGGCGGCGATCGCCAAAAATCCAGACTTGCAGATCAAAACTGAGCGTTTAGTTTGGCAAATACCAGAAGAACAAGTAACTAGCGATCGCCGTACTTTCATCGACCGCTACCAAGGCAAAACCATCACCGACCGAGTGGAGGCAGACCAGGCAGACTACAATTTGAAAACAAAAATTGCCACCTTGAAGCAGAATGTTCAACTCGCCTCGGTGGAACCGCCCTTGTTGATGTCTACCAACTCAGCTATCTGGAATGTAACAAACCAAACGGTTGTCTCTAGTCAACCGATCCGCATCGTTCACCAAAAAGAGCAATTGATCGTCACCGCTAATCGCGGTCAGATAGACTTAGATCGCCAAGTAGCGACTCTAACAGGTGGCGTTCAGGGCATCGGTAGTCGCAATCAAGCTAAGTTGTATTCCAACCAACTAACTTGGGATCTTACCACCCAAAATCTTCAGGCTTCTGGCAACGTAATGTACGAGCAAGCCAACCCAGCCTTAAATACAAAAGGGCAAACAGCAGTAGGAAGGATTCAAGACCAAAGTGTTGTCGTCCAAGCAAGTAGCGGTAATAGAGTCGTCACCGAGATTTTTCCCTAACTTCAGTTTCTCAGAACCAACACCGGACAGTGGGCAAACCGCACCACCCGTTCTGCCACCGATCCCATGAAGAAGCGGTTCAACCCTGTACGTCCGTGGGAGGGAATGACAATCAAGTCAATCTCCTCTGCCTTGGCCAAATCAATAATTTCCGAGCTAGGGTGACCGATAGAGACGCTAAAATGCAGCCCCTCATAGTCAGGGGGTAAAAATTGCTCGCGGAAGACCTTCTCAACATGCTGCTCGCGTGTCTGGTTATTTGTGGTTTGCCACATTACCCCCGGATCGCCAGGATTGAGATGGGGCAGGACGTGAAGTACATACACATGAGAAGGGTCTTTGACAAACTCTAAGGTTTTTGTCAAGGCGATCGCTGATTCTTCGGAAAAATCAAAGGGAACTAAAACCCGGTTGGTAGAAAATAAGCTCATAAGGGATAAAGGGTGAAGGATGAACTATCCGGGGTTAGAGGTTAGGGGTTATCGCTTCTCCCCATCTCCTCATCCCCCTAACCTCTACTCAGGACTCAGGACTTAGCACTCTGCTTTCCCAATCGCCGATTAGAGGGTTTGCTGCGTCATCTCCATCTCTCCGGAATTTAGGCGACGCATGTAGTCTTTGAGGTCTGCTGCTACTTTATTAGTTAAAAAGTAAGCCCCTAGCAGGTTCGGAAAAGCCATTGATAGCAGCATGGCATCGCTGAAGTCGATAACGGCGGCGGGCGTTGCCACTGAGCCAACGAAGATTGCTAGTAAGAACAGTACCTTGTAGACAATTAAACTGCGTTCGCTAAACAAGTACGCCCAGCATCGTTCGCCGTAGTAACCCCAGGAAATTATTGTGGAGAAGGCAAAGAGGAAGACTGCCAAGGCGAGGATGCTGGGAAACCAGCCGATAACTGTACCAAAGGCGGCGGAAGTCAGTTCTGCCCCACCAATACCTTCAAACTGTGGATTTCTATAGACGCCAGTAATGACAATTACCAACGCTGTCATGTTACAAATCACGATGGTGTCGATGAAGGGTTCAAGTAGGGCGACGATACCTTCTCGAATGGGTTCGTCGGTACGAGCCGCCGAGTGAGCGATCGCGGCTGAACCAACCCCGGCTTCATTCGAGAAGGCAGAACGCCGCAATCCCTGTACAACTACACCAATTACGCCCCCCTCTACTGCTCCGGGAGAGAAGATACCCGTGAAGATTGTGGCGATCGCCTCTGGGAGTTGCGTAAAGTTACTCAAGATAATCCAAAGCGATGCCAACATGTAAATCACGCACATCGCTGGCACCAACGTCCCTGCTACCATGCCAATACGTTCAATGCCTCCTAGGATAACCAGCGCCACCAACCCAGTGAGGATCAAGCCATAAAGCCAACCGGGTAAGAATGGTAAAACGCTAGCAACTGCCCCGTAGGACTGGTTCGACTGAAACATACTCGGTCCACCAAAGGCACCACAAACGGCAAGTATGGAGAAGATAATGGCTAAAAATTTTCCCAGCGTCTTTTTTCCGACTTCTGCTAAACCCTTTGACAGGTAATGCATCGGCCCGCCAGATATTGTGCCATCGGGTCTCACCACGCGATATTTTTGACCCAGGGTACACTCGACAAACTTACTGGTCATCCCCAGGAAACCGCCGATAGTCATCCAGAACACTGCTCCTGGCCCCCCAACGTTAATCGCAATGGCGACACCTGCAATGTTTCCCAAGCCAACTGTGGCGGAGAGAGCAGCGGCTAATGCCTGGAAGTGCGAGACTTCTCCCGGTTCATTGGGGTCATCGTATTTCCCTTGCACAACATCAATGGCGTGGCGGAAGGCGCGGATATTGATAAAGTTCATCCGCAATGTAAAAAATGCCGCACCGCAAACCAACCACAGCACAATTAAGGGAAAGCCACCAACACTAAAGAAGAGAACAGCAAAAAATCCTGCTACAAAGTCGGAAAAGATGGCATTAACATTTTCTATAAAACCCCTTCCCGCCGCTTCATCTTGCGCTAGAGCTACGGCAGGCATAGAAAAAAAGAGTATGACGTAAAGCCAAGTTTTTCTCATACAGGTTTTTTTAATTGTTTAGTTCTTAAAAAAATACAAAACTTTTGACAGTTTAAATGTTATAACAAAACACTTTCTGATTTGTTTAGTCAGCAAAATAAACCAATACAGTAGTATTTTGCCTGTCAAAATCTCTATTTTTAAATTAATTTTTGGGAAATTTCTCGTTAGAGAGCAGAATATCCTTTCAGTTAAATTACGGCAAGTCGCTATCACTACAAGCATCCAGCAATTTATGCTTTGTAGTGATAACAGTCATGAAATAGGTATGGGGGCGGAGGGACTTGAACCCTCACAGCCTCACAGCCAACGGATTTTCATTCTCTTGCAGCTTTCGCTACTGCCAAATGGCTTTGAGAATTGGACTCTCTCTTTACCCTCGGCTTGACGTTAGGGTAGCTCCCGTTGAGTCTCTGCACCTTCCAATCGGCTTGGCTCAGGATTGCCGTAGCTGTTGCCAGCGTTAGGTTTCCCTGAATTTGAGAGCGTTCACTTGATCGATTTCTCGGATCAAGGCTCAATTTATGTTTAAGTCCGTAGCGTCTACCATTCCGCCACGCCCCCGTTTTGTAGTTGCGGTTGACATTCCGCATCTCCAGTAAACTATCCTACTGTTTTATTGCACGATTAACCAGGGGTATTGGTAATTTATCTGGTGGAAAATCTGGCAAGCTGTAGAATAAGAAAAGTTAAGCATTGCATTTTAGCCTAGGTTGGTGCTACCGGGGTAAAAGCGGTTTAGTCACTAACTAAGCCTGTTGCGATCGCCTTTATCGATACACCTGCGGCTATACTAATTGCGGCTTTGTTGTCTGTCTTTCCCAAAAAACTATGCTAGTTGCCCTGTTATACCTCGCCTTAAGTGGAACCTACTTGTTAGTTGTTCCCTTTGTCCTTTATGCCTATCTGCAAAAACGCTGGTACATCGCTTCGTCCGTCGAGCGTAGCTTTATGTACTTCCTGGTTTTCTTCTTCTTCCCTGGCTTATTGCTCCTCAGCCCATTTTTGAACTTCCGCCCCAAGCGGCGTCAACTGCAAAGTTGAGGATCGTAGGAAAAATATTTGATGCGAAGAATTGATGCACTTGGGATTACCCTCGGCGCTTTTGCCTTGGGTGGAATCACCTACTTGGTATTGCAGTTAGCAGGGCTAGACAACCTAGAAGCCGGAATTTGGAGTCAGACATTACTGATCGGTGGCTTAGTTGGCTGGCTCTTAACTTACCTCTTCCGAGTCGGAACAAAAAATATGACCTATAACCAGCAGCTTAAGAACTACGAAGATGCAGTTCTAGAAAAGCGTCTGGAAGAAATGACGCCAGAAGAACTGGCAAAGCTGCAAGCAGAAATTGCTGCTGAGAAGCAAGCGAAGGGAAAGAGTCCTGAGTCCTGAGTAGGGGTGAGGGGAGAATTCATAATCTGCTTCATCGTTCATACTTTACCCCGTTCCCCATATACTGTTTTTTCTTTGGGTTTTAAAAAGATTGTGGGGAAATGAGATAATCAATCCCCAGTCCCTAATCCGCGATCGCTATGACCTCAGTTTCAGAATGCTTCCAGTCTCTACGTAGTCGCCAGCAGTGCGCGTTAATTCCCTTCATTACAGCAGGCGATCCCGATTTAGAGACAACGGCTGAGGCGTTGCGAGTACTGGATAAATCTGGGGCTGACATTATTGAGTTGGGTGTACCCTACTCAGACCCGCTAGCAGATGGCCCGACAATTCAAGCGGCGGCGACGAGAGCCTTACAACGGGGCGTGCGTCTGGATCATGTGTTGGAAATGGTGAGCGGAATTAGCAAAGACTTGCGATCGCCAATTGTCCTATTCACCTACTACAACCCGATTATCAACCGGGGTCACGAGACCTTTTTAAAGCAAATTGCGGCGGCGGGTGTCAGCGGTTTAGTCGTACCGGATTTGCCCCTAGAAGAAGCAGAATCACTGTTGCGTCCTGCCAAGGAAATTGGCATTGAAGTGACCTTGCTGGTTGCGCCGACAAGTTCTAAAGCACGAATAGAAGCGATCGCGCAGCAATCTCAAGGATTCATCTACTTAGTCAGCGTCACTGGCGTTACAGGGATGCGTTCGGGAATAGAATCGCGAGTGCAAGATTTACTACAAAGTATGCGGACGCTCACAGACAAACCGATTGGTGTCGGCTTCGGCATCTCCGGGACAGAACAGGCTCAACAAGTTAAAGACTGGGGAGCAGATGCCGTGATTGTTGGTAGTGCCTTTGTAAAACGATTGGCAGAAGGCACCCCCGCCCAAGGCTTAGAGGCGATCGGGGAATTTTGTCAGAGTCTGAAGCAGACAATTCAGTAATTTTTAAACTCCAGTCCCCTCCGTTAAGTTTCCACTTTAGAGCGGCGACGGCGGCAACGTTCTGAGCAGTATTTCACTTCGTCCCAGCAATCTTGCCATTTCTTACGCCAAGTGAAAGGACGTTGACATACCGGACAGATTTTTGTTGGCAAGTCAGATTTAGAACGAGCGCGTCCCATATAAATACAAAAGCGGTTCTTTTATGGTGAGCAATTAGACAGATTTGATATTAGCAGCAGGAGGATTTCAATCCTGTGGCAATGAATTTTGGAAAGAGGGATAAAGCGGCTTGGGATCAACTTTACCAAGGTGGCGGTCAGGAGACCAAAAGCGCACTACAGCTCGACCGATGATATTTTCACGCGGGACAAAGCCCCAGTAGCGACCGTCGTAGCTATTGTCGCGGTTATCTCCCATGACTAGATAGGAGTTGGAGGGGATAGTAACAGGCCCCCATTGCTCCTGTAGTTCTTCAGCTAGATAGTTTTCTTCTAGCAGTTGGTCGTTGATATAGACTTTTCCAGATTTGATCTCAACTTTCTCTCCCGGTAAACCAATTACCCGCTTGATAAAGGTGTCATTGAGGTTTTGTCGCTGGAGTTCTGCGGTGGGGGAGAAGACGATAATGTCTCCCCGTTCTGGGTTTGACCAGTGATAACTGAGCTTATCAATCATTAAGCGGTCATTGACTTCCAGAGTCGGCAGCATCGAGCCTGAGGCGACATAGCGAGGTTCGGCAACGAGGGTACGGAACCCGAAGGCAAAAAATAAACTCAGTCCTACTGTTTTCAAGCCGTCCAGCCAAAGACTGTTGTACTTTGGCGGGGAAGAATAGTTTAACTCAGGGTTATGCCGACGAGTCATAGGTTGCAGGCGGGTAATAGGTAGTAGTTTGTAGCTCCTAGGTAGGCAAGATGTCAAAGCTACGGAGATTTTACCTTTTTAAGGCTGATAAGTGTTGTGATGGGATATCCAGATATTGGTTCCAGTTTCTTGAACTGGATGACGCTTAAGACTTTGATTATGCTACAGATTCTTGATTATGGAAGAAGAGAAACTAACATAAGCGATCTCTCACCTATTCAGCAAAAAAGTGTTGTGGTAGGCACTTCCCACCACAACACTAGGAGAAATTACGTAAATTGTGTACCTAATTACCCTCTGGCTACAGCTTTCTGTTCGCCTAACGATTTACAGTACTCATGTCGGGGTAGCGATTACCCGCAGCAATGCTTTTAGGTGCCGCCTCGTCAATGCGATCGCATTCGGCTGGAGTTAAGCTGATGTCTGTCGCTGCAACATTCTCTTCCAGATAAGAGCGGCGCTTGGTTCCGGGAATCGGTACGATGTCCTCTCCCTGAGCAAGCAACCAGGCGATCGCCAATTGCCCTGGGGTGACACCCTTCTCAGCCGCAATTTCCTTAACTCGCTCAACAACTTGGAGGTTCTTGTCAAAGTTTTCGCCTTGGAACCTCGGCATATTCCGGCGGTAGTCATCATCAGCAAAATCATCCGGGCTAGCAATCTTTCCGGAGAGAAACCCCCGTCCTAGGGGGCTATAAGGCACGAAGCCAATCCCCAACTCGCGGACAGTGGGTAGAATCTCGTCTTCTGGATCGCGGCTCCAGAGGGAGTATTCTGTCTGCAAAGCGGTAATCGGGTGGGCTGCATGGGCGCGGCGAATCGTGGCGGGAGCGGCTTCAGAGAGACCGATGTAGCGAACCTTGCCTTGCTGTACTAACTCTGCCATTGCACCAATAGTGTCTTCAATCGGCACCTTAGGATCGACGCGGTGCAGGTAGTACAGGTCAATGTAGTCAATCCCCAACCGTTGCAACGAAGCATCACACGCCTGATGGACATACTCAGGACTGCCGTTGATACCGCGAAAACTGCTGTCTTCGCCGCGTTCGATGCCAAATTTCGTTGCCAATATAACGCGATCACGACGGTCTTTAATTGCTTTACCAACCAGACGTTCATTCGCGCCAGAGCCATACATATCGGCGGTATCAAGAAAAGTCACTCCCAGTTCTAAAGCGCGGTGAATGGTAGCAATAGACTCCGCCTCATCACCCGTACCGTAGAACTCGGACATTCCCATACATCCCAGCCCCAGTTCTGAAACAGTCAGTCCTTGGTTTCCGAGTTTGCGAGTTTTCATTTTTATCTCCTTTTTAGTAGGCTTCTTGCATGAATTGGAATCACCCCCCTTAATCCCGCCTTGGTAAGGGAAGGGTTGGGGAAGGGTCTTCTGGATTTGTGCAAGAGGTTTAGTCAACTCAATTGTTGTTAATCGCGGTCATGATCTGAATTTATTAACCTTGACGTTAACGTTAATTTAGCCTGAAAAAAATTACTGGTTGCCAACTTGATCGATGTATTCCTCTATCCGAGCGATATTCGCTTGCAGCTCTGAGCGAAACTGCGTTAGGGCTTCCACCTTTTCATCAGTCTCCTTAAGATGGCTGTAGAGGATTTTCAGCAGTTTTTGCTTACCTTTCAACATCGTTGGCTCCTCAAAGAAGAGGTCAAGGATACTGCCAATCTCTTCCAGGCTCAGTCCGAGGGATTGGAGGGCATCGATCTTGCGAAGTTTGGCGAGTTCTGCCTCGCTGTAGTACCGAAAGCCTTTTCCCTCGCGCTCACTGGGACTGATTAGCCCCAGTTTTTCGTAATATCGAACTGTTCGAGGAGTTACACCAGCTTTGTGGGCCAGCTCTCCTATCCGCATTCTTTCAGACAACTTATCCAGGCAAATTAACGTTAACGTTAAAGTTAACTTATCGACTTTTCGAGTTTATGTCAAGGGCGATCGCGTTGAATTAGCTTCCAACATTCTTGAGCGATCGCCCAATCTTCTTGAGTATGTACAACCAAGATAGGAATCGCTGAATCGGCTGTTGCGATATCCGTATCGTCTTCTGAAACCGCCTGATTTTTCTCGGTGTCGAGTTTCATGCCCAAAAATTCAAACGCTTCGCAGGCGGCGGCGCGTACAGGTGCTTGATGTTCCCCCACACCACCTGTGAAGATTAGGGCATCCAAACCACCCAGTGAGGCAAGCATGGCACCGATATGCGATCGCAGTCGGTGAATATAAACATCACAGGCGAGTTGCGCTCTTTCGTGACCCTCTTCTATCGGCTTCTTGAGGTAACGCAAATCGCCACTGATGCCGGAAAGTCCTTTTAACCCAGACTGTTCGTTGAGGATTTCATTCAGCGTCTCGGCATCCTTACCCTGCCGCATCAGTTGAATCAAGATACCGGGATCTACAGAACCAGAGCGAGTTCCCATCATCAACCCTTCTAGGGGAGTGTAGCCCATTGTCGTGTCTATAGAAATACCGTCGCGAATGGCGGCGAGGGAGCAACCATTACCCAGGTGACAGGTAATTAGCCGCAAAGATGCCAACTCTTTCCCCAACAACTGCGCGGCGCGGGTTGCCACGTACTGATGGCTGATGCCGTGGAAGCCGTAGCGGCGAATGCCTTGCTCAAGCCACTCATAGGGGCCAGGATAAACGGCGGCGGCTTGCGGAAGTTGGGAATGAAATGCCGTGTCAAAGACAGCAACTTGCGGGATGGCTTCTCCCAAAATTTGCTCGATTGCTTCAATACCTTCTAGATTAACGGGGTTATGTTCGGGGGCAAGGGCGATTAAATCTTCAATTTTTACCTTGACTTCCGGAGTTATAAATGTTGCTTCCTGGTATTCCTCACCGCCGTGAACGACTCGATGTCCGACGATGTCGATGTCGCCGAGTTGAGTTATGACTTGGGTGCTGCCGCGCCAGAGGGTGTTGAGCATGTAAGCGATCGCTTTTGGTCGCTCGTCGATAGGGAGTTCTTCTTCCAGTGTTATCCCTTGGGCTGTTTCTACTTTCAAAACTCCAGTGTCTGACTTTCCTTTCCAGTCAATTTTGGCTTCCCATAGTGGTGCTAGGGGGGAATCAGGTAAGTTATTATTGATGTCGTACAAGCAGCTCTTTTGACTACTAGAACCTGCATTTAAAACTAATATTTTCATGGTTTCAAAACGTTAATGATTGAGCTTAGTTATTTTCACCAATATAAAATGCTTTTGAAAGTGTAGAATATTTCATAAAAAGTCTAACTTACTTAGTTAAATTATTAACGAACCACAGAGGCACAGAGAACGCAGAGGAGGTTTAAGAGAGTAAGAAAGAAGAGAAATATCTCGCAATTTATTTAGGCTGTTATAGCTTTTAGAAGATTCTAATTTGAAGAACATAAGCTTACTATAGCAATTCTAAATATTTTATGAAAAACTCTCTATAACTCTCTTTATTTTACGTCTTTGCGGTTCGCTTAAAGAAAATCTCACTAATTAAATGGAATTGCTACATAATGTTTTTTAATTTGAGCGTAATGTTTGCATTTGGGACACTTTGATTGGTCTTTTCAATAAAGAAGTTTTCAACACTGTTATTTTAACTTTTACATTTGTTAGTTGAGCGAATTTATTTGTAGAGGAGCAATAAAAAAGGCACGGGACATCCTGTGCCTTTATCTGTTCATCTAGCACCACTGCCAATTACTAATTTCTGGTGGATCTTCACCATGTTCTCGAATGTAGCGCCCGTGATCGACGAGGATATATTCGTAGTGATGAATCCGCTCATTGGCGCGTGCTGCGACGTAGGGATTGTAGGCGGCTGCCTGTCGAATCGCCTGCATAATCAAGTGATAGCGACTGGTGCCGTTGCGGACTTGCATGTCAAAGGAAGTGGTGGTGTTACCTTCTTCGCGGTAGCCGTTCAGGTGAAACCGATGGAGGTTAGGACGCCCATAGATTAGCTGTTTGATTATCGAGGTGTAGCCGTGGAAGTTGATAATCGCGGGCTTATCTTTAGTGAAGAGGGCTTCAAATATCTCTTGATCTAAGCCATGAGGATGCTCTGAGTCTTCTTCTAGAATCATTAAGTCAGTGACATTCACCACGCGCACCCGCAGTTCTGGCATTTCGGTGCGTAGAATATGGGCGGCGGCTAGTACCTCCACAGTTGGGACGTCACCAATCCCTACTAGCACGACATCCGGGTTGACGCCGTTATCAGTGCTTGCCCATTGCCAGACGGAAGCCCCGGCGCGACAGTGAGCGATCGCTTCTTCCATCGACAACCACTGAGGCATGGGATTTTTGTTGGCAATCACCAAGTTCACATAGCCTGTACTTTTTAGGCAATGATTCATGGTGCTGATCAGGCAGTTGGCATCGGGGGGAAGATAAACCCGTGCAAATTCTGCTTCCTGGCCGAGGACGCTATTGATAAAGCTGGGGTTTTGGTGGGAAAAACCGTTATGTTCCTGTCGCCACAGGGTTGAGCTTTCTAGGTAGTTTAGAGACGATACGGGCGGACGCCAAGAAATCTCTTCGGAAAACTTGATGAACTTGGCATACTGATCCATCATCGTCGTGATAATCCCCAAAAATGCCTCATAGGAGGGGAACATACCGTGACGACCCGTGAGGATATAACCTTGTAGCCAAGCCTGACAGGTATGTTCGCTCAAGATTTCTAAGACCTGTCCGCCTTCTGGGCCAATATGCTCGTCGTAGGGACTAATCGGCCACTCGTAGGTGCGTTGGGTAGCTTCGAGGACTTCCGTCAGTTTGTTGGATTCCAACTCGTCGGGGCTAAAGATGCGGAAGTTGTGGGGATTATGTTCCACAACACCCCGTAGGTACTTCGCCAAAGATTCAGTGTTGCCAACGTTGTTGCCCCCTCTAGTACAAACTTCGGGCGTCTCCTCTCGCTCTACTAGCACTTGGTAGTCAAAAATGCTTGGTAAATCGAGAGGTTTGCGGAGACGTCCGCCAAAGGTGTGGGGATTGCAACCCATGCGGCGATCGCCTTTTGGACATTGCTCTAAAATCTCATTAATCGGTTGCCCATTTTCAGTGAAGAGTTCTTCAACATGGTAAGAGCGCAGCCACTCTTCTAAAAGTCGCAGTTCGTTGGGATCGCTCCTAACATTTTTAGCGGGGACTTGGTGGGAGCGGAAGGAACCCTCAATCGGGACGCCGTGCATTTCCTTAATCCCTGTCCATCCTTTGAGCGATCGCAAAATCAACATTGGCCAACGCGGCTGAAGAATCCGTTCTCCCGACCGGGCTGCTTGTTGAATGCGACAAATTTCTTGATACGCCCAATCCATTGAGGCATAGATATCTGCCTCTAAATCCTCCTCTTCTACAATCCGCACCTGATAGCCGTAGCCCGTAAACAGATGCAGCAGCTCCTCATCACTCATCGTGCCGTAGATGGTGGGGCTAGAAATCTTGTAGCCGTTCAGATGCAAAATCGGCAGCACCGCACCGGATTTGGCAGGGTCAATAAACTTATAGCTATGCCACGCCGTAGCGGTGGGGCCCGTTTCCGCTTCCCCATCCCCAACAATACAAGCCACAACCAAGTCTGGGTTATCCATCACCGCCCCAAAGGACGTGGCAAGAGCATAGCCCAGTTCGCCGCCTTCGTGGATTGTACCGGGAATGCCGGGGTAAAGGTGCGAGGGGAAGCCCCCAGGCCAGGAAAATCGCTTGATGAAGTTGTAAAGTCCTGCTTGGTCGAAGGTTAGTTCTGGGTAAAACTCTTGCAGAGAGCCTTCCAGATATAGGTTCGCCAGATTTGCAGGTGCGCCATGTCCCGGCCCTGTTATCAGGAACATATCAATGTCATAGCGGCGGATCAGGCGGTTGAGATGGGCGTAAACCAGGTTAATGCCGGGACAAGTGCCCCAGTGACCTAAAAGCCGTTCCTTGATGTGTTCCGGTTTGAGGGGTTCTCTCAGGAGAACGTTGTCCTTGAGATAAATTTGAGCAGCCGCTAAGTAATTGGTGACGCGGCGATAGCGGGAGAGTGCTTCAAGTTCCGCACGATGATTTTCCCGGACTTGTGCCACAGAAATCTCAGGGACAGAGACTTGACGTATGGGTGTTGTTGTCATCGGAATTTACCTGAATGAACAATAAACACAGCAAGGTGGCGAAGTGCGATTATTAGCTGCTGAGAGCTTCCATATCTTTCGCCTCTGTACTAGTAATCACCACCTCAGCTTCAATGCTATGGGGACTTTTGAATGTGGTTTGAGCAGTGGGTTGCTGACAAGCCACCATTGTTTTGACATGCTCGGCTTCGTCGTCGCGAATGTTTACAAACACATCATATAAACCGTATTAATCACAAAAATCAGCACAGCGAAAAGCAATTTAATCATTAGGAAAGTTTCGATTAGGTTAAGGATCAACCTTTATTTGCCTTGCTTTTAAGTACCTTGCATTCCACTCGATCCTTCGCCAAAATCGTTACTTCCCCAACCCTATATTTACCAAAATTAAAAAATTGTGCGCTGTTTTGCTTAAAGATTTGCTTAAAAAGAAATTTAAGCCTCCAGCTTACAAACAACAGATTGCTAGAACTGCTAGGAAGATAGTTAACAATAAAAATTGAAACATCTATATTTAGAGTGGTCTCATTTCAGACGTCCGCGAGTATTTATTTAAATGATGTATTTTAGATGCACGGCAACTGATCAGGTAGAAAGCTTCACCAGCGCATCTTTCACCTGGGAGGGAAGCTGACGCAAAATCTTTCCCTTCTCGCGGTCAACAGCGACTAAGGTAACCTGTCCTGTTACGTGCAGTTCCTGTGCATCTAATGACCGAATCTGGTAATCCCAGTTGATGCGAACTCCTTCCATCTCTGTCATCCGCGTCCGTACTAGTGCTGCCATCCCCATCCGCACCGGACGGTGATAGCGTAGCGACAGCTCAACAACAGGCAAATCGCATCCCAAGGCAACTAAATCTGCAAAGTCGATACCAATGGAACGCAAGCATTCTACCCGTGCTTCTTCCATCCAGGCGATGTAGGTGCCATGCCAGACGATACCCGCATAATCTGTGTGATGGGGTTGTGCGCGTACAGGGTACTCAAACCAGTTTTCTGTTCGTGCCGTCAACGAGTGGCTTTGAATAGCGCCAATGGGCGGCAGTTCAGGAGGGTGTTTTTCTTCTGACATATTGCTGATTTAAATCAATATATAAAGTAGACGCTCAGATTCTACCTCTAGCAGAAGCGCGATCGCATCCCTATTGCTCGCTACTGTTTGCCACATCCCAAAAGCTGGCGCGAGATCAGATCATTATCAAAAAACGGGTAAAACTGCATCATCTCATCGCCGCACTTCCGGTGAGGGAGGATTGACCGTAGATGTTCCTAATCCAGAAGAGACTTTCTTTGGCACCATCGCTTCTCCCATCAGTTGAGCTACCTCTTCCATCGTTGTCTCTGGGTCTTCCTTTGTCGCTCTAATCACATAATTTAGCTTCACTTCTTCTAGAAAATCCGAAAGTAATGATTGCAGTTCCTGCAAGGTTTCTCCATCTCGCAATTCCAGACGCAAAGCCTCACTAAAATTTTTCGTCAGATCCTCAAAAATCTTCCTCCCTTTTTCATCAGAATAAGAAGATGCCAGAACGCCAACAGACGCTTGGGCAAGGCTAGTAGCAAGTTGTTCTATGACATCTCCTGATGCGTTTGCAATTCCTGGGATTCTTTGTAGCGTTCGATAAAGGTCAGATTGCCGGAACGCCTCTTCTAGAGAGTGATGCATCAGTGCTTCCAGGTTCGGCTGTACCTTTGGCAACACTTTATAAATAGTTAATTGCAGAAGGCGGTCAGTAACCACTTCTACTTCATTAACCTCGTTAACCGTTAAATAATCTCTTGGATAAAGTAAAGCTTGTGCAACTCTGCCTGTTTCTAAAGAGTCTTGTGCTTGGTTAATTAATCGCACGGCTACAAAGGTAGAAACTCTATCCGCCAGCAGCGTTGAAGGTTCGTGGATAATTTGCGCCAATACCCGCTCTAAATTCAGCAATCCTGCCTGATACAGACGCACCACCACAGGCAAAACCCGCAACCCACGCCAAAACGGGAGAAACAGAAAAACGTCGTACCAGCGTCGCCACATGGCATCAAACCAGGTGACACCCGAATGCCGCAGACTCACAAAAAAGCTTCGCACCAAAAACTCAATGGCGAAAAAGCTCACAAAGAAGATATCAATACGCCAAAATTCGTCGATGAACCGTCCATAATCATCCACTGAACGGTAATAGTTCGTGGCAATCAACGGGCGAATCTGATGGTCAAAGAAACTCAGTTCCTGCACCCAGTCAGAAGTCAGCAGATACTCAGCACTCCAGAATCTTTCAAAGGCGGCGCGGGCGGTTTCTGTTCCCAGATGGTGGCGCATCAGCCGCTGAATCGTAGCAAAGGTGCCAAACTTCGCCGCGACTAAGAAGGGATTTTCATCCATCATCGCCTCACTGTCTTCGCGCAATTCGGCAAGTATCGCTTCTGTAGCCGGAGCTTCGACTCCTACTTGCGTCAACTGACGTTCTAAAACATCAACCGTCTCTAGGTATTCTTCGGTGACTGGGTTGGGTTCAATCCCTTTAATCGGGTCAACTACTCTCACCACTCCTGGCAATTCCTGTAGATAGAGATCCCGCAAGGGAACGTAGCTGAGACTAAACAGCACTAACACTAAATTGACGACGGCAATCAGAGCAATCAGTTTTTCCCACCAGGGACGAGAGCGACGGGAGGTGACGCTCGTAGCGTTGATATCCTGCATCGTTAATCTACACTTGCACCATATCGGGGTTATTTATTCTTTATGATCCAATGTACCCCTACAAAACTAATCACACCTAGGTAGAAGAAGAGACAATTCCGATTCTTCAGAGTTTGAGAATAGAGAGGGCAAAGGGGGAAATATTTGCAAAAAAACCGAGAGTTTACCAACCTCTGATGGCGGTGATAGTAGCCCTCTTCTGTCACTCTCCGGTTTTTCGTAGGATTAGTAATTCCCAAAGACAAGGTATGCTGAGCCATGCAGGGGTTGGCGATCACATTTTGACCAATTTCGTATCTCCAAGAATTTCTACTCAGAAAAAATTGCGCGATCGCTTGCTCCGTCTACACTCTAGGATTCAGAAAACGCAAGGCTTTTCGGAAAGTGACAGAAGAGGGGTAGAGGCGATCGCTTTTGCTCCCTCTGCATTCATCTCTTGATACCAAAACAGTAAACCCGGAAACCCCTAGAAACATCGGTAAAATCAGTAACAGACGGGCAACGTTGATGTGATGCTCAAACCTCCTCCATCCCTTGCTCTCACTAACCTTTAACCAAAGCTGTAAACAAGCCTTTTCCCTGCTATGTCGATTATTCGCGTGCCCAAACCTTGGGAAATACCAGAGAGAGAAGCTACACCCGAAGCCGTCTATTTCAATCGGCGTCGCTTCCTCAAAACTCTAGTCGGTGCCAGTATTGGAGCTAGCCTCTTGCCGCTAGTGGGTTGCGAGAAAACGACCCAGCCCAATCAAGCACTAGCCGCAACGCTGGACAAAAAAACTTTAGATGCGGCGGTGAATCTCAACTTTGCTAGCGTTGACCGACCAATGACGGATATAGACTTGGCGGGACAGTACAACAATTTCTATGAGTTTGGCGGCACTAAGTCAATCTGGCGCAATGCTCAAGCCTTACCGACAGAAGACTGGAAGCTAGAAGTAACAGGTTTGGTGAAAAACCCCCGCATCTACGACCTCGACGACCTGAGAACCAAGTTTCCCCTAGAAGAGCGCATCTATCGCTTCCGCTGCGTGGAAGCGTGGTCGATGGTGATTCCCTGGATTGGCTTCCCGATGCAAGCGCTGATTAAAGCTGTAGAGCCAACATCTCAGGCAAAATTTGTGCGCTTTACCTCCTTCTACGACCCGCAGATTACCACGGGGCCAACTTTTCACGTCGGTTCTCTGCCGTGGCCCTATACCGAAGGGATGCGGATTGAGGAAATGGTAAACGATTTGGCATTTTTTGCCTTGGGTAACTACGGTCACATCCTACCCAAGCAGCACGGTGCGCCGATTCGTGCGGTTTTGCCCTGGAAGTATGGCTTTAAAGGGGCAAAGTCTATTGTCAAAGTTGAGTTTGTCGAGACTCAGCCAGCAACATTTTGGAACACGATAGACGCCCATGAATACGACTTTGAGGCAAATGTGAATCCCAGTAAGCCTCACCCTCGTTGGTCGCAAGCGACAGAGAAGTTCATCAGCAAGGGGCCGGGTTTGAAGTGGGAAAAACGCCCAACCCTTCCTTACAACGGTTATGGAGAATACGTGGCAAGTTTGTACGTTTAGTGGTAGAAATTTTCAGATGCTAGCGCTTCAGCTCCCCGATTTCTAAAAGCCGGGGATCTCGCCTTCACGAATCATTTAGGATTTGGTTAGGAGAAACTGGAATTAGAGCAATTAGCCGAATTTTAGGATTATTTATTTTGGCGATCGCGGTGCAATTAATTCTTAATGGCGTGGCGGATTGGCTGAGGACTTTGGAGGTACTAAACAACGGCGGGTAAGGGAAGGTTAGGATTTAGGGAAGAGTGAAAGAAGCAGGCAGTATAGTTTGCTTTTGGTACAACTCACATGGAAGGCATAACCAATGAGAACAGGTAAATTAGGATGCCGGGAAGATGTAATTGCTAGTCTCGAAAAGCTCCTGGAAATCAAACCCGACAAAGATGATGCTCTCTACAACGAGGGCAATAAGCTGTTTAGGTTGGAGCAATATGAAGAGGCGATCGCTCTTTATGATCAAGCCCTAAAAATTCAACCAGACTTCTCCGAAGCCTGGTACAACCGAGGCGAGGCGTTGTTTTACTTGGGACGATTCGAGGAAGCGATCGCCTCTTATGACCAAGCCCTGCAATTCCAACCCGATGACCCCGCTACCTGGAACAACCGGGGCATTGCGCTAGGTAATTTGGGACGATTCGAGGAAGCGATCGCCTCTTATGACCAAGCCCTGCAATTCCAACCCGATAACCCCGATGCCTGGTACAACCGAGGCAATGCCCTAGATGAGTTGGGACGATTCGAGGAAGTGATCGCCTCTTATGACCAAGCCCTGCAATTCCAACCCGATAAAAACGAAGCCTGGAACAACCGGGGCATTGCCCTAGATAAGTTGGGACGATTAGAAGAAGCGATCGCCTCTTATGACCAAGTCCTGCAAATCAAACCTGATCTTTACCAAGCCTGGTACAACCGGGGCGTGGCGTTAGGTAATTTGGGACGATGGGAGGAAGCGATCGCCAGCTTCGACCAAGCATTGCAATTCCAACCCGGCTACTACGAAGCCTGGAACAACCGGGGCGTGGCGTTAGGTAATTTGGGACGATGGGAGGAAGCGATCACCTCTTATGACCAAGCACTGCAATTCCAACCCGACCTTTACCAATCCTGGTACAACAAAGCTTGCTGTTATGCTTTGCAGGCAAATATTGAGCAGGCAATCGAGAATTTGCAACAAGCGATCGATTTAGATCCTGAAGAATCCTTACGGATGGCAAAAACTAATTCAGATTTTGACAAGATTCGAGACTCTGAACCGTTTCGAGCTATGGTAGTCAAACTGTTTGAAATGAAGCGTATATCTTCAGGCATGGCAGCGCAGCTATTAGGTACAGATAGAGTTTCTTTCCTGCTGAACTTACATTGTTATGGTGCAGCCATGATTGACCTCGAAGAAGAGGAACTCCTATCCGATCTAGAGAATGCCTGAGTCTGAAAGAATCGTCATTGATAGTGCGCCACTTATTTCTCTTGTTGCTGCCCTAGGCGATCTAGAAGTCTTAAACTTTCTATACTCTCAGGTATTAGTTCCCTTTGAAGTTTGCAAAGAAATACTAGCAGGAGGTTCCAGTGGTTTTGCTGTCGCTGAATTTGAGGCAGCGAGTTGGTTGAAAAAAAGATCGAGTCCTTTAGAAATTACGCCCACTCTTCTCAATTCTCTAGATCGAGGCGAGGCGGCGGTAATTCAATTGGCAATAAACGAAGGCATCCAAACAGTCTGCATTGATGAAACAGTAGGCAGGCGGGTTGCCAAATTGAGCGGTCTTTCGCTCACAGGTTCTATCGGTATTTTGCTACGTGCCAAGCGAGAAGGGCACCCCGTCTTGATGCAGCAAGCAATCGAGCGGATGAGAAATCAGGGCATTCGCTTAAGTGAAAAGGTCGTGAAGTTTGCCTTAGAACAGGCTGATGAGAACCGTTAGCGAATCGCTATCAGTGCGTCAGTTGCGATCGCTTCGCCAAGAATCAGAAACAAAGACTGAGTTCATCCTCGCTCCTGTGCGCCACACTAGAGGAAAAGAGCAGCAAAAGATACTCAAGAATGCAAACCGTAGAGAAAACTCATCCAAAGCTTCAAGAACTCAAAACCAGCCTGCTGGAAATCAACAACATTGAATCTGCCGCATCCGTGCTGTATTGGGATCAGGCAACTTACATGCCTCCCAGTGGTGCCGCCGCCAGGGGGCGACAGATGGCAACCCTGCACCAAATTGCCCACGAAAAGTTTATTGACCCCACCATTGGGCAACTACTGGAAGACTTGCGCGACTACGAAGCCAGCTTACCAGCCGAGTCTGACGCAGCCAGCCTGATTCGCGTCAGCCGCCACGAGTACGAACGAGCCGTGCGAGTACCAGGAAATTTTGTGACGAAATTCTCCACCCATCGCAGCGAGTGCTATGGTGCCTGGGCAGAGGCACGCAGCGAAAACAACTTTGCTACCGTACAACCTTATTTAGAAAAGACCCTCGAACTGAGCCGGGAAATGGCAAACTTTTTCCCTGGTTACGAGCATATTGCCGATCCGCTGATTGATGAGGTGGACTACGGCATGAAGGCGTCGGCGTTGCGGGAGTTGTTTGCCCAGTTGCGACAAAAATTAGTCCCCATTGTCGAAGCCATCACAGCCCAACCGCCAGCCGATGATTCTTGCTTGCACCAAACCTTCTCGGAAGCGCAGCAGCTAGCCTTTAGCCTGAAAGTAATTGAGCAACTGGGCTATGACTTCCAGCGAGGACGGCAAGACAAAACCTTGCACCCCTTCATGACCAACTTCTCTATCAATGACGTTCGCATCACCACCCGCGTCTATGAGAATGACCTCAGTCAAGCCCTGTTCAGCACGATTCACGAAACAGGACACGCCTTCTACGAGCAAGGCATCAACCCAGAGTACGAAGGTACACCTTTAGCTACTGGTACCTCAATGGGTTTGCATGAAAGTCAATCGCGCCTGTGGGAAAACATGGTAGGGCGGAGTCGAGGATTCTGGCACTACTTCTATCCCCAACTGCAAAGCACCTTCCCCACGCAACTGGCTGACGTTCCTTTAGAGACGTTTTATCGCGCCATTAATAAAGTTGGGCGTTCTTTGATACGCACTGATGCGGACGAAGTGACGTACAATCTCCACGTCATGATTCGCTTCGATCTAGAACTACAACTGCTAGAAGGTAGCTTGGAGGTTCGCGACCTTCCCGATGCCTGGAATGAACGTTACCGTTCTGACCTGGGAATTGTCCCTCCGAGTGATGACATTGGGGTTTTGCAGGATGTCCACTGGTACACCGCAACAATCGGCGGCATGTTTCAGTGCTACACCTTGGGTAACTTGATCAGCGCTCAGATTTTTGACGCCGCTCTCAGCGCCCGTCCCCAAATTCCCCAGCAAATTGAGCAGGGCAATTTTACGACTTTGCATGATTGGCTAAAATCCCAAATTTATCAGCATGGGCGCAAATATACTGCCCCAGAGCTGATAGAGCGCGTGACGGGTAGCTCTTTGAGTATTGATCCGTTCGTTTGCTATATCGAAAACAAATATGGAGAGCTTTACCAGTACAGTTAGTCTTTTGTTGCTTGCTGTCTGGTAAAGAATCGGGCAGATAGGGCAGTAGGGGTACGGCAGCATTGACAGTTTGGAGAAAGAGGTTGATTGAGGAGTGATACCGTACCCTTACTAGTAGACTTCTGCCGAAGCTAGGTGGCGATTTTCTTGATTACTCTCTGTTCAAAGCAATCCTAAGGCTGTCAAGCTGCGTCGAGTCAGTTCAATGCGTTTGGCAGCAGTAGAGACGTCCTGCATCTCAATGTTTGTGGCGAAGAAATAGACTTGATCATTCTGTTCTAGGTATCCTACAAACCAGCCGACGTTGTTGACCCAGCCTGTCTTTCCGCGCAGTACATAGTCTGGCGTTCGCTCGACAATCATGATGTCTTTAACCAAATCCAACGTGCGTTGAGAGAAAGGCAAGTCTCCTCGCTCCAGCCGTTGCAGGAATTCAATTTCTTGCCGGGGTGTAATTTGCAGGGATTTTCCTAACCAAAACTGATCGATCTCTTCCTCTGTACCAATTTGACGGTTTCCATAGCCCACTTGATTGATGAAGCCTTGCATTCGTTCATGCCCGATCTTTCGTGCCAAGACCTGATAAAACCAAACCGTTGAATTCTTAAAGGCTTGGCGCAGATTTGTATCCTGATTCCACACTGGAATTTCACGCTTAATACCGTCCCAGGTTAGAACCGCGACATCATCCTGAATGACTCCGGTTTCTAAGGCGACAAGAGCATTGAAAATCTTGAAAGTTGAAGCGGGCGGGAATGCCGTTGAGTTTCGAGAGGGATTATGCTCGTAAACCCGGTCGTTATTTTGGTCATAAATCAAAATCGAGCCGACAACGTCAAGTTCTCGAAAAGACTGCCCTAAGTCAATGTCTTGAGCAACTTTTGTCGTGGTAGGGACAACCTGGGGCTTCGAGGAAATTGAAACAGGCTGAGCGACCTGAGAGTGAGAGCGTGCAGGAGCGAAACTACCAATCGTGAGCAGCGCGACTAAGCTACTCACAATGATCCAGATTGCTAGAGGCAGTGCTTTAATTTGGTTCATTGTGATTTCTTCTCACCTTTGTGAGTTTTGAACCGTTGATTATACACTTGCTGAAGTTGCCATTCCAGACACGCTCTCCAAAGCTTAGGGACGTGCGAGCGGTTTTTGGTGCAGCGCTTCAGACTGTCTACGGTAACAAACGTTTCACTTTTACATCGCTGTATTCAATGGACTCAAAGCACAACAACGGCTCGCTACTGATGCTGATTTGCTGTTCATTTGGCTCAAGTATTGTGGACATCGCCCGTACACCGCCCATGACATTCATTTCCAGAATGCTCATCCATTCCTGAGCAAAGATGTCTACTCTAAAACCCGCTATTGAAAATCTATAACTCTCTAATCCCCCTAAAGGCTGAGTGTTTAGCCCTTAATCAAAGGCTAATCTACCTCCAGAATCAGGTATTCTGGACAGTTTCATATAACCTAAAGCTGATACTGTCGTTAAGTTTAGTTCCTTGGGAGACGCCATGTCTAAGTTAATTGAAAATATTGTAAATAGTAATGAGAAAACTGCCCTACGCCAGTTTGTGAGCCAGTTGCGTGCCTCAGAAAAGCAGTATTTACTACGAAATGACATTCTTACTGCTTTTTCTACCTATTGCCGTGAAAATCAAAAACCGGATGACTTTTTTCTCTCGTCTAACCTAGGGCAACTAATTGAATACACTCAAGAAATCATTCTTGAGGAGGAGAGTCTTTGTCTGATTATTCGACCAAAGATTGCTTATCAAGAAGTCTTCCGGGTGCTAGAAGAAGATTTAAGCATTGAGCGGATAACGACGCAGGAACTGTTAGATGTACGCGATCGCCTAGTTAAGCGTTTCTCTCCCAACGAAGGGGATGTCCTGGAGCTGGACTTTCAGCCGTTCTACGACTATTCCCCTACCATTCGCGATGCCAAAAATATTGGTAAAGGAGTTCGCTTTCTCAACCGTTTCTTATCCAGTAAGCTCTTTCAAGACCCTCGGAAGTGGCTGGAGTTTCTGTATAACTTCCTGAGCCTTCATAGTTTTAACGGCATGCAGTTGCTGATCAATGGACGGATTAAAGACCAGCAACAACTCTCTAATCAAGTCAAACAGGCGTTGAAGTTCGTCAACAGTCGCCCAGACAATGAGCCTTATGATGAATTTCGCTACAAACTCCAAGACATGGGCTTTGAACCGGGCTGGGGGAACACAGCCAGTCGCGTGCGGGAAACCCTAGAGATTTTTGACGAACTCGTTGACTCTCCCAACGATGAGGTGCTCGAAAAGTTTATCTCCCGCATCCCGATGATCTTTCGGATCGTCCTGGTTTCAATTCACGGTTGGTTTGGACAGGAAGGGGTTTTAGGGCGTCCTGATACTGGCGGTCAGGTTGTTTATGTCCTCGACCAAGCACGCAGCCTAGAAAAGCAGTTGCAAGAGGACATTGAATTGGCGGGATTAGAGGGATTGGGAGTAGAACCCAAGGTAATTATCCTCAGCCGATTGATTCCCAATAGTGATGGTACCCTTTGTAATCAGCGTTTAGAGAAAGTTCACGGCACGGAGAATGCCTGGATTTTGCGCGTACCGTTCCGGGAATTTAATCCCAACATGACCCAGAACTGGATTTCTCGTTTTGAAATCTGGCCCTATCTGGAAACCTATGCCCTTGATGCGGAAAAAGAACTGCTAGCTGAATTCCAAGGTGTTCCGGACTTAATTGTTGGGAATTACACCGATGGAAATTTAGTTGCCTTTCTGCTATCGCGGCGCTTAAAGGTGACGCAATGTAACGTCGCTCACGCTCTAGAGAAGTCAAAATATCTCTTTAGTAACCTTTACTGGCAAGAACTAGAGGAGAAGTATCACTTCTCACTGCAATTCACTGCTGACTTGATTGCGATGAATGCCGCCAACTTTGTGATCAGCAGTACCTATCAAGAAATTGTTGGTACTCCCGATAGTATTGGTCAGTACGAGTCTTATCAGTGTTTCACGATGCCGGAGCTGTACCACGTTGTCAATGGGATTGAGCTATTTTCGCCCAAGTTCAATGTAGTACCGCCGGGAGTAAATGAGAATGTCTACTTCCCCTATACGCGGGAAGACCGGATACCGAGCGATCGCGATCGCATTGACCAGCTCCTCTTCACCGCCGAAGACCCGGAACACATATTTGGCAAACTCGATGACCCGAGCAAGCGTCCCTTATTCTCCATGGCGCGTCTTGACCGGGTTAAGAACCTAACAGGTTTGGCAGAATGCTATGGTCGCAGTCCGGAACTGCAAGAGCGCTGCAACTTGATTTTAGTTGCAGGTAAACTGCGGATTGAAGAATCTGGTGATAACGAAGAAAAAGAGGAAATCGTCAAACTCTATCACCTGATTGATGAATACAACCTCCACGGCAAGATTCGCTGGCTAGGCGTCCGCCTACCTAAAAGCGATTCCGGTGAGATTTATCGCGTCATTGCTGACCGTCAAGGGATCTTCGTCCAACCTGCGCTCTTTGAAGCCTTCGGTTTGACTATTTTGGAAGCAATGATTTCTGGTCTGCCCACCTTGGCTACCGAATTTGGTGGCCCTCTGGAGATTATTCAAGACAAAGTCAACGGTTTTTTGATCAACCCGACTCACTTAGAAGAAACGGCGGAGAAGATTCTGGAATTTGTCTCCAAATGCGACCAAAATCCTAAATATTGGCAAGAAATTTCTAGCAAGGGAATTGATCGAGTTTACACTACCTACACCTGGAAAATCCACACGACTCGCCTGCTATCACTATCGCGGATTTATGGCTTCTGGAACTACGCCTCGAAAGAAAACCGCGAGGACATCCTGCGCTATATCGAAGCATTGTTCTATCTCATCTATAAGCCACGGGCAAAACAGTTGTTAGAGGAACACACGCATCGGTAATGTGGGAAGGGAAGTTATGAGTTTTGAGTTTAAACAAACTTAGTACTCAACACTCATAACGTTCTCAATTTCTACTTCAAAGGATCGTGTCCCCAGTTCATTAACGAGTAGCGCCAGCGAGTATCTTCTACATCACCGGAGGGTCGCTGGGCGCTGTGTCGGTGGACGTAGCTAACAACTTTCTTCATATGGGCAAGGTCGTCGTCGGTATAGTCGGATTTATTTGTTTCTAGAAGCTTGATGATTCTTCGTCCGGAGGCGTGACCGATAGACTCGTCATCATCATCGTCTTTTTGACCGACTGATTTCGACTTCTCTGTTTTTAACCAAGACTCCAGTTGTTTGGGAGTCATATTAACGGCTTCTTTAAATTCGTCGATAACCGCGCGATCGCTTTTGTTACTCATTTTTTCAGACTTTTACCAATTTCTCACTGTCACATTATGTAAGCGGTTTAACGCGGGGCAATCGGTCAAATTGCAGATTGGACGTTGAGCCTGTTTTGGGCAGAAATCTTTCTTGGGTGAGGTGCGCTGTTGCCTGCTGAATTCCTACGCGATCGCTCTTCATCCCCTGCAAAAGCTCACTGGTTTGGCTAATTTTTAACTGTTTTACCTCTGTAGAGGCGTTGTCGGCAACGTCTCTACAACTTGTAGTTAGATGTACTAGCTGGCTGAGTTTGGGCTTGATTTAATAGCGATCGCATTTTCTCAATCCTCTGGCGATTGACTCCCAAATCCGACTCTCCCAAGCGGGAAGCAGAACGGACGTGAATCACATTTTCCGCCTTATCTAAATAAAATTCGACATCATCCACAAATCCCAGTAACTGACTGGTGAACTCCGCGTCAAGATAATTGTCGGTTTTCGTGATGATTTTAGTTCTCTCCAGATTTTTAATCACTGACTTGAGGTCGTTGAATGCTACCTCTGGAGTGGAGGTATAGGTAAGCGGCTCAATTTTATGTTCGCTGTCTTTAGCGAAGCTGCTGACACAGTTGGGCGTACTAGGACAAGGCGCAAGTTGCCCGGATTGAATCCCCAGATTAGTCGGGGCGACGCCAGAAAAAGACGCAAGGCTTCCAGAAAGAGCCAGCTTTGCCCCAATCAGCAGTACCGCAGCAAATAGCAACGAGAGGAAGAGAAACAGCACACTCTTAAGTGCTGAGTTTGACTTCATTTCCAGGGCTGGCATAAGTTTTATCTCACGGTGTCACTGCATTCAGTATTGAGCCACTCCCACGGATAGAAGCCGATGGGATTCAGGCATCAGACAGAGATTGCAGGTTATTGCACTGTCTGACATCTCCTACGCCTAGGGTTGAACTCCCAACCCTTTTGATATTAATGCTGGCATTTTCGTCACGGTCATTTACTGACTGGCAAGACGGACAACGCCAACGTCTAACTGATAAATCTAGAGAGTTTAGAACATGACCACAGCAAGAGCAAGTCTTAGTGGATGGATACCACGGGTCAATATAGATAACCTGCTTGCCTTTCTTTTTGGCTACCCACTCTAGAATTTCTAGGAATTCACCTAATGCTAAATCCCCAATCTTGCGTCCCCACAGCCGCTGCATCCCTTTGAGGTTTAGAGTCTCAAAGCACAACACATCAAACTTGCTAGTCAAGTCGTGTGCCAGCTTCCAGAACCAGTCACGTCTTCGGTTAGAGACAGCTTCATATTGACGGACTAAGCACTTTCTGGCTTGCTCTCGATTATTAGAACCCTTGAGCTTTTTTGAATGGTGTCTTGAAGCTTTACAAATGTTATTGAGTGCAGCTTTCAGGAATTGAGGCGATTCAATCTTGAATTCTTCAGAGCAGGTGAGAAATGTCTTGAGTCCGAAATCAAAACCCGCTATCTTACCCGTCGTGGTTTTGATTTGTGGCTCCAGAGTGCTGTCAATCACTGCGACCATAAACAACTCACCCAAGGGTGTGCGCTTGATAGTCAGTGTCTTGACCGTCCCTTCTATTTTCCTAGAGTTCCAGTATTGGTACACTCTGTTCCCTATCTTGATTCGGTTGCCGCCAAGGAATTTGTAGCCAGCTTGCTTTAGAGTGAATGACTTATACTTCTTGACCTTCTTAAATCCAGGTGGTCTGACTCCTTTCTTGTGATGTTTAAAGAACAGTTGGTAGGCTTTGTCAATCCGTTGGCAAATATCTTGAACAGCTTGAGAACCTACCAACTGCCAAAACGGGTTACGCTTCCGCAGCTTGGCAATATGTTTCTGAAGTTTGGCACAGTTCAAGTACTTTCCCCACATCCGGTAATACCGTTTGTGCAGGGCAATCGCATGGTTATAGATAACTCCAGAGGCATTGATTGACCGCTTGAGATACCGATTGCGCTTGTGCTGATACAGCTTGAACTTCAGAGTCTTCATGCTAGTATTCTAGTCTAAATGGATAGCCAACGGGTAGATATGAGCAAAGAAAGGTTAAGTTTGCGAATAACGGTTAGTAGGCTTCAAAAGCTTAGAAGAATAGCTGAGGCTAAGGAAAAGACGATGACTCAACTAATCGAAGATTGGATAGACACACTTGCAGAAAAAAACGACGGCGCTTAAAAGCGCTTGTCGCTACATCCCACCCTTTCCCATAGGTGGGCTTTGCTCTAAGTTCTGTAATACTGCCACGATTCGGCTGAGTGTGTCTCTGCAAAATCCTCACCCTAAGCCGTTTGTACTCGGCTACTGAAGCGTCAGTGGTTCCATAATCACGGCTTCTACTGGCACGACGCCTGAGTCTTCGCTGTTGATGCAACGTGCCGCTGCCCAGGATAAATCTAACTTCCTAGGAGGAATATAGGGCCCTCGGTCATTAATTCGCACAATTACCGTATCACCGTTTTCCTGGTTTGTCACCTTCAAATAAGTATTAAACGGTAAAGACGGATGAGCAGCGGTTAGCTCATTTTGGTCAAAGGTTTCACCCGTAGCAGTCAGGCGTCCGTGAAAATAGGGTCCATACCAAGAGGCGAGTCCTTCTAGGGTTTTTTGGCTTTCTACCAAACCGTGCATTTTCTGCTGGGCTTCAACCAGATTTAAAGGTGGTGCGCCAAACGCTACACGGAGATTGTTAATCCACTCAATGGCAATCACTTCCTGATTGCGCTGCAACGCTGTTGCTAAATCGTCACTAACGACAAATAACAGGCTGTCGCCCATCTTACCTGCTGGCATACTATCCACTAAGGTAGGTTTCAGTTTCGAGGCATTAAAACGGGGTTCAGCCAGCAGTGGGATTAATCGTTGTGCCAGTAAGTCGGCTTGAAACTTATCCGCAAACTGCGCGACTAAGTGCTTCCCCACCCAAACTTGAAACCACTCTCTATTTGCAGGCAATTCCGCTGTGGCAGCACGTCCCGTAAGCCGTTGCGAGTACCGCCAAAAACCCCGCTTCACGAGGCGTTTATTACTGTTTTGCGAGTTGTCCGCTTCAGAAGCATGGCTGCTGAGAACAACGACGGGTGCAGGTGTTGCCGGGATCGTCGGTTTGAGACGCTGACGCCAAGGCATTAAATTTTGGATAACCTGCAAAATGTGCTGGGAGAAACCCACTTGGGAGGTGCGCTTCAATCCGGCTTCTGACTCCATGGTTGAGGATGAGTCGCTAACGTTGGTGGCTGAGAACGGCGACTCTTCTAAGGCTCCAGCACGGCAAAAGTTATCTTCTGCTGTCTTTTGCCAAAAGGGAGAGCGCATATTGATGGCTGGCAACTGGGCTTGTTCGCCCTTGGCTTGCAAACTAGCATCAGTAGACAATTCTGAATGCCAGTTAGTGCGGCTAAACTGCTCTGAAAAAAATAGGGGAACGGGTTTTTCTAAAGGACTATTGGCAATAGAAAAAACTTTCATGGGAAGAATACTGGAAACGTAGTCTGGGACTTTTAATAAGCCCTGACTAGAGCTTATTAAATAGCTGATCCAGGAAGTTAATCCAATAACTTTGGATAATGACATGAGGGTTAAAATCTCCAGGCTTCGATGCACTCCGGACTGAGAATCATAAACAGTATTCCAGTATACAGAGCATGGGGATCAATAGATCTTCCCTGAGACTGATTGCTTCTGGGGAGCATAAAACCAGGCTGAAGTTTAGTAAAAAATCACGAATTAAATAAGAAGTTTAAGAACAGTTTAAAAGCTTTCTTCTGTTAGCGATAGCAATCCTGTTTGAGCTGCGAGAGTCTGCCGCCTGTGATCCCCGGCTTATCTAAGAAGTAGGGGATCTCGTCTTAATGAATTATTTAAGACTGCTATATTAGGGAAATTGCCACACTGGACAAGTTCTCTAGAAGCAACAAAACTTGCCATATTTTCCTAAAAAATGAATAGTATTAAAAATACTGATTCTAAAAAAACTGCGGAGTCACTTTTCCTGACTGGTGCAAGTTGCCCAACAAGCCGCTAGGATTGAAGCAATGGCATAGGTCTGCTCAGGAGCAAGAGCAAATTGGATTTAAAAGAGAGTCTGCGATCGCATCTTACCCAACTCGTGCGAGAACGCGATCCCTACCTGTCAACAGGCGGGCATTTCTTCGTGCAGCAATATATCCGTCAGCAGCTAGAACAATGGGGAACCGTAAAAAATCACGAGTTTCAAATTCGGGGTAACGCTCATCAAAACCTCGTCCTCAACCTACCCGCCGCTACAGACAACCACAAACCCCCCATCCTAATCGGCGCACATTACGACGCCGTACCCGGAACGCCAGGAGCCGATGACAACGCCACAGGCGTCGCCGTACTCTTGGAACTTGCCAAGGCTTTTGCTGCCGCACCTGCCAGACACCCAGTGCAATTAGTTGCCTTTGATATGGAAGAATACGGTATGCTCGGCAGTACCCAATACGCTGCCGACTTGCAGCAGCAACAGCAGCCGCTACGGTTGATGATTTCCTTAGAAATGTTAGGGTACTGCAACACCACCGCCAATTCTCAGCGTTATCCCGCCGGGTTGCAGTACTTTTACCCCAATCAAGGTAATTTCATCGCTTTAATTGGTAATTTACCAACTATTCCTGACTTAAGGCACCTCAGCCGCAACATCCGCAAAGTTGATGTCAATAGCGAGTGGTTGCTCGTTCCTAATCGTGGCGTTATCGTTCCCCAGACGCGACTGAGCGATCATTCGCCCTTTTGGGACAAGGGTTATCGAGCCATAATGGTGACGGATACCGCCTTTATGCGAAACCCCCATTACCACAAGCCAAGCGACACCATCGAAACCCTCGACCTCAATTTTATGGCTGGTGTCTGTCACGGCTTAGAAGTCGGCATTCGCCAGCTGTGAATGCCCCAATCAATTCTGTCACCAGCGGATAATCCCTCACCCTTTGACCCCGACGTAGCTAACTGCCTCATCTCTACATCTCTAGAGGCTTTTCACTACGTTAGATCTGGCTGGGTTTACACAATCTTCATATAACTAGAACCAAAATTAGTTTAACTTTAGGTTAATTTACTTTTAACTTGCGGTTAAGCAAATACTCGATTCTATTGCTACATATGGGCAAATACTTCCCAACCCACCCAGGCAATGCTTGAGAGGTAAGAGTGACTTCAATCTATAAATTCTTGCAGGTTCTTTGAGTCACCTGTTAGGCAACCGAATGAGGAGGAATTAAGGTGAAATTAAATATAAATCATTGGGCAACCAGGCTTCTTTATTTATTCTTGGCGGCAGATCTCATCTTTATTCTAGTTCATTTGATTTATCTATATACCCCGGTTAATTCAAATGATCTGTATTCAATTGAAAGAGACCGGGGCTATGCAGAAATATTTCAGTACTTAAAAGAATATTGGATTGTACTTTTGTTAGGCTTTGTTGCAGTGCGCCAGCGCTCTTTACTTAGTTTGGGCTGGTCTTTACTCTTCTTTTATCTATTGCTGGATGACTCGATTCAAATTCATGAGAGCTTAGGAGAAATTATCGCTAGAGAGCTAGGATTCTCAGCAGCATTAGGGTTGCGGGCGGTTGATTTTGGAGAAGTTATCGTTTCAGCTTCAGCTGGCGTGGTGTTTTTCCTATTCATTGCTATAGCCTATAAGTTTAGCGATCGCTTTTTTAGGAAAGTCAGCCAAGATCTGATTAAAATGCTGTTTATTCTCGCTGTGTTTGGGATTGTAGTAGACCTACTTCATGTAATAGTGGCTCAATTGCCCGCAATGGAATCTTTAGTGGGTCTTTTGGAAGACGGTGGTGAACATGTAGTGCTCAGTTTTATTGCTTGGTACACCTTCTTACTACCTGAACGATTACAGCTAGAAACCAATAATTCAACAGCTTTAGAAAGCACAATCAGACCGCAAGATTTGAGTGAAAATAATGGCGTTTCCGCTGGTTTTGCCTCGAGCCTAAATCGCAGCACCCAAACCTACCCTACAGATGATTGAGGGCGTTTCCTAATTGAAAGCCCGCACATAGACGGGCTTTGTACCATCGTCCAGTATCCGCTTATTCTTCAATCCAGACCGAAACTGAGCCACCTTTGCAGCGAAACTCGCCCCAACCATCAGCGTTCGTCTGCACAGGCTCGTGAATATGTTCCGTTAAGTCGTGGAACGTCGCGTTGCGCTTGCCGACTTCCATCCACTTACTACCCCCCGAACCATCACTCATCAACACCGCCATCGCCTTAGGATGCACCTCATTACCTAAGCGAGTCCAGCCAATAATATCCCAGTGGTCAAAGTAATCATATTGTTCGCCGTAGGCGTAGTGCTGCCGGGCATGTAAAAACTTATCGATTAGCCAGCGATGGGAATCCAGCCAGATTTCATACCCTTTGTCCGAGTAATGCGCGCCATAATAGTCGGCATAAAACACACAAGGGTAGCCTTCCCGCCGGAGCAAAATTAACGCATACGCCAACGGCTTGAACCAACTCTCAACCACATTTTCTAGGGACTGTAAGGGTTGAGTATCGTGGTTTTCTACAAACGTCACCGCCAAAGTCGGCTGCTGCTGCATCAGCGTACCATCCAAAATGCGCCGCATGTCATAATGCCCGCCACTGCGACTAGCTTGGTGGAAGTGGTTTTGTAGCGGCACATCCACCAGTGAAGTTTGTCCGCCTGTCGCGTCAATGTACCAGTGTAACGCCTCAAGATTCGTTGACCAGTACTCGCCCACACAAAATAAATCCCGTTTCGCATGGTGACGAACGTCCGCTAACCAATCCTTGTAAAACCAGGCGGGGATGTGCTTAACCGCATCAAGCCGAAAGCCATCTACTCCCGTAGTATCCAGGAACCACTCGCCCCAATACTTCAGCTCACAACGTACTTGCTCTTGTTCCATATCTAGGTCGCAAGCCATTAAAAAGGCATAATTGCCCTTCTCTAAATCAACGAATTCAGAGAAACTTTTGCCTTCTAAAAGGTAAACTATGCTGTTGTCGCCAGGTCTATCGGCTCGATGATTCACAGCGTCAAAGTGCCACCAGTGCCACTTCATGCTGGAGTATTTGTCGCCACGTCCGGGAAAGGTAAAGTTGGAGTAAATCTCGATTTGCTGCCAATCGCCAATAGGATGAGTGCGGTTATCCCTGTTGAAAGGTAAAGCCCATACTGTTTCTCGATTGTCGCCACCATCCTTGTGGTTCAAGACGACATCGGCATAAACCTGCATCCCTGCATTCTGCGCCGCCTTCACCGCACTGAGGAACTGCTCCCGCGTCCCGTACTTAGTCGGCTTAGAGCCATGCTGGTCAAATTCCCCCAAGTCGAACAAATCGTAAACCCCATAACCGACATTGTATTGACCGCCTATACCCTTGTAGGCGGGGGGAAGCCATAGCGCTGTAAAACCCGCCTGCTGCAACTCCTGGGCTTTGTCTTTCACTTCTTCCCACAAGCTACCGTCTGATGGCAGATACCAGTGAAAGTACTGCATCATTGTGCCGTTAACTTCTGACATATTGATTCCTTTGCCAAGTTACGTTGTGGGATGGTTACAAAAGGGAGGCAGATGATTCCGCAGATTTCTTGATTAAAAGGGTAATTCCTCTTCCTCGTCCTGTTCTTGAACTTGTAGCTGCAAAATAGTCTTTTTCTGCTCTTCTACTGGCAGTTTCTCAATGACATCTCCTAATTCTTCTTGCAGAGCTTTGGTGAGTGTCACCGATAAATCTAAGTCCTTACCCAAAGCCTGGGTTAGTTTTGCTAGCTGATTAAAATCTACTTTCTTCGTCGTGCGCTCTTGACTGCTTAACTTAAACCCTCTATTTTCAGAGAGATTTTGTGCTGGCATTGCGGCTTTGAGGCGTTCTTTGATGTGGTTAATTTCGGTATCTAACTGTTTCCACGGATGCTCAATTTGCCGATACCGCAGGGTGAGGGCTTCGATATCCTCCGTTTCGGGATTGGGTTCGATAAGCTGCGTCAGTTGCAAGAGACGATGATGGACGTGCGCCACATAAATAGGGTCCATCTTGGCATAGTGCAACTGCTTTTGAGTGAGGGGACGCTTCCCCCAATCTCCCCCTTGCTCGGTTTTATCGATAGTGGGAAAATAGCAGAGTTTTTCCGCTAAGGTTTTTAACTTCCAATTAGGCAATGGGACTAGGTAGTAAGGAATTTTTTTCACCATTTCTAAGGTGCAGGTGACATTTTTTGCCTTACGTTTACCTAGGAAAGTTAAGTCATATTTAGCATTATGGAATACTTTCTCAATCTCTGGATTGAGCATGATTTTTTCAATGAATTCATCTGTAATTTCTGGCTGGTCTAAGACATCTAAAATAGAAACGCGATCGCCTTTCATATCCGTCGAGTCATCTAGCACCTGAATTAAAGACAATCGAGGCTTACTCGTTTTGTAGTCAGCAACTTCTGTATCTACCCATAGAGTTTTTGCCTGAACATACTTTTCAATAAGGAATTGAATGTCTTTCGACTCAGTTAAATAGAGCATTTGTAAATTTATTAGTTATTTTCTCCAATTTTTTAAAGGCTCTCAATAATACTCTGACTAGGACGGAGGGTAATCAAATCTTCAATATTGCGCTCCATCGTGGCACACATGGCATCTAAGGGTAAATCGTTTGAGTCATACCCAAAAGGATTTTCAATTTCGACGCCAATTTCTTCAATACCAAATAAGGTGAAACTCACTAGTGCGACGATCGCTCCAGTCAACAAGCCTAAGGCTTCAACAACTTGAAACGGCAACAATAAACAATATAGTAATAATAACTGCTTAAGATGAATTGCATAAGCCAGCGGAATAGGAGTTTTTAAAATACGTTCGCACCCTCCTAAATTATCTACCATGCTATTGACCAATTGTTGAAGCGTCGTTAGCTGATAGCTACTGAGGCTTTGTCGTTGAGATTGCTGCTGAAGGTAATCTCCAATCCAGAAGGCAATCTCCAAAGGAGGATGATTCATTGTCTTAAGTTTTAGATATTGAGATGGAGACATCAATCTTTCTAACTCAGAATTTACTGGTTCCTCTCTCAGATGTAGCTTAGTTGCAACAGCAAAGGCAACTAATAAACGCAGACTAGAAAGTTTTAGCTCGCGATCTTCCGGGGCATTTTCTGCCACAGCTACCCAGATTTGCCGCGCCAAGTTACGACTATTGTTAATTAAACTTCCCCATAACTTGCGACCTTCCCAAAATCGTTCGTAAGCCGTGTTAGTTCTAAAAACTAGTAATAGACCTAAAACAATGCTAGGAACGATGGTGCCAAAAATGGGTTGAGATACAGGTAGATTTAATAAATAGAGGATAGAAATAAAAACACCGAAAGCGCCGCACAAAATTACCCGGTTAAGAATTGCAGGGATGACTGACCCTTTCAGGCGTAAAGCGGAGAGAAGCCAGCGTTGTCTTTTATTTTTCATCAATTTTTATCTTTGCCGCCTCAACTACAGCCGGAACGCTCAAATATATGATTTTCTCTCAAGATAGGCTGTTTGTAAAATTAACTTCAACCTAGCAATCTGCAATTAGACAGATGGCTGCTGTTTATTCAGTAAACATACTGTGACGGTAGTAGATGTCAAAAATATAACCGGAGTAAACCAGTGACTGAGCAGTTTAAGAAAGGCGATAAGGTTGAGTGGAACACATCACGAGGCAAAACTATTGGCGAAGTGGAAAAGAAGCTGACTTCACCCACAGATATTAAAGAACACCATGTCGCCGCCTCAAAAGAAAATCCTGAATACCTTGTAAAGAGCGATAAATCCGGTAAAGAGGCAGCTCACAAGCCTGAGTCTTTGGAGAAGGTTGAAGAGTAATGGTTTTAACTCAATCAGTGAATTGAAGGGAGGAAAGGGCGATCGCCTCCTTAACTCCTGAGCGATTAAAAAAGGCGTCGCGCAGCATCCCGTCATCTCTAGGAAGGAGGCTTCAACTGCTGCCGAGCGGCTTCTAGGAGTAAGCGTTTTTCCGCTTGGGCGATCGCCTGATAAGTCTGTTCAACCGCAGCCATATCCACAGAAATGGAAGTAATACCCCAACGTACGAGGGAGTCAATTATCTCAGGATAGCGACTGGGTGCTTGTCCGCAAATTGAACAGGGAATTCCGGCACTTCTTGCCATTTGAATCAGTTGTTGAACGGCTCGCATGACGGCGGGATGGCGTTCATCAAAAGAGGCGGCGAGTTGCTCCAGATCCCGGTCAATTGCCAGTAACAATTGGGTTAGATCGTTTGTGCCAATCGAAATTCCCTGGACACCTGCATCGACATAATCGGGGAGTAGAAATAGCACTGATGGTACTTCTGCCATAATCCAAAGTTGAAACCCAGAACATGCAGTTAGACCAACTTGAACAACGCGATCGCGACAGAAGGAAAATTCCTCAACAGTCCGCACAAAGGGTAGTGACAATTTAACGTTGGAGTAACCCAATCTCTGTACTTGTGCCAACGCTGCCAGCTCTAAATCAAATAAGCTGGGGTCAAGCTGATAGCGTAGCGTCCCCCGCAACCCCAACATGGGATTTTTTGAAGAATCGGGCAGGGAATCATCACCCAGTAGCCGTTGAAATTCAAAAGAGCGCCAATCCAGAGAGCGATAAAACACAGGGCGAGGTGCAAAAGCCGCTGCAAATTGACCGATAAGTTGAGCAAGGCGTTCCACTAACTCATCTTTGAGTCCCTGCTGTAACCACCAATTCGGTTGTCGCTGTTCTAGTGCATCTAATAACATCAATTCTGAACGCAACAACCCCACCCCCTCCACAGGTAAACCCGCCGCACGCTCAATTGAACTTTGCTGGCTGAGATTGACGAGTAGTTGGGTGGCGATTGGCGAAGTGGGATTGGCGAAGTGAGAGAGAGTCCTAAGTCCTGAACTTGTTGCTCCCCCGCTCCCCTGCTCCCCCGCTCCCCTGCTCCCCTGCTCCCCTGCTCCCCCGCTCCCCCGCTCCCCCGCTCCCCCGTCCATCCTCCCTACTCCTCCTTTTCCTAACTGATGGACTTCCCCTTCATCGCCATCGACTAGCAGGGAATCTCCCGTGTGAATGAGTTGGGTTGCTCCTTTGACACCGACGACAGCGGGAATACCGAGTTCTCTGGCAATAATTGCGGCATGGCTTGTCATTCCGCCTTGTTCAGCAACGACACCAGCCGATTGTCTGAGGAGGGGTAGCCAGTCAGGAGCGACGCTGTGAGTGACGAGAATTGTACCCGGTTCAATGGGAGTAGTGCGATCGCTAAAATTCACAAGTATCTGTGCTGATGCACTCGCTCGTCCCCCGGCGGCGGGTATTCCTTTGAGTAAGTAGGGCGTCGAGGAGATAGGATGAGTCACCGCCGACTGATAAAGATGTCTCAAGTCGCTAGTGTCTACCATCGAGCGCTGGGTAGTGAATTGAGTGAAATAGATCTGGGGCTGGGAGCTACCGGGGATCTCGCAGAGCGTCCACTCGCCAGCAAAGGTAGGATTAAATTCCGCTGTCAATTTCTGGGCGAGGATAATCAGTTGCTGGAGATACTCTTCATCCAGCGCATACTGCTGTTGTTGTTCTTCGGTGAGGACATAAGCCTGCACGCAACTAGGCTCCGATGTGACGCGATAGGCACGGGTTTTACTGCCCAGATACTGTGCTTGTACGCTACCTGTGTGAGGCTGTACCTGGTAGTAATCTGGCAGCACTTCCCCTTTAGTCAATGCCTGAATCAGTCCCCATGTCGCCTGAATTTGCCAACTCGTCCGATCGCATTGGATTGTACCAGAAGCGATCGCATCCCACATCGGCTGCACCAATACCGCCAGATGGATTTGACTCAGCTCAATCCCTGATCGCTGCCAATAAAACAAACTCCTCGCACCAAATAGCTCCCCCCAAAAGCGTTTTAACGCCGTGCTGAGTGACTCTGATTGTTTGAGGCAAAACTGAGACTCCAACAATCCTAATACTGCCTTTCCCTGCGTCGCCGTAGATTGAGGTGGTAACTGCAAAGAAGGACGCAAAATCAGGATGGGAGAAAGCAGACACTCCGCTGCTGATTCTAAGCTAGACATCCACGACTCATCCAGAGGGGTTGTGGCAATTCTCTGACGAAGCTGCTGCGCTACCTGCTGCAAGGCATGATGATTATCTACATCTATATGTAAGGAAGAATCAGGAAAGTCAAGGAGCAATGATTCCGAATCATTGAGGGTAGCTAAAAACTCTTGCAGCGCCGAGGCTGGGACAACAAAACTTGGCACAACCGGGTAATCACGCTGCCCTATTTTCGCCAAAAATAAGGCTTCATCCCCAACAAACGGCGCTGATACAGGTTGAATTTGGTTGAGCCAGTAAATGTTGTTCACTCAGTTACTCAGGTAGAGAAGCATTCTAGCGCTTTGGTGAATTGCACTTTATTAGAAACAAGTTAGCCAGCAACAGGTACGCAACTAGTATTAATTCATCTGTATATTGCTTCAAATGCGATGAGGCTCAAAAGCAGTGAAGCTCACAACCGGACTAATCTCTCTGTTTCTGAAGTCTAACTGTCCGCTGTGCGATCGCCCAACGGCAGAAGTCTTTTGTCAGTATTGCGACAATCAACTCAAACGCTGTCAATTGTCTAATCCCAGCCAATTTTGGCAAGGTGAACTGCCGCTATTTGTTTGGGGGAACTATGGGGGAGTTTTGAAACGCACCCTTGCCACACTTAAATACAACAACCAACCCCAACTTGCCCGCCCTCTGGGTTACTGGCTAGGGCAAGCGTGGCGACAATCTCCCGCTGCTCTAGCTACCAACAAACTCATCGTGATTCCCATCCCTCTCCACTCCACAAAACTGCAACAACGCGGCTACAACCAGGCAGAACGGCTTGCCGAAAGTTTTTGCCAAGTCACAGGCTATAAACAGTACCCTCAAGGTTTAGAACGATTGCGGGCAACCGAAGCCCAGTTTAACCTGACAGCTCAAGCGCGATCGCAAAACCTCACCGATGCCTTTGTCGTCAGCCAACGCTTATCCCAACGTCCCCCCACTTCCCCTGTGCTATTGCTAGATGACATCTACACCACAGGAGCCACCGTGTCCTCTGCCGCCCAAACTCTACGCAGACAAGGAATACAGGTATATGGAGTAGTAGCGATCGCCACCTCTAAAAAGTTGCTCACTTTAACCGAATAATGCAGAGATTTAATCGGGATAGTTCCTTGCCTTTATCTGCCATTGTTCAATCCATTCAGCACTATACAGTGGCAGCATATCGGCAATGCCTTCCAGCACCTTTAGCATAATATCGTCTGGGTTGCATTTTTCTCTTGCCAGAATTGCTCGTAATGGGTAATCCAATCGGACACTTCCTTGAGGGGTTCTGGGTTGAGTCGATAGAGGCGCTGTCGTCCCGCTTTTCGCTGCGTCACCAAGCCAGCTTCACAAAGAACTTGCAAGTGTTGGGAGATAGCTGGTAGCGAGATATTAAACGGTTCTGCTAGCTGCTTGACGGGTTGTTCGCCGTCGCGCAAGCGATCGAGGATGGCGCGTCGCGTCGGATCAGCGATCGCCTGAAATATATCTGTACTGGCACTAGGTCTACTCAATATTTAAGCGAATGCTTAACTAACAACAGGATAATTAAGTATTCCCTTAAATGTCAAGTCGGAATTGAAGATAAAAAATTGCGGTGCAGGAGTGCAGGACTGTCCGTGGTGTCAACTGAGGATGAAACCCAAGCGTGGCAACAAATCTCTTCTAGGAGTCATCCGACATAGCGGAGCAATGTCAGGCACTGCTTTAAGGCGAGTTTGATTAGAGAACTAGCGTTTTATGTAAAGAATAATTAAATCTTATTAATTAAGCTCTAATTCATCAATCTTTACATTAGTTCGGTTTTCTACTCCTTTTGATATAGTCCGAGTCATCAATGGTTAATTAATCTACGAATAGTTCGCTGCTGTTGTTTTAAATAGCTCAAACCAAAGGTATTTTCGGTCTGGCTTTCTTAGTTTCGTAAGAAGAGAAAAATCCAGTACCAGAAAATTTAAAGCCTTTATCCAATTCATAGTTTCAGGGCTAGGAACTGGCTCGCTGTTTTATTAAAAAAAACGCGGGTCAAATTCAGTGTTGCAGCAATTGTTAATAATTTTTCTAATTTTTGAATAAAGGCAAGCATAGAATGAGCAACGTCCAAGCAAAAGTAGAAGCAACCGAAAGGGCTTTCCATGTAGAAGGTTACGAAAAAATCGAGTTTAGTCTTGAATTCGTAAACGGTGCTTTTGATGTCAAAAACACAGAGATAGCTGAGAGCTACAAGAGTTTCGGGCGCTGCCTTGCTGTTGTCGATCGCAACGTAAATCGGCTTTACGGAACTCAAATTAAAGAGTATTTCAAGCACTACAACCTTGATCTGACCATCTTCCCAATTGCAATTAGCGAACCGACAAAGACGATAGAAACATTTGAGTCGATCATCGATGCGTTTGCAGATTTCGGTTTGGTTCGCAAAGAACCCGTTTTAATTGTGGGTGGTGGATTAGTTACAGATGTTACTGGCTTTGCTTGCGCTGCTTACCGTCGCAGCACAAACTATATCCGCGTTCCGACAACACTTATCGGTTTGATCGATGCTGGCGTGGCAATTAAGGTTGCAGTGAATCACGGTAAACTCAAAAACCGTCTGGGTGCCTACCACGCGCCAAAGAAAGTAATTCTAGACTTTTCCTTCTTGCAGACACTCCCCACAGATCAAGTTCGCAACGGCATGGCTGAACTTGTAAAAATCGCCGTTGTCTCAAATGCTGAAGTATTTGAGCTATTGGATAAATATGGGGAAGAGTTACTCAACACCCACTTTGGCTATGTTGATGGTTCTGCCGAACTGAAGACATCTGCTCATCGCGTGAATTACGAGTCGATCAAAACGATGCTGGATTTGGAGACTCCTAACCTGCGCGAGTTGATGCTGGATCGGGTAATTGCCTACGGTCACACCTGGAGTCCGACGCTGGAACTGGCTCCCAGCATACCGTTATTGCACGGTCATGCCGTAAATATTGATATGGCATTTTCGGCTACCATTGCAGAAAGACGCGGCTATATTACATCTCAAGAGCGCGATCGCATTTTGGGACTAATGAGCAGAATCGGACTCGCTCTCGACCACCCCCTCCTAAATGGCGATCTGTTGTGGTATGCTACCCAGTCAATCGTTCAGACACGGGACGGTTTGCAACGTGCTGCTATGCCTCGTCCCATCGGCGAATGCTTCTTTGTCAACGACTTAACCCGTGAAGAACTAGACGCCGCTTTAGCTGACCACAAGCGCATCTGCGCCACCTATCCCCGTGGTGGTGCTGGCATCGATGCCTACGTGGGAGGTAAGGAGCCAGAAATGGACGGTTATCCAAGCAGCACCGAGCAAAAGCTAAGGAGTGCTGCCAATGTCTAGTGGGGTGAATATGGCAACCGCTCGTCCCGTCACGCCACTAGGGATTTTAACCGAACAACTCGAAACAGTCGTCCGGATGGTGGAACGAGAACCAAACGTACCTGCTGAGGTAAAAGCACACTTGCAAAAAGCATTGCGTTTGGCGGCAGGTTTAGATCCTTACCTGGACGAATGCACCACCGCCGAGTCTCCTGCTTTAGCTGCACTGGCAAAAAAGACGAGCGAAGAAGCGTGGAATAAGCTATTTTCTGACGGTGCGACAGTGCGTCACCTGGAACAAGAGATGCTATCCGGGCACTTGGAAGGGCAAATGCTGAAGATGTTTGTCCATATGATGAAAGCCAAAAGCATCTTAGAAATTGGGATGTTTACGGGTTATTCGGCGTTGGCAATGGCAGAAGCTTTGCCGGAAGACGGACATTTAGTAGCTTGTGAAGTCGATCCCTATACGGCGGAATTTGCCCAAGCGGCGTTTGAAAATTCCCCGCACGGGTCAAAAATTCGAGTGAAACTCGGTGCAGCCTTGGAAACCCTGGACAAGCTAGCCGCTAAGGGTGAGTCTTTCGACTTGGTGTTTATTGATGCCGATAAAACCGAGTACGTGCAGTATTTCCATAAACTGCTGGACTCCAACTTACTCTCCCCCAACGGCATCATCTGCGTGGATAATACCTTGCTGCAAGGACAAGTTTACCTGCCTGCGGAAGAACGATCTAAAAATGGGGAAGCGATCGCGACCTTCAACCGTATTGTTGCTGAAGATTTCCGCGTTGAACAGGTTTTGCTGCCTTTGCGAGATGGTTTAACTATCATCCGGAAATTAGCTACCCAGTAAAAGAACTGTCTGGGGTTTAAAAGATACTGTTGGCGAGTTCGGTTTTCCCGAACCCCCAGCAGAGTTCCCTTCCCTTCCTCCCCTACAAGGGTAGGGAAGTAAAATAAATGTTTTTTTAGGGGAAGTGAGGTTAGATCCTTTTCCTCTTAAGGGGTCTAACCTCCCAGTCACAACAAGCTTATTTATAACAACCCAAAATAAAGCTTATGGCGCAACAACAATCTATACAAGCGCGTATTTTCGCCGCGTTTCAAAATTTGGGGACGCTGGCATTATTAGCGATCGCCTTTCCCTTTAACCTGACTGTTGTCTTAGCCGCGCTGCTGTGGAATTTTGTCCGCCGACCGTTCAGCAAGCCAGTCGTTTTAAACGAGAATCCCAAAAACATCTTGATCGTTGGCGCTAGGATGACTAAAACTCTTCAGCTAGCGCGATCGTTTCATGCGGCTGGGCATCGGGCAATCATAGTTGATACCAACAAATACTGGTTAAGCGGTAATCGATTTTCCAACACTGTCGCTGGTTTTTACACCGTCCCCGATCCGCAGAAAGACCGAGAAGGCTACATTGAAGCCATGCGTGCGATCGCCAAACAAGAAAACATCGACCTTTTTATCCCGGTAGCCATTTTCTCCGTCATCTACTTTGACTCCAACGACAAACCCGTATTATCTGGCTGTTGCGACATTTTCCACTTCGATGCTGATATAACGAGGATGCTGGATGACAAGTTTGCCTTGGCAGAATTTGCGCGATCGCTCGGTTTATCAGTCCCCAAATCCTTCAAAATTACCGACCCCGAACAAGTCCTCAACTTCGACTTTTCCCACGAACAGAATAAGTACATCCTCAAAAGCATCCCCTACGACCAAGTGCGTCGCTTGAATCTCACCAAGCTCCCTTGCGATACACCATCACAAACAGAAGCATTTGTCAAGAGTCTGCCCATCAGCGAGGAGAAGCCGTGGATTATGCAGGAATTCATCCCCGGCAAGGAATATTGCACTCACAGTACCGTGCGAGATGGAGAGACAAGAATGTACTGCTGCTGTGAGTCATCCGCCTTTCAAGTCAACTACGAAAATGTTGACAAGCCTGAAATTATGCAATGGGTGACTCATTTTGCCAAAGAACTGGGACGTACCGGGCAGCTTTCCTTTGACTTTATTCAGGCGGATGACGGAACTGTTCACGCCATCGAGTGCAACCCCCGCACCCACTCCGCCATTACTATGTTTTACAACCATCCAGGGGTAGCAGATGCCTATCTTGGTGTAGGGACGCCAAATTTCCCATCGGAAGCTTGGCAACCACTTCCTGATAGTAAGCCCACCTATTGGCTATATCACGAACTCTGGAGGCTTAATGAAATTAGATCGTTAAAGCAACTGCAAACGTGGGTCAAAAATATTTGGCGAGGGAAAGATGCAATTTTTGAGATTAATGACCCACTGCCGTTTTTGATGGTACACCACTGGCAAATTCCCATACTACTCCTCGACAATCTACGCAGACTCAAAGGTTGGATAAGAATAGACTTTAACATCGGCGAGCTTATAGAGTAGGTTCGACCCTATTACAGATTCAGTGACGCTACCTGAACCTGATCGCCCGTTACGATCACCCCGAAGCCCCAGCCCTACCCCGCCTCCTGGCTCAAGAAGGTTTAGACTATGACTGACTGGAAACAGCCGACTCCTAAACCAGATGCCCGACTCCCATGAGTGGCTTTGTAAAAACAATAGCCTTTTGACTCGACACTAGCATTGCAAGTATTTTTCACAACTTGGGAGTTAATGATAATCAAGGATTAAGGATAGAGTTATTTGGGGAAAGAAAAGAAACGAGCGATCGCGCTACACCTGCTCTGGGTCAATCCCCATTGCTCGCAACCGTTCGGCTAGCCGCTCTGCACGTTGCTGTTCTTGCTCTGCACGTTGCCGTTCTTGCTGAGTCACCTCATCGGGTGTGGGAAATCTCATCCCTTCTCGGTCATACCAGTACAGCCACTCTCGCTGCCAGCTTTCAAAGGTTCCAATTTCACGCCCAATCCCCAAACCAATCTCAGGCATCCAAACAGGTTCCCCAGGTTGTCGCACGTATTCCCCATCTACCAAGCGATAAACTTCCAAGGGGTCATGCTGGTCGCGTTTGCTGAACTGGGGATTGTAGATGGCGTAGTACAACACCCCTAAGCGAGCATAAATAGCAATTTTCTCCTCGTATTCTCCCCCGTAGGTGTGGGAGACACACTCCAACACAAAAATTGGGACAACCCCATTTTCTTCCCAGACAACATAACTCTTGCGTCCGTAGGTTCCTTTTCGTCGCTCTACTCCCAAGCTGAGGAAACCATCAGGAATAATCGGGATTCGAGGATTGTTTCCCGTTGCATGGTAAACACCCATATTGAAGCCGAAAAACCAGTCATTGCGCTCTCGCCAGAGCAAACTTAAAAGCGCCCTCAACAAGGCAGGGACTAAAATTTGCAGCTCATTATCCACAGGGGTGTCGTCACAATCCGGTAATTCGTCACTTGATGGCAAATTTTGCAACGGGTTGTAGTTTACCATGACACCTCTCCTGCGGCTTCCTGTCTGGATTTTAGCTCGATTGGGCTTTCTGAGGATTGGGAGGCATAGCGAAAAGCCGCTTTCCCGCTTCTTAGTTTTGTTAGTCAACCAGGTCGGTGAAGCTAAGTTATGTAAGCGATCGCCTCCTTCAACTCCAGCACAGCGATCAGTGCTACACCCTTTGGTAAAGGAAAGGTAAAGATTTGGTAAAAATACAACAATTGAGAATAAAATCCAGTGTTTATAGGGCACACTTTGTCTTATGTACTGATGTGCTTTATACAAGTCTGCACGTAACAATTCTTTCTTGATTCCTTCTAAGTAAGGTATCAAGAGAAAATTTGCTGGTATAAAAGCGAACCCATCTTAGCCTACCGATTTTAAGGGGTTAGGGAGGATAACTTTGTATTGCCTTTTTTTGGGATTCATGCATCTCCATTGAATTTCGAGAGATTAGTTAACTGTCAATGAACCAGTTTTAAGTTGCAAGACAGTCTTTCCCGACGCTGTAAATAAATTAACTGGCTTCCTAATATCATTCCTGCATTGATTTAATGAAAATTACGCTTTGTCTAAAACCGTGGCAGTTTACTAAATTCTTGGCTGTTGTAGCACCTTGCCTGGTTATTGCCTCGATCGTCGGGCAAATTGCCGTGTACTTACTACCTGATTTCCCTGGAAGGGATTCATTTGCAACGGAATTTAACCTTAATGAGGAGGGAAACTTTCCCTCCTTGTATTCAGTACTAACACTACTCTTTTGCTCGGTTCTGCTGGGAACAATTGCCCATATTAAAAAACTTGATAATGCTCGTTTCGTCCGGCATTGGAGAGCTTTAGCTTTCATTTTTTTATATCTTGCGGTAGACGAGGGACTCGGTCTTCACGAACACTTAACAGAACCGTTGCAAAACTTAGGGTTCAAAGGACTTCTCTACTATGCATGGATTGTCCCCGCAGCTATTCTCTTGTTCGTTTTCGGGCTGACGTTTTTAAAATTTCTCTTTCATCTTCCTGCAAGGACACAGCATTTATTTATCACTGCTGGGATGATATTTGTTGGAGGTGGTTTGGGCATGGAACTCATTGGTGGAAACTATGATGAGTTATACGGTCAAGCGAATCTTACGTACCAGTTCCTCACCGCTATCGAGGAATCCCTAGAGATGCTAGGCATCATTATCTTTATTCATGCCCTAGTTTCCTATGCGAACCGACTTGGTTTAAAAGAGGTAGTGGTGCAAGTTCCCATTGAGAAATATGAGACAGCTCCTCACTTAGAAAATAAGAAGCAGTCACTAAAAGCTTAGGTCTGCTAGCCTCTTTTGTAACTTTAGGAAAATTTGACTAATTTATAGCGATCGCCATATAGGTGTAGGACAGTCCTGATTCCTGAACCGCAAGTGCTGAGTTTAAGATTTAACCAGCACCTCATTACTTCGCTACACATCATTTCAGCCAACAAAAGCTCGCGGTTTTACCCCAGTTTATTTGGAGAGGGTTATTCAGACACCAGACTTTCAACCTGTACCGCATCTCCAAGTTGAAGTGTGCCCAACTCTCCTGCAATCAAATTCTGCCCAAAGAAGATTTCCCTATCCCGTCGGCGATACTGAGCGAGTGTTTGTAACGGTTCCTTACCGCGAATTCCTCGCGATTGATCTACTGTCGTTACCACACAGCGACTGCAAGGTGCAGCGACCTGAAATCGCACAGAACCAATGCGTATAGTGCGCCAGCTATCTTCCGCAAATGCCTCACAGCCTGACACAACGAGATTTGGTCGGAACCGATTCATCGGTACTGGCTCCTCTAGCCGTTGATTTAAGTCCTCCAGGGATGCCTCAGAAATCAGTAAAAAAGGGAAACTATCAGCAAAACTTACTGATTCATTGTGGTGAGCGTAGTGAGTATCTACAGGTCGCTTGGTACTGTCAGGCATATACACTAACTGACAAGGCAATTCTAAAAAGTCGCTAAACCACTGGCTAACCGTTTCTGGAGCCGGAATCGCCTCACAAACATCCTTCCAAATGTTTACAGCAACCCGTTCGGCGTCCAGACATAAAGGAATAGAAAGCTGATCCCGATTGGGCGTTTGCACTACCAACTGAGAACCCTCTATCTGCACGCGAATTAACGCCAAGCGGGGGAATCGCCGTTGAGAGATGAACTTTCCCCTTTGGTCTACCAACATCCAGCGTCGGTCGTATTGCAATCCCCGGTTTTCAACTGAGGCGGTTTTCAAGGCAATTCCCGCCGCCGACTTAATCGGGTAAATATTAATCTCACTTAACTTGATGTCAGTCATTGCTCGATGAACTAATTTCTTCCCAATTACTTAGAAGAATCCCCCATTCTGGTTAAAAACTGTTGATTAAGTTTTGTTACAATCGAGATGTACAACAGTTCCCTAATTTAGAACAACAACAAAAATCCCAGTACAGCAAGGCTTTTGGTCTCTTAGATTACGGTAAGTCTAATCAAGCTAAGGCTAGGATTTGAGCGGATAATCTCATCCGGTGTAATTGATTGGTTCAATTTGATTTGAGTAGTTATGACAAGTTTAATGCAATCTTTTTATACAGAAGAGCAAGTTGCCGCTTGGCTACGTGGCTTATTAACGATCGCTTGGGCAGACGGTGACTTTGACCAGCAAGAGCAGGACTTCATTGCCCAGCTCACTCAAGAAGAACTAGGGCAAAATACAGACTTGAATCCTCTGCAAACAATTGCTCCTGAGGAACTCGCCGACTTGTTGGGCAATGATTCATCTACAGGCGAGAATTTTTTAAGAACTGCTGTGATGGTGGCACTGGCTGACGGCGTTTACTCAGCCCTGGAAGCGGAAGTACTACACCAGTTTAGTGAAGCGCTGGGGCAGAAAATCGAGTCACTGGAGTCTTTGAAAATCACCCTTTACGATGGTGATAGCCAGTCGTTAGTTGCTCCTGACGATGAATCAGCGACGGAACCGGGACAATCTTCGCACCCCCATTCTGATGTCCTGCAACCTGTACGAGAGTGGCTGGACGAGATGGAGATCAACGACCCCAGAGTCGCGAAGTTCCTGGGCAAGCTGATCCCCGCTCAATGTCCATTTGAGCGCGACGTCAAACTATTTGGTCGTAAAATCGTCCACATTCCCCCACTGTGCAAAATCAATCCGCTTTACGAACAGTTGGTCGGTTTGCGATTCCGGGCGTTATGCTATTTAGCTGACGACTGTGGCGAAGACATATCATCCTATTCTTAGTTATTAGTCATCGGTCATTAGTCAGAGTTGAGTAGTGGGTGAGAGTCCCGCACCCAAAATTACCGACTCATGACTTAAGTTCAAGATGGATGATGAAAAACTAAGGACTAACAATGCAATTTATCGACCAAGCAGAAATTGAAGTAGAAGCCGGAAAGGGCGGTGATGGCATCGTCGCTTTTCGGCGCGAGAAGTACGTTCCTGCTGGGGGGCCAGCGGGTGGCAATGGCGGGCGCGGCGGTGATGTAATCTTAGAGGCAGCGGCAAATCTGCAAACGTTGCTGGACTTTAGGTATGGTCACCGATTCCAAGCAGATAATGGAGGACGTGGAGGGCCAAGTAACCGCACTGGGGCAAATGGTAGCGATCGCGTCATTCCAGTTCCTTGTGGTACCGTCGTCTATGACGCCACTACCAAAGAAATCCTGGGAGATTTAGTAGAACCCGGACAAACCCTCCTCGTGGCAAAAGGCGGGAAGGGGGGCTTGGGAAATAAGTACTTTCTGAGTAACCGTAACCGTGCTCCTGAATACGCCTTACCAGGGCTAGAGGGCGAAGTACGCCAGTTGCGCCTAGAGTTGAAGCTGTTGGCGGAAGTAGGAATTATTGGCTTACCGAACGCCGGAAAGTCTACTCTCATTTCTGCCGTCTCCTCTGCCCGTCCGAAAGTGGCAGATTACCCCTTTACAACGCTGATCCCAAATTTAGGGGTTGTACGTAAACCCTCCGGGGATGGCACGGTGTTTGCAGATATTCCAGGGCTAATTGAGGGTGCCCATATGGGTACAGGATTGGGGCATGACTTTTTGCGCCATATCGAGCGCACACGTCTGCTGTTACATCTAATTGATGCGACAGCGGAAGATGCGATCGCCAACTATCACATCATCCAGCAGGAGCTACAATCCTACGGACGAGGTTTAGCAGAGCGTCCCCAAATTCTAGCCCTCAACAAGATCGATGCGATTCCTCCTGAAACCAAAGACGAGCTAGTCAGTCAGTTCTCTGCTCTGACACAAGTCCCCGTCTTTGCCATTTCTGCGGTTACAGGAGCGGATCTCGACGCCTTACTCCAAAAAATCTGGCAATCCCTTGACCAGTTATCGTCTATCGAAGATGCACGCTCCCCATTGTTTAGAAATTAGTATTAGTTATTTCTTTCTTCGGAATGATTAAAAACTAGTATCAACTAATTCTTTCTCCAGACTGAAGTACAATCCTCCCTTCGGTCTTTAAAGTTATAGAGGGTTCAGGGCTAATCACTAATTGTGTCAATTTAGCTCTAAACAATTAGCAATTAGCCCCAGAGGTGAAATGGCATCCCATTCACAATCTCACTAACCTATTGATACTTAAATTTTGGAGAAATTTCATGGAAAAACATACAGCATTTCTAGAAAAAGTAAAAGAGAAAGGTAATTTAAAAGACCTAGAGGAAGCCCGTAGTGCAACTGAAGTAACATTCCGGACGCTGCGAGATGTAATGAGTAATGAAGCCGTAGACCGTGTGGCGGCTGACTTAGACAGCGAGGCAGAAGACTTATGGACAGACCAAAACCCTATCGTCTATTTCCTCAGCCGCATTCGACCTAAGTTAAACATCGAAGCCGGAAACTTTCTTGTCCGAGTTAGACAAGAAGGAAACTTGCCAGGAGCCGACGCTGAAACAGTTATCAAAGCCGTTTTTTCAGCGACAAAAGAGGAATTATCCCCAGAACGAGCCGAGGAAGTTTCTAGCTTTCTCCCCGAAGAAATTTGCGACATGTGGCAGTCTGCATAATTAATTCACTAATAGCTAATAGTTACTAGTGTTTCTCTTTTTATCCCCCTACCCTTAGACAATCTCCTCCAACTCACCGACTAAGTAAGTAAGCGAGAATAAATCAACTTTGTATGGTGATGGAAAATTTCTTAAATGGTTTGGTAGTCAGGGCTTTAGCCCTATTTTGAGGAATTTAGTCCTCACTACCAACCTTTAATTATTTACTTTTTCCTACTTAGTTTCAGATTAAAGTAAGTTTCCGGCTGTGATGTTTTGGCTAGTGGTTGCAGTGCGTCCCGTGGGAGTGGAAGTTGTGCTAGGGGTGGTAGAGGGGGGTTGACTAAAAAATTCGTAAGCCGTACGAGAAATTTGGCGGATCAACTCTGAGGCGCTAGCATCGTTGTGGGGGCGTCTCACCATGACAACAGCAATGTAACGCTTACCACTGGGCATATCCACTAAGCCCACATCAGCAATGAGCGAACCAATATCACCAGTTTTGTGAGCAATGGTTGCGCCGTCCCCTAATCCCTTAGGTAAGAGGGAATTGTTAACGGTACGGTTCATGATACTCAATAGGCGATCGCGCGATCGCATCGACAGCAAATCCCCCTGATTCACCATTGACATCAACATTGCCAAATCTTTTGGGCTAGTCGTATTTGTCCCTTCTAAATCTGGTAGGGGATTCTGAATTCCTGTTGCGGTTAAGCCCCAACGACGAAAACGCTCATTGAGGACTTCTTGTCCCCCAAGCCGCGTAATCAGCATATTTGTTGCCGTGTTGTCACTAATAGCAATCATCTTGGTCGCAACTTCCAGAGCGGTGTACTGGGTTCCGACTTTTTTATATTGCAGATCCCCAGAACCCGAACCAATCACCTCTGGCTCAAGGGTTAACATTTCATCAAGACGAATCTTTCCTGCATCAACATCCTGAAAAAACGCCACCAGAATTGGTACCTTGATGGTACTAGCGGCGGGAAACAAGACAGAACCGTCCAAATCTAGGTAGGAATTCGTATCAAGATCCACGAAAAACACGCCCGGTTGCAACTTCGAGTCAGCCACTAACAAGCCCTGAATTTTGGCTTTTAAATCGGGTAAGTCTTGAGCAAGGGAGATGGGACTAGGGACGCCCCCACCTGTATCGCTGGCTTGCACTTCCTTTTTCTCAGTTGGGTTCAACTCCGATTGGCGCGTCGCTGGATCGGAGATTGATAAAATCGTCCCGGCAATCGTGCCAATTCCCACCCCCAAAATCAACAGCCGGACAACGTATAACAGTGGTGAAAGGGGGCGTTTCTGAGCGCTACGGACTCCCCGTTTTCTGTTGAGACTAGAAGAGTTGTCAGTCCGGGAATTTGGGCGTCGGGGAGCTGTCGTTTCTGGAGGCGATGCGGGGTGAGGATTGGCAGTGGAGGGGCTAGTTGCCAAGCGAGCTAGGTGGCGTTCCCGAACCTGGCGGCGTTGGGCGGCGGTTAGAGGTTTTTTCGACCGTTTTTCGCTGCTACGACCAAAGGATCTTTTCGGCGGCTTACCATTGCTTTTGCCCTTAGCCGCAATGCCATTAGCCTCCCCATTTAGCTGTTGAGATTCGGAGCGATTGCGAGAGCGAGCGAGTTGATGTTCGCGCCGTCGCCTATTGACAGAGCGAGAAGATTCCGGTGTAGATGACTGTTTTTGCTCGTAGCGACGCGAACGGAGGCGAGAATCCGCAGGGGATACTTCGCGATCGCCCTGTTGCGGTGGTAAATCCTCCGGTTGAGGGTCATTTCTTAACGTTACTGCCACGGATCACACCTCCCACACAACCAACTAAAGCTGTAGTCTGCTGAACGACAAGGAAACGCTGATTTTTCGCCAATTAGCGCTCTAGATCGGCAACTAGCTACTACTAACTCACTTAACACCTAACAACTCATCTGATGCAAGTTTATTTTAGGACTCTTTCTGCTCCGGAACGTCATTCTTAACAGACGGGTTTAAATTTTCTATTGCCCATTCTGTTTGGCGGAGGATTCCCCGTAGCATTACGACTTCTGCCGTCGTCAGGTTAGCACGATTATACAGACGTCGGAATTTCTCTAGACGGGTTTGGGCGGTGTGAGGATAAAGATAACCAATTTTTACTAACACAGCTTCCAAATGGTTGTAGTAACCCTCTAATACATCTAAGGGGGCAACGTCAGTGGTAGATACTACGTCCTGAGTCCTGAGTTCTGGGTTCTGAGGGGTTTGGGGCTGGGTACTTTGATAAAGTTCGTAACAGCAAACCGCTACCGCTTGCGCCAGGTTTAGAGCCGGATACTCCGGGTTAGAAGGAATGCCGACAAAGCGTTGGGCATAGTTTAGCTCAACATTGCTCAGTCCTCGGTCTTCTCTACCAAAAATTAAGGCTGATGGCACCGATGACTCCAGCAACCAAGGCAAAGCGGCGCGAGGAGGTTCCAACTGCGTTGGTAGAGAACGACTGCGTCCTGTTGTGGCGATCGCGCGTTGACAACCAACTAAGGCTTCCGGCAGAGTTTCCACTCGTTGCGCCGCTTCCAGGATATCCCCCCCATGCACCGCCATTTGCCGCGCTTCTTCCCCTAGGGGATCGCACTGGGGATTAACTAGCACTAACTGCCTTAGTCCCATATTTTTCATCACACGCGCCACTGCACCCACATTTAGAGGGCCAGCTGGTTCTACTAAGATGATGCGGATTTGATCTAAGGACATTTGGGAAGAAAGGATGAAGGGTGAAGTATGAAGTATGAAGGGTGAAGTATGAAGGAGGTTATCAGTTTTCCTCATCTCCTCATCGCTTCATCTCCTCTGCCCCTCTGCCCCCCCGCTCCCCTGCTCCCCCGCTCCCCTGCCCAAAACAATGTTAAAGGTGAAAACCTACAGTGAGGGCAGGATGAAGGGTGAAATCAATCAGGGGAGTGATAATGGACAAGCTGGCTAATAGGTGTAGGAGTAATATGTGTTAGCGATCGCTGATTGTACTCCTGCGAGTTATCACTCAAGGGTAGCGGGGGTGGCTGCAAAAAATCAGCAATTGCCTCGGCAGGAATTGGAGGACTGAAGTAGTAGCCCTGAATTTCATGACAGCCTTGGGCTTGGAGATATTCTAATTGCTCTTGTGTCTCTACGCCCTCCGCTGTGATATTCAAATACAAACTCTTGGCTAAGGCGATAATGGCGTTCGTGATCGCTGAGTTATCTAGGTTAGTCACAACATCGGTGACAAATGAGCGGTCAATCTTGAGAGTATCAATAGGGAAATGCCTCAAATAACTCAAGGATGAGTAACCTGTCCCAAAATCATCAAGTGCCAGCATGATGCCTAGTTCGTGGAGTTGTTGCAAGGTGGCAAGGGCTTGCTGAACATTTTCCATCATCAGGCTTTCAGTGACTTCTAGTTCTAGATAAGCAACATCTAGACCCGTTTTTTCCAAAATTTGGGAAACTTGCTCTGCCAGATTGGGCTGTTTCACTTGCTGGGCTGACAAGTTAACTGACATGCGGATTGGTGGTAATCCTGCTGATTGCCAAGCCTTGTTTTGAGCGCAGGCGATGTACAATGCCCACTCCCCAATCTCCCCAATCAGACCATTGGCTTCGGCAATGGGGATAAATACAGCAGGGGAAACCATTCCCAAAATAGGGTTGTGCCAACGTAGTAGCGCTTCTACAGCAACAACCTGTCCAGTATGGGCTTTGACTCGTGGTTGGTAGTGTAGGAAAAATTCACCCCGCTCTAACGCTTGACGCAATTGGTTTTCCATTAGCAAGCGCTTCTGCAACTGAGCATTCATCTCAGAACCGTAAAACTGGTAACGGTTTGGTTCGCACCGTTGTGGCTGATTTAGGGCGGTAGTGGCGTTTTGCAACAGAGAATCGATGTGGGAGCCATCATTGGGAGATACCGCAATGCCTAGGCTGGCACTGATGTATATTTCTTTGCCCTCTAAAATAAAGGCTGGCAAGAGGGTCTTGAGGAGTGTTTCGGCTCGCTCTGTGACGGCTTCTATCGTGGTGAGATGGGAGATGGCGATCGCAAATTCATCGTTCCCTAGACGACAAACATAATTATTTTGACCCCCATTAGTCACCAATCGTTCGGCAACGGCTTTTAGGAGGAGGTCACCGATTCTCGCTCCTAGGGTATTGTTGATGCTCCTGAAGTTATTGATGTTTAAAGCGATGACTGCAAATAAATGCTTGTCATTCGGTAAATTTATTAAAGTTTTTTGGCAATAGTTACGGAATAAGTCTCGATTGGGCAGATCTGTAAGGTCATCGTAATCAGTCAGCCGTTGAATGACAACGTCTAGTTTTTTAATTGTTTGTACCGTATCTGTCATCAATGTGCCAGCTTCGTCAGTAAACTGGGTTGGCAATTGGGGGAGCTTTTTTTCGCGCAGGTAGGATTGCAGTGCTCGCGAGGTTAAACTGACGGGAAGTAGCAGATGGTGTAAGGCACAGAGTGTGCACCCGGTGCCGACTAATGTTGCCACTAAGGCGATCACCAAGACACGTATTGTCATCTCCAGCGAAAAAGAGTTGGAAATGAGGAAATACAGCAGCAAAGTCAACAGCGGTATATGAGTACCGACAAAGGCAACTAGCATGATTTTGCCTTTGTAACTTTTCGGTTGTTGTAAACGAGATAGAGAGGAATACAGCCAGAGGTTAGGGCTATTCATACCTAAGTTCTAGAAGGGAATAAGTGATAAATCTTCAGGGAACAACTCGTTAAAACTGGCATCCTGTAGGACTGGGGAGGAGTTAGTTAGAGCCAACTCAAGCCGGGAAAAACCGAAACAGAACTTTCTATACACTAATAAGATTGTAAGCATTTGAAAAGATAATTCCCTCCGCAATAACTATGAGGAAGTGATTGCAGAGCTAGGGAAATTTGCTGAGTCGGTCACTTTTTCTTTTCTTGATGGATAAAATGGCTAGATTGATTGAATGATATAAAGTACTGTTTGTTGAGAATGCTGTCGCAGGTGACGGTCAGTACCAAAGCAGTTAGTAGTTTGTTTTGAGTGGCGATAAGAGATTAAAATGGCAGGCAATTTTGTGCAACCGAAGCTAATTGTTCATGGTGGGGCGGGGAGTTCTCTGCACGGAGGAAAATCTATAGAGTCAGTGAGGCGATCGCTTTATGAAATCGTTGAACCGATTTATGCCCTGTTATTAGAGGGAGTCAGCGCCCATGAGGCGGTGGTTCAAGGGTGTCAGATGTTGGAAGATAATCCGCGCTTTAATGCCGGGACAGGTTCAGTGCTGCAATCAGATGGGCAGATTCGCATGAGTGCGGCGTTGATGGCGGGGAAGACGCAGCGTTTTAGCGGGGTAATCAATGTCTCCCGCGTGCAGCACCCGATTGAGCTTGCCCAGTTTTTGCAAAATTCCGATGACCGCGTCCTCTCCGATTTCGGTGCAGCGGAACTGCTGCGAGAACTGAAGCTTCCGGTTTACAACCCCATGACGAATCTCCGCTTGCAGGAGTGGATACGGGAACGAGAGCATAATTTTGAAGATGATGCGGCGGGAGTGGTTGCTGAACCGGAGTTACTCACCACCTCAGAACCGCGACGCGGCACGATTGGGGTGGTTGTCCTCGATCGAGAGGGCAATCTAGCGGCGGGCACCTCTACAGGGGGCAAAGGGTTCGAGCGCATCGGACGAGTCAGCGATTCTGCTATGCCAGCCGGGAACTACGCCAACCCCCATGCAGCGGTGAGTTGCACGGGGATTGGGGAAGATATTATCGATGAGTGTCTGGCGGCGCGGATTGTGGTGCGCGTGACGGATGGTATGTCTTTGGAGCAGGCGATGCAGCGTTCCTTTGCGGAAGCGCAGCAGAATCGTCGGGACTTTGGCGCGATCGCTATTGATGCCACAGGCGCGATCGCTTGGGGCAAAACTAGCCAAGTCCTGCTAGCTGCCTACCACGATGGCAATCAACTGGGTGACACCCTGGAATGGACGGGAGAGGCTTTAACAAGCTTTGCGGCTTAGTCGAAGGTTTTAGGGGCGTTCTCGATGAGCGCCCCTAGGGATTGCCTTGCCTTAACTGGATGGTTTAGGAGCCGTTTCTAAGCGCCAACCGGGTTTGACAACTTGACGCGCACGGGCAACAACTAAAGAATCACTAGGGACATCCTCCGTCACAGTCGAACCAGCGGCGACGGTGACATCTTCGCCTAGGGTGAGGGGCGCAACGAGGACGCTATTCGATCCAGTTTTGGTGCGATCGCCAATTTCGGTACGATGCTTCCTGACGCCATCGTAGTTTGCCGTAATCGTCCCCGCCCCGATATTGACTTGATTGCCTAGGGTGGCGTCCCCCAGATAGGACAGGTGAGCCACATTAGTGCGATCGCCCATAGTGACATTTTTCAATTCCACAAAATTCCCCACCCGGCAGGCTTCCCCAACCGTCGCGTGACCACGCAGATGGGCATAGGGGCCAACACGGGTATGGGCAGCGATCGCGCTATCACTCACTACTGAGAACAGCACCTTCACATTCTCCCCAATCTCACTATTTTCAATTAAGCTACCCGGCCCGATGCGGCAACCGGAGCGAATTATAGTGTTGCCGCGCAGATGGGTTTGCGGTTCGATAGTCGTATCCGGTTCCAGTTCCACCGTGTCATCAATCGTGATGCTATTTGGCTCAATTAAGGTAACACCTGCGGTCATCCACTTATCTTTGACCCGTGCTTGCAAAATTGCATCGGCGGCGGCGAGTTGTTTGCGGTCATTAATACCAATAATTTCCTGGTAATCCTCTACATCAACTGCCATTACGGGGGAAAGGTAGTTCACCGCGTCGGTGAGATAATATTCCTGCTGGTCATTGTCAGCAGTGAGCTGGGGCAGCACCTTTGCGAGTTGAGACCAATTAAAGCAGTACACCCCAGCATTGATCCGGCGATTTTGCTTTTGTGCCGTTGTACAATCCCGGTCTTCAATAATTTGCGTCAGGTGATTTTGACCATCACAAAACACCCGCCCGTAGCCTTGAGGATTGGGCAAGTTGGCAGTGAGCAGTGTCGCTGCGTTTTGATGGGCTTGATGCGTCTCCAGAAGCAGCTTGAGGGTATCGGGACGCAGCAAGGGGACATCCCCATTTAAGACCAGTAGGTCGCCTGTAAAGCCTTCTAGATGCGGTAGCAGTTGCTGGGCGGCATGACCTGTACCCAGTTGCTCAGTTTGTTCAACAAACTCTAAATTATCAAATGCTTTTAAGGAAGTTTTGACCAGACCTCCTTGATAGCCAATAATTACCAAACGCCGCGAGGGTTCGATAGACAAACAATTAATCAGGACGCGTTCAACTAGCGATCGCCCCCCCAAAGCATGACACACCTTAGGGAGTTGAGATTTCATCCGTGTCCCTCGTCCTGCCGCAAGAATTGCTACTGCAACCATTCCCTTGTTAGCTAATCTCTTCGACTGGAGTATACCGCGCTTGATGGTACCTGCACTGTCTTTTTCATCCACGCTGATGAGGTCTGTTTGAGCCAAGCCTTCAAAAATTACGATGAGGCGTGTTTGAGGCTGTTGCTGGCTGCGGCAGGATCGAGGCGATAAATTCAGCAAACTGCTCCATCAGTTGCGGGTTACGCCACCCTTTATCGGTTTCCTCCCTCATGATTTTTAAGGCTTCTTCACTGGAATAAGCTGGTTTATAGGGACGTTCGTTGGTTAACGCATCATAGATATCAATAATTTGAAATAGCTGCGCCAGATAGGGAATTTCATCTCCCATTAATCCATCAGGGTAGCCTGTGCCATCCCAACGTTCGTGGTGGTATTTAATAATCGGAATGACGCCGCGCATCGTTCGCAACGGCTGACAAATCTTCTCGCCAATTAGGACGTGTTGATTGATGATCTCCCGTTCTTCCGGCGTAAACTTGCCTTTTTTTAGCAACACCGCATCCGGGATTCCGACTTTACCGATGTCATGCAGGTATCCTCCCCACATCAGATGGCGAATATCAGCACGGGAGAGTTGTAGGTACTCACCAAAGGCTTTGCCCATATTGACAAGCCGTTCGCAGTGATCGCCCGTATTGGGGTCGCGACTTTCAACAGCACTGGCGATGGAAAAGAGAACTTTTTCAGCGTGGTCTAAATCTTCGTTGAGACGTTTTTGACGGGTAAGGGATTTAACCCTAGCGGAGAGTTCTAGGCGGTCGAAGGGTTTAGTGAGAAAGTCATCGCCTCCTACTTCAATGCCCATAATGCGCGATCGCTTATCGCCCAATGCCGTAATAAAAACCACAGGAATTAAGCGGGTTTGCTCGTCCTGTTTAAGATGCCGACAAACCTCATACCCATCCATTCCTGGCATCATCACATCCAGGAGAATTAAGTCAGGATTGAACTCAGTAACTCGTTTGAGGGCAACCGGGCCACTCTCCGCTTCTACAACGTCGTAGCCTTCTATGGTTAGAAGAGCGACCGCTGTCATGCGGCTAGAAGGATGGTCATCAACAACAAGAATTTTGAGACGATCAGATTCTGAGAAGTTCACTGAATAAAAACTGGTTTTAGATGAAATGGCACGATCAGACCCATCTATCATGACTTAATCTAGAGGTTTGTTTTCAGTATGCTGAAATTGCGTAAGTTTTAAATCAGGTTTTTTACGGATATGTTTAGCTGAAATCAGTCAACAATGTCTCTCAATTATGCTTTTAATCAACAAAAAGTATTGAAAGTTAATGTTTTTCCGGTAATCCTGCTAACTTTTCTGTAATTTTAATTTGTAAGGTAACGCTAAGGGTAAAGAGCACCAGTTCCGAGTTTTTACTTCATCCTTGATTCTTCCTCTTTCATCCTTTCTCTCCAGTGATTTAACCATCGTCGTTTCCAGTGGGAGGACGGTTCTAAAGGAGAAATTTGTTGCTCTTGGTGGCGGCGTTGTACAATCACCCTTGCCTCGTCACAAAGCTGAGGATCGTGGTAGGGAACCGCCGCACGGGTTTGTAAATGCTCTTGCGATCGCGCTGAGAGGGGAGGCAAACCAGCCGCGCTAAAACTCGCTATTGTGCCCGGTCGTTGCCCTAAATCGGGAACTTGACCAATCTGGAACCCCACGGCTATCAATGCCGCTCGGACTGCGGCGGCACAAGAATAGGTTGCCAGCCTACCCGTTTTGGCACAACAATCAGCAACTAACTGCAAAAACTCAACTGTCCAGAGTTGCGGACAAACGGGTGGGGAAAAAGGGTCAAGAAAAATCGCATCCGCACGGAAACTGGACTGCTTTATCTGTTGAATCGTGAGTCTGGCATCACCGAGTAAAAGTCGGGCAGAAAGACGCTCAGTTTGTACCGACTGGGTTGTTGTGACTAAGGTTTCTAAAAGCTTTGGAATTGGCGCGTTCCAGGGCTGCAAAAGTTGATGAGCGATCGCGCTTTTGGGGACAGTCAAATCTATCTCTAAACCAATGACTTCTACATAACACTCAGGGTTGACGCTCCAAATTGCTTCCAAAGCCGCCGCCGTGTTGTAGCCCAGACCGTAACAAATATCCAGCAGCCGCAAGCGTTTAGCCGTCTTGGCTTTTTGCAGAAGTTCCGTTGGCTCGACAAACTTCTTTTGGGCTTCGGTATAGGCTCCTGTGTGGCTATGAAAGCACTCCCCAAACTGGGTAGAGAAAAAGGTAAACGAGCCATCCTCGGTCGATTGTGGCGTAAAACTGCTGGAGTCTGACATCGTTCAATCCGGAGCTGTCCTTGGTTCAGTAGAAACTCGTACGTATAAAGAACCGGGCGTTGATATTTCTACGTAAGTATATTAAATTAAATCCCTAAATCTGCATCGGTGAATTTTGGCACCTATCGGTTCCTTTGCAAGTGCTTTAGACCAAAAAGGAACCGATAGATGAAAAGTGAAAGTCCATCAATAATCTCAAGCGCCGGAATTTATTGATGGGGTTGGACTTCATGCTTCATTCTGGTGCCTGTTGTTGACTTCTTTGAGGTCATCCGGTGTATTGCAATTAAACAAAAGCGATCGCTCTTTTACCTGCAATTCCTCTACCGGATGTTGTGCCAACCAGCCCTGGAACGACCTTTTATCCTGCTGAATGTAATCCGTCAGTAGGGGGAAACACTGACGGCGGTAGAACCCACAAAGGGGTTCCCACCAGCCTTTTGGGTGTCGGGGTAAAAAGGCGATCGCCTCTTCTGGCACCGTCTCTAATCTCCCTACCCAATCCTGTAATACTGCAACTTGCAACTGCGGCAAATCACAAGCCAGCAACAACACCCAGTCTGTTTCCACCTGCGCTAACCCTTGAGCAAACCCCACCAAAGGGCCGTGGGGGGTTGTTTCTTTCGGCAAAGGGACTTCCTGAATCAACCGCACATCGTTTGGTATAACCTCCTGATAGCGCTCTATCCAGGGCGTGACGACGTACACTGGTGCCGCACACTGTTGGGCAACTTCGCAAATTTGCCGCAGTAAGGGAACACCGTGCAAGGCAATCAGGGCTTTATCCTCACCCATGCGAGAACTTTGTCCCCCGGCGAGGATAATTGCACTAGGCGATCGCCTTGACGTTGTTTTGCCGTCACTCATCTGACTTTGCACGCCACACCTTAGCTTTCTGGTTTTGGAATAGTGATATCTAGGGAGGTGATATCAGTTGACAAACGGGTAAGCTGCGGTTGAATCTCCGCCGCGTTACCCACAACTAGCGTGACGATTTGATCGGGTTGCAGGTATTTTTGGGCAACCCGTTGAACATCCTCAATAGTTGTGGCTTCCACGCCCTCTCGATAGCGGAAAATGAAATCCTTGGGGTAACCATAGTACTCGTAGCGCATCAGCCGCGATAAAGACTGGGCGGGGTCTTGGAAATTGAAGACAAAGGAGTTGAGGACGCCCTCTTTGGCATAGGCGAGTTCCTGGGCTGTGATCGGTGTTGTCCGTAGTTTCTCAATTTCAGCAAGAACAGCTTGAATCAGGGGGACAGTGGCATCAGAGCGTGTTTGTCCGCCAGCGAGAAAGGTTCCCTGATAGTCGTAGCGGGGACTCCAAAAGCCGTAGACAGAGTAAGCCAGACCTTGACGCGATCGCACTTCATTAAACAGCCGTCCGCCAAAGCCATTCATAACTCCATTTAAAACCTCCAAGGCGGGATAGTCGGGGTTATTCAACACCCCACCCAGATGCCCCATCTGAATGTAACTTTGACTTAGTTGCGGCTGATTGATAAAAAAGAGTCCACCTGTCTTTGCTTGGGACGCTGAGGGAACTTCCGGCTGAGGAGGTTTAGATTTTGGCTTCCAGTTGCCAAATTCCTCCTGAATGCGCGATCGCATTTTGGCAGAGTCAAAATCCCCAACGATTCCCAGAATCATATCCGAGGGGTGGAAATACTGGTTGTAAAACCCGACTAAATCCTCACGAGAAATATTCTCCAGCGTGGAATACTCTACTGTCTGGGCATAGGGGCTATTTTCGCCGTAAACCAGTTTCTGAAACTCTCGCCCCACAATGTCATTGGGGTCATCATTCCGACGGGCAATTTGTCCCGCCTGCTGATTTTTTGCCAACTCCAGCTTGTCTTGAGGAAAAGCCGGCTTTTGCAGCACTTCCGCAAACAAATCAAAAACCGTATCCAGGTCTTCACTCAAGGCGTTGAAGCTTGCAGTGGCTACTGCTGTATCAATGCCAACTTCCACCGCTGCGGCGCGTTGTTCCAAAAGCTGATTGAGTTCATCGCCCGTGTGTTCGGTCGTACCACCTGTACGCATCACTTCCCCAGTGAGCGACGCTAAACCAACTTCGTTGGCGGGTTCAAGGCGACTACCCGTGCGAATCATCGCCATACCCTCAACCAATGGCAACTCATGGTCTTCCATCAGATAGACAACCATGCCATTGTCTAGCTCATAGCGCGTGTAATCCGGAAACTCCACTTCCGGTAACGACTTGAACTCTAACTCAGTGTAATGCTGTGCTGTCTCTGCCGCGGCTGGCAAACTCGATGCCACAACCAGCAACGCTGTTACCATCATTAGCCCTAACCAGGGAAAAACTTTGCGGAGATTAGGGCGGCGATAGCTAAGCAAGGCGCGATCGCGTCTACTAGAAATTGGAAAATGAGAATGGGTCATAAAAGGCAATTCAATTATGTAAAGAGAATGAGGAGCAGGGGAGCAGGGGTGCAGGGGTGCAGGGGAGCGGGGGAGCGGGGGAGCGGGGGAGCAGGGGTGCAGGGGTGCAGAGGTGCGGGGGAGCAAAGGGGCAGAGGGGCAGAGGGGCAGAGGGGCAGAGGAGATGAGGTGCAGAGGGGCAGAGGAGATGAGGCGATGAGGAAAACTGATAACCTCCTTCATCCTTCACCCTTCATACTTCACACTTCACACTTCACCCTTCATCCTTCATCCTTCACCCTTCATACTTCATACTTCACCCTTCACCCTTCATACTTTTTCCCCTACTCAGGACTCAGAACTCAGGACTCAGGACTCTGTCCTTCATTGGCTTTGGGCAAGATGCGTCCAATTGTGCGGTTTTCGGGTTGGAAGGTTACCTGGGCTACCCGTTGAATATCTTTAGGCGTGACTGCTGCGATCGCTTCTAGCTCTTCAAATAAATTGCGCCAGTCGCCCGTTTTCACTTCATACTCCACCAGATTGCGTGCCATACCCATATTGGAATCAAGCGATCGCAATACCTCTGCCCGCGCCTGGGTTTTCACCCGCTCTAACTCTTGCGCTGATACAGGTTCCGTCCTCAGCCGCTCAATTTCAGCCCGTAATGCTGTCGCCACTTCCTCTACCGTATGACCCGGAGCCGTCAAAGCATACAACAACACTAAATTCGGATACCTGTCTCCCGGAAAACCACTAAAGCCTTGCGCTGTTAGTGCCACCTGTTTCTCTTCCACCAAAGACTTATACAGTCGAGAGGTACGACCATCACTTAGCAGACGCCCGATAATGTCGTAAACCACATGGTCAGGATGATCGATCGCAGGTCGATGATAGCCCTCCAAATACCACGGTTGGGACGCTAGTTCTAACGTTACTTCCCGCGTTTGCTTCTGAGGCGGCTCAACCGCCGTCACGGCTGGCGGCTTTTCACGACCTTTGAAACGCCCAAAGTAAGTTTCAGCTAACTGCTTGACTTCCGAGGCATCAACATCACCCACCACTGCAATTGTTAGGTTGTTGGGAGGATAATAAGTCTCAAAAAATTCCTGGACATCTGCACGGGTGAGGTTACGGATATCTTCGTTGTAACCAATCACCGGACGCTTGTAAGGATGTACCTGAAAAGCCTCATCAAGGAACGCCTCAATCATCTGACCGATAGGAGAGTTGTCCGTCCTCAGACGCCGCTCCTCCAAAATGACATCTTTTTCCTTATAAAATTCCCGAAACACTGGGTCTAGAAAGCGCTCTGACTCCAGAGACATCCAGAGTTCTAGCTTATTAGACGGAAAGCTGTAAAAGTACACCGTCGCATCCGCAGAGGTGGCGGCATTTAAGCCAACGCCCCCCGCCTGCTCAACAATCTGCCCCAACTCATTTTGCGTGACATACTCTAATGCTTCCGCGTCTACCTTGGCAAACTCCGCTTCTAGCCTCGCGACTTCTGCCTGGTTACCCGCAGCTTTCGCGGCTTGAATTTGCTCAAACAACTGATCCAATCGGTCTAGGAGCTGACTCTCTGCTTGGTAATCCGTTGTCCCAATGCGGGTAGTTCCTTTGAACGCCAAGTGTTCCAGAAAGTGAGCAACCCCTGTCTTTCCATCGGGTTCATCAACTCCCCCAACATCGGCATAAGTCACAAACGACACAACAGGTGCCTGGTGACGTTCCAAAACAATGAACTTCATGCCATTGTCAAGGCTAAACTCGCTCACCTTTTCAATGACTCGATCCAAATAAGGCTGGATAGACTCCGACTGCGGAACAGGTGTCTCCGTGCGAGCCAACGCAACAGCAGGAAGCATTCCCCACGCCAGCATTATCGCTGATAGAAATACCGCCATTCCGGTACGCCAACGGCGCAGCCTCCACCAGGTAGTTAAATTCATCAAAAGCAAAATAAATTGATTCGACTGACTCATAAAGCAGTAGCAATTGGCACTGTCTTCTAGGATAAGAATTTCTCAACCCTTTGAGTGTTCCAAAGGGTTAATTAGTCCTGAGTCCTGAGTCCTGAGTCCTGAGTCCTGAGTAGGGAAGAAAGTATGAAGGATGAAGGGTGAAGTATGAAGGGTGAAGTATAAAGTATGAAGGATGAAGGGTGAAGGGTGAAGTATAAAGTATGAAGGATGAAGTGTAGTTATCCCCTGCTCCCCTGCTTCCCTGCTTCCCTGCTTCCCTGCTTCCCTGCTCCCCGGCTCCCCTGCTCCCCGGCTCCCCTGCACCTCTGCTTTACCTCAGGCGGAAAGGGGGAATTTGTGAGGAACTATGACACTTTTGTCGATTATCAGGGAACCTGTTGCACAATAACGCTACAGCTTATATTGAGAATTCATGCGAATTTTAAATCGGCGTCCTCAGTCAGAGATGGAGACAAGACAGCGCATCCTGCAAGCGGCGCAACGCTTGTTTTCTCGTCGGGGATACGACGGTACAACAACCCGCGATTTGGCTCAAGCGGCTGGTGTTGCAGAAGGTACGCTGTTTCGTCATTTTGAAAATAAGAAGGCTATCCTCATTGAGGTAGCGACGCAGGGATGGGTAGAAATTCTCACGGATTTGCTCACGGAACTGAGCGAAATGGGCAGCTATAAAGCGGTGGCGCAGGTGATGCGGCGGCGGATGCTGCGAATGCGCGAGAATGCCGACATGATGCGGGTGTGCTTTATGGAGGCGCAGTTTCACCCAGAGTTACGCGATCGCATTCAGTCGGAAGTCATTGCCAAAATGACGGATGTTGCCGAAGCCTTCTTTCAAACGGCAATGGATAAAGGCATTTATCGCCGCACGAATCCCAAAATTGTCGCCCAAGTCTTTTTAGGCATGTTTGCTGTCGCGGGTTTCAGCCACAAAACCCTCGGAGAACCCGACGCTTCGCCCCAAGAGATGCAAGAAATGGCAGAAGGGATAGCTGATATCTTTCTCAACGGCGTTTTAGCGAAAGAATAGTGAGAGGGTAATAGCTAATAATACCTAGTAGGTTGGGTTTCTCTATTGTTCAACCTAACCTACGGGCGATCGCGATCGCACTGTTCCTGATAGTTCCATCGGGCATGATCGTGTCTTTAAAGATAGCTCCTTTACATTTATTGATACGGAAACCACGAACGCCTCTCAAGTTAGCATGGCTGAAATTAGCATTTTTGAAAGAAGCATCACCAAAGATAGCATTACTCAAGTTAGTATGGCTGAGGTTGGCATCTCTAAGGTAAGGTACGCTAAAGATAGCACTACTCAAATTGGCACCACTCAAATTAGCCCCTCTCAGAGAAACTTCATCAAGACGAATTCTAGTCATATTACTATCTCTCAAGTCAGCAAAGCTAAAGTCAGACAATTCAATGGAAGTCTCACTAATATTGGCGTTTCTAAGAATGATGTCAGGGCAGTTGACATCAGACAAACGAATCCCCGTCAGTTTGATACCAGTGAAATCTCTCTCTCCAGCCGCATACCTTCTGAGCAATTCCTCTCTATCCATAGTTCAACTCCTCAAATAGTTAATCAACTCAAAAATAGCGCAACCTCTATCTGGTCAAACCACCTCACCCCTCACCCCCTAGACATCACCCTCCAAATCGTTGACCTCCCTACCGGACAACTCGCCGAAGCTCAAATTACCTCCTTCGACCCTGCGGATTTTTAACATCATTTCGACTACATCCATTTCAATCCTGTCAAACCGGGTTTGGTGAAGGCTGCGAAGGATTGGGAATATTCGAGTTTTCATCGGTGTGTAGCGCCGGGAGTTGAGCCGATGAATTGGGGATGAATGAGGAGATAACTTTTGAGGGGATGCTAGCGGGGGAATAGAGTGGCGGCTGTTGGGTTTCTCTATTGTTCAACCTAACCTACGAGCGATCGCGATCGCACTTAAGGGCGATGAAGCAGAAAGCAGTTTGGCTTACGATTTTCTTTCAAATATCCCCGCAAAAATTCAAGATGTTATTGAAGACAGGGACAAAGAGGAAATATTGTAATGGATTAATGCAAATTCTTTAGCAGCAGCACTTCTGCCTAATTTAGAAGCTGATAATCTGATAAATAAACTAACTTTAGATACTATCAGTATAGATACTGCCGTCGGGCATAATAGTTTCATAGAAGATAACATTTTCAAAGCTAACTTCGTTGAACCTTCTGGCTCCCCTGAAATCGGCATAACTGAGATTGGCATTCTCGAAACTAGTTTCACTAAGACGAGCATTTCTAAAGATGGCTCTGCTGAGATCGACGTTACAGAAAGTAACTTGCCCGAAAACGGCGTAACTAAAATCAGCCCCTTCCATGTAACAATTCTTCGCGAAAACACTTTCATAGATACGCACTCTAACGAATTTAGCAAAGCTCAAATCAGCTTCAACGAAGCTACTGCCATCGAAATAGGCATCGCTGAAGTTGGCTTCTCGGTAGATACCACCTCTAACTCTTTTGCTAATCCAGTTAGCGCTCCGAAAGTTACCGCCAGTGAAATCTTTTTCTCCCCCAGCGTACTTTCTAATTAATTCTTCTCTGTCCACAACTCAACACCTCAAATAATTAGCGATCGCCTATATTCATGACTTGACAAGTTGCTGTGCTTGTTGAATCCAGACTTGTACTTCATCTACCGAAGGACAGAGATCGCGTTTCTTAGCAGCACTTCTGGCTAATTCAGAAGCAGACAATTGGATAAATGAGCTAGATTCAAGCAGTATAAATCCTACCGTTGGGCATGATAGTTTCATAAAAAATGGCATTCTCACAACTTCCAACAGTCAGCTTTCTAGCCCCTCTCAAATCGGCATAACTGAGGTTGGCATTTCTGAAATTGACTTCGCTAAGAGTAGCGTTCCTAAATATGGCTCCTCTGAGATCAACCTCACTAAAGTTACATTGACTGAAAACAGCATAGGTAAAGTCAATCCCTTCCAAACAACAAGTGCTCCCGAAACCACTTTCATACATACGCGCTCTAACGAATTTAGCGAAACTCAAGTCAGCCTCATCAAATCCGCTTCTCACGAAGTAGGCATTGCTGAAGTCGGCTTCTCGGTAGATACCACCTCTAACTATTTCGTCAATCCAGTTAGAATTCCGAAACCTACGTCCAGTGAAATCTTTTTCTCCCCCAGCGTACTTTCTAACTAACTCTTCTCTATCCACAACTCAACACCTCAAACAGTTAGCGATCGCCTATATTCATGACTTGACAAGTTGCTGTGCTTGTTGAATCCAGACTTGTACTTCATCTACCGAAGGACAGAGATCGCGGCGTTGTAGGGTAGCGACTTGGAGGCGGAGAATTTGTTGCTGCAACTTGTGGGCGGGTATTTGCGCGAGTTGGTTAACCGAGACGATACCGGAATGTAGCAACAGCCCGCAGTGCTGGTAGCCGACGCCAGGAACCCGCGCTAAATCGGACAGAGCAACCCACTTATTGACGTGTTTGACAGGGAGTTGCAACTGATTTGCCAAGGCTTGTCGGGAGGTGGGGGTACTCGCTTTCTGGAGGAGTTGCCTGGTGGTGGTAATGCCGCAGGTTTCTAGGTGTAAGCGATCTTCCGCACTCAATCCTGGCAGTTGTTCGAGTTGCCAGTTGCGGGGACGAATTGAGTGGGGACGGGCTTTCGGTTGAGGAGACATTCTTACCACCTCGCATTCTTTAATTAGGGTTGATATCCTGACGGATAGAAGCTGCCCATAAGGAGTCTATTCCATGTCAATAAAGAGCGCTCCTATCTCTATTGCAACAAATCTCCGTTCTCGACGGCAGCGACTTGCCGAAATTATTGATTTTCCGGCAATTCTCTGGTCAGGAACCGCTAGTTCCCGAAACTTTCCTGCAAATCTTTATTCCTTTCGCTCTAGCAGCCACTTTCTCTACTTTGCAGGGTTGCCGTTAGAGAATGCAGCGATTCGCCTAGAGGATGGTAAGCTGCAACTGTTTATGGATGACGCGGTTCCGGGAAGTGCCTTGTGGCATGGAGAAATGCCGACACGGGAGGACTTTGCTCAGTTAATTGGCGCGGATGCAGCTTTTCCCTTGGCGGAGTTGCGATCGCATTCCACGGAAGCCGCAACGATCGCCGTTCAAAATCCTACCACCTACCAGGAACAAGCCGAAGTTTTAAATCGCCCAATTGCCCCTGCCAATGCTCCCCACAGCATTGATTTGGAGCTAGCAAGAGCGATTATCACCCTGCGCCTAACTCATGACGCCACTGCTCTAGCCGAGTTACGCCAAGCCGCCACTTGTACCGTGCAAGCTCACAAAGCCGGGATGCAGGCAACTCCTAACGCCAAACTAGAAGCAGAAGTCCGAGCAGCAATGGAGGGTGTAATTATTGCCCATAATATGACCTTTGCCTATAGCAGCATTGTGACAGTTCACGGTGAAGTTCTCCACAACAATCAATATCACCACGCCCTGCTAGCGGACGCTTTATTACTAGCCGATGTCGGGGCAGAAACAGAGAATGGTTGGGCGTCTGATGTCACCCGTACTTGGCCCGTTAGCGGCAAGTTTTCCCCCACACAACGCGACCTCTACGATGTAGTATTGGCGGCGCATGATGCCTGCATTGAGAAAGTTCGCCCTGGTGTGGAGTATCAGGACGTACACTTTTTAGCCGCCAGTGTAATTGCCCAAGGATTAGCTGATTTGGGCATTTTGCGCGGTAAAGTTGCAGATTTAGTTGAAATGGACGCTCATGCCTTGTTTTTTCCCCACGGAGTCGGACATTTGCTGGGGTTGGATGTCCACGATATGGAAGATTTGGGAGATTTAGCAGGCTATGAAGCTGGGAAAACTAGAAGCGATCGCTTTGGCTTAGGCTTCCTCCGACTCAATCGTCCCTTAAAAGCAGGAATGCTCGTCACCATTGAGCCAGGATTTTACCAAGTTCCAGCAATTCTCAACGATCCCGCCCTACGGTCAAAATATCAGGATGTCGTTGACTGGGAACGCCTAGCGCAATTCTCCGATGTCCGGGGAATTCGCATCGAAGATGATGTTTTAGTCACAGAATCCGGTAGCGAAGTTTTGACAGCAGATTTACCAACCAAAGCTGAAGAAATCGAGCAACTCGTTCAAAGTTGATTGACCCCCCTGACCCCCCTTATCAAGGGGTGAACTAGATTCAAAGTCCCCTTATCAAGGGGTGAACTAGATTCAAAGTCCCCTTATCAAGGGGTGAACTAGATTCAAAGTCCCCCGTGATATCAAAGGCGAAGCAACATCTAGCTTCCC